>NZ_JBZAYA010000008.1:0-218671 GCF_058244265.1 Arthrobacter sp. SE2 | reverse complement strand
AAGCCGAGGACCGCCTCGCTGCGATCGACATCACCGTCAACCGCAACGCGGTTCCGTTCGACCCGCGCCCGCCGATGGTGACGTCCGGTCTGCGGATCGGCACCCCGGCACTGGCGACCCGCGGTTTCGGTGAAGCGGCGTTCCGTGAAGTTGCGGACATCATCGCCGAGGCACTGATCGCCGACGCCGACGCCGACCTGACCGGTCTGCGTCACCGCGTGGAGGCACTCGCCGCCGCGCACCCGCTCTACCCCGGCGTCGCGAACCTCAGCTGAGGTTCTCCGGGCCTGGCTCCGGGTCCGGCAGACCCCAGTTTTCACGCGTGCTGCTCCTTCGTCGCTTTGACGCACGCTTTCGAAAACCGCGGCCTGTCGGCCCCTCGGAGGGGGCTGGGCATCCGGCAGCATGCTCCCCACCGTCCCCCTGTCCTCGCAAGCTCGGTCAGGGAACCCGGACGGTGTGGGCCCAGCATGCAGAGGATGTCCGGCACCCTCCCCACCCGACCACAACTAACTAAGGAAACCGACATGGCTGTTGGCGTCTTCGATCTTTTCTCTATTGGGATTGGTCCTTCGAGTTCGCATACCGTGGGGCCGATGCGGGCTGCTGCGGTCTTTGCGGGTGAGCTGAAGGAGTCCGGTGCCCTGGAACGGGTGGCGTCCCTGCGCGTTGATCTGTACGGTTCCTTGGCTGCTACGGGCCGGGGGCACGGCACCATGACCGCTGTGCTGTTGGGTCTGGAGGGCTACCACCCCGAGGAGATCCTTCCCGAGGAGGTGGAGGAACGGCTCGCCTCGATCGCGGAAACCGGCACCCTGAACCTTTGCGGCGCCGTCGATCCCGAGTCGGGGGTGGCGTTGCCGTACGGGGAAGCGGACATGATCCTGCACCCGCTCACGGTCCTTCCCCGGCATACGAACGGTATGAAGTTCTCCGTGTCCGACGCCGACGGCGAGGTGCTGCACGAGGCTACGTTCTTTTCCGTGGGAGGCGGCTTCATCGTCCGCGAAGGCGAAGAGGACGCGGCCCAGAAGGAACTGGAGGAGTCCAAGAAGGAACTCCCGCTGCCCTTCCGCACTGCCGCCGAACTCATGGGCCGCTGTTCTTCCAAGGGGCTTGGCATTTCGGACATCATGTTCATCAACGAGCGCGCCTCCCGGACCGAAGAGGAAATCCGCCACGGCCTGCTGCACATCTACTCCGTCATGGAGGCCTGTGTCGAAACGTCCCTCAAGCGCGAAGGCGTGCTGCCCGGCGGACTGAAGGTCCGCCGTCGGGCTCCCGACTGGCACGAGCGGCTCCTGAAGGAAACCAAAGACCAGGACCCTGACTACCGGGATCCGAAGTACTGGCAGGAATGGGTGAACCTCATCGCGCTGGCCGTGAACGAGGAAAACGCCTCCGGCGGCCGCGTGGTCACCGCGCCCACGAACGGTGCCGCCGGGATCATCCCCGCCGTGCTGTACTACGCCCTGCATTTCGCTCCCGGCATGGACAAAGCCACGCAACAGGACCGCGACGAGACGATCGTGAAGTTCCTGCTCGCCGCGGGTGCCGTCGGGGTGCTCTATAAGGAGCAGGCCTCGATCTCCGGCGCCGAAGTGGGCTGCCAGGGTGAAGTGGGTTCAGCTTCTTCGATGGCCGCCGCCGGCCTGGCCGAAGTCATGGGCGGCTCGCCGGGACAGGTGGAGAACGCGGCGGAGATCGCGATGGAACACAACCTGGGCCTGACGTGCGACCCGATCGGCGGGCTCGTGCAGATCCCGTGCATCGAACGCAACGCGATCGCTGCGGCGAAGGCCATCAACGCTGCGAAGATGGCGCTCTGGGGCGACGGCACCCACCGCGTGTCCTTGGACGAGGTCATCGTGACCATGCGCGAAACCGGCAAGGACATGTCCTCCAAATACAAGGAAACGGCCATGGGCGGCCTCGCGGTCAACGTCGTGGAGTGCTGACGCCCGCGTCCTGAAGTTCCAGGCGGCGCGTACCGGACGGCCAGGCAGGGCCGAGCAATGCCGCGGATGCCATGGCAGCGAATACCGCCCAAAAGCTGTTGCTACGGCCGGTGGAGAGTGGCGGAATGGGGCGGTAGACGATCATCGGGTCCTCCTGGTTCGGTTTTCGTTACAACCACTTTCCGCCGCCGGGATAGTTGCGGACTTTGGGGAACCTTTGCCGTGGCTGTGAGGATTCGAAGGGCGCTGGTTTGACGGCGTCAGAGACCGATCAGGCGGTAGCTCTCCGTCTGGGCCGATAGACTTGGGGCTGAACGCCTGCGCCGCACACCGGCGCCTGCTGCCTCAAGTAAGCAACTGATTGGACACGGCCCCCTTGCGAGAATTTACCGCACGCTTTGCCACCGCCGAGGAAATCGAACACTGGGACAAACACGTCACGGCCAATCCCAACGGCGGCAACCTCCTCCAATCCGAGGCCTTCGCAGACGTGAAGCAACACTTCGGCTGGAAGCCTCTGCATCTCGTCTACGAGACCGAGGAATACAGTAGCTACAACCTGGTCTTGGAGAAGTCGTTTCCGCTGCTCGGCAAGCTCTGGTACCTCATCAAGGGCCCTGACGTGGCCGGCGTCGACGACATTCCCGGGATCATCAAGGCCAACCAGGAATTCGTGAAGCGGGACAAGCTCGGGGTTTTCGCCGTGAAAATCGAGCCGGACATCGTCCTCAGCGACGAAGCCCGGGACGCGATCGAGGCCACCGGGGTGGTCAAGACCCCCAATCTGCAGCCGAACGATTCCACGGCCCTGCTGGACATCTCTCCCGAGGAGAACCAGTTACTGCGCAACCTGCATTCCCGCGGCCGCAACGCCGTCCGCCGCGCCATCCGCGAAGGGGTTGAAGTGCAGACCATGGAACCCACGGAAGAGAACTTCCGCTCCATGTATGCGCTGATGACCAACACGGTCGAGGCGAAGTCCCAAGTGCGGGTCCGCGAATTCGGGTACTATCGCCAGTTCTGGACCAACTTCATCGAGCGTGGCCAAGGCAGGCTCTTGTTTGTCTTCGAAAACGGTGTCCCCTCGGTTGGAGCCTTCGTCATCAACTATGGCCGGAAAGGCACCTACAAGGACGGCGGATCGCTGCAGAAGCGCGCGCAGTACGGCGATTCGCATTTGGTCCAGTGGAGGGCCATCAACCAGGTCAAGGAACTGGGTTGCACGGAGTACGACTTTTGTGGCACCCCGCCCGCTGACCGGCTCAAAGACACCTCGCACCCCTTCCACGGACTTGGCCTGTTCAAGACAAGCTTCAGCAAGACCGTCACCGACTTCGTCGGCTGCTATGACCAAGTCATCAGCCCGCTGAAGTACAAGCTCTGGACCGCGGCCGGGGAACGTATTGCGCGGCAGGTCTACACCCGCCGCACGGGCCAGCAGTTCTACTAGAATCGCAGCGCCGACCCGTCTGCTGCATGTGCAAAACCCCGCATTTGGAGGAACCCCGCATTTGGAGGAACCCCGCCCTTTGGAGGAACACCCGCGTGACTGACCGCCCCGACAACAGGCCCAACACGGACGGCTTGCCCAAGACGCAGCCGCTCAAGCCATCCCAGGTGCGCCAGAATGTCAATGCTAAACGCATGCTTCGCAGGCTCGTGCAGGGCGAGAATCCTCCCACCGCGCCCATGAGCATCGTCGATCGCCTGGCGGGCAGTCCCTACGCCAACCCCATCATCCACGTGGGCGGTGTTGATGCTTCGGCCCGCAAGACCATCGACTTCGCGCTGCACATGGCAGAATCCATGTTTCGTTACGGAGCCGGTGCCCTGGAAGTCGAGACCAGCATCATCGCGGTCACGGCGGCACTCGGGTTGAAGAACATCGAAGTCGACATCACCAACCAGTCCGTCGCGCTCAACTACGCGCCCAAGGACCAGACTCCCATTACATTGCTCCGGGTGGTTCGCTCCTGGACCAACAACTACGCAGGACTGGCCCAGGTGCACCAGCTCGTCACGGATATCGTGGCCGGCGGGGTGGGCAGGTCAGAAGCGGTGAGCCGCCTGGATGACATCATCCGCAGCAGCAAGCCCTTCCCGCGGTGGATGGTCACCATGGCGTTCGGCGTCTTCTCCGCCGTTTTCGTCGGAGTCCTGGGCGGGGGAGTTGGAGCGTCCGCTCTGGCTTTCGTCTCCAACATGCTTGTCAACCTCGTGGCCCGGCAGTTGGGCAAGTGGCGCACGCCTGACTTCTTCGTGACAGCCGCTTGCTCCTTCCTGGTCACGTTCATCGCGCTGATGCTCCACTGGGCCGGGGCGGATATCCCGCCGTCCATCGTCGTGGCGGGCGGCATTCTCTTGCTCCTGCCAACGGGTCGGCTCGTCTCTTCGGTGCAAGACGCCATCAACGGATTCCCCGTGACTGCGGCCGGACGTTTCCTGTCCACCATCCTGACCTTCGGCGCGATCGTTGCCGGCATCGCCGTCGCGGTGGTTGTGGGTGACCTCATCGGCAGCGTCGCGATCGATGTCACGCAAACATTCCCCGAAGCGTATCCGTTGTGGGGCCAGGCGATCCTGATTGCCATCGGCGTGATTGCCATCGGCATCACCGAACAGACCCTGCTCAAACTTCTGCTCCCGACGGCGGCAGTGGGCTTGGTGGGTTACTTCGTCTTGTGGGGGGCTTCCAACCTCGGCTTCGGAGACCGGCTCTCGCCGGCGATTTCCGCCGTGGTCATTGGTCTGCTCGCCCGCATGGTGGCACTCAGGCTCGGAGCCCCGCAGCTGGTGGTGGCAGTCCCGGCAGCCCTCATCCTGCTCCCGGGTTTGAAGATATTCCGTTCCATGTATGTATTGACGGTGCAGGAAGCAGACGTCCTGCTGGGTTCGGGCGGCATGCTCAACGCGGGAGCGATCGTGCTGGGCGTGGCCGCAGGAATTGTGCTGGGCGACAACCTTGCCCGGCCGCTGACCAAGGGGCTTGCCAGCAACGAGCGACGCCGCGTCCGCCGGCGATAGCCCGCCGCGTCCGGAGGGCGACCCAGCGGAAACAGTCCCTAGATCTGCCCGATCGGGAGTTTCTTCTCCGCTTGGAAGTCGTCCTCTACGCGCCCCTGGGCCCAGTATCCGGAAAGGGATACCTGGGAACGCTCCAGCCCACGCTGCTTGAAGAAGATCTCCCGCAACCCCTTCATATAGCCTCGCTCACCATGCGCGAACACGTCGACGCGGCCGGGCAGCCACTCTGCGTCGCCCAAGGCATCGAGCAGGATCGAGCTTGATCCGGCCGGGACCCCGGAGCGAAGAAGCCAACGCAACTCCACGCCGTCGGGAGCCGCGATAGCAAGGATGTCGGCATCGCTATCGACTTCGAGGAAGGCAAAGCCTTTGGCGTCGGCCGGCAGGGATTCGATCGCGGCGGCAATCGCCGGGAGCGCGGCGTCGTCGCCCGCGAAAAGGTACCAGTCGGCGTCGGGCGCCGGGTTGTAAGCGCCGCCAGGACCCGTGAAAACAAGCGTGTCGCCGGGCTGGGCTGCCAGTGCCCACGGGCCTGCAAGGCCCTCGTCGCCGTGGACCACAAAGTCGATTGCCAGCTCCTGCGCAGCTTGGTCCACCCAACGGACGGTGTAGGTGCGGGTGTAGGGCCACTGTTCGCGGGGCATTGTCTCCCGGATGGCCCAAAGATCCAGCGGCAGCTCATAGTCGACGCCGGGCTGCGGGAACACGATCTTTACATACCGGTCCACGAAGTCGTTGTTCGCGTAACCGGCAAACCCGGGTCCACCTGCAATGATGCGCACCATATGGGGCGAAAGCTGTTCAGTGCGCAGCACCGTCAGGTTCACTTGGGGGCGGGTATTGCGGGATGCAGACGACGTCGCGGGCAAAGATGTCATGTAGGCAAGCCTAAGCTAGGGCAGCGGTGGAAGCTCCCAGATGACGGGATCTGCGCCTTGCGCACGGAGCAGGGCATTGGCCCGGCTGAACGGGCGCGAACCGAAGAAACCGCGCGAGGCGGAGAGCGGACTGGGGTGCGCGGAGGAGATCACAGGGGCGCCTTCAAGCAGAGGCTGTACTGCTTCGGCGTCCTTGCCCCACAAGATCGCGACGAGCGGACTCTGCTTGCCCGCAACTGTGCGGCGGCGGGCGACGGCGGCGACCGCCGCCGTCGTGATGGCCTCCCAGCCTTTGCCCCGGTGCGAGCCGGCCGCACCGGCCGCGACGCTGAGCACCCTGTTCAGGAGGAGTACTCCTTGGCCCGTCCAAGCCGAAAGATCGCCGTGAACCCGCGGCGGGAGTCCGAGATCGGACTCCATCTCCCGGTAGATGTTCGAGAGGCTGCGGGGGATGGGCCGGGTTGGCCCGGAAACCGCGAAAGAGAGCCCGACGGCGTGTCCCGGCGTCGGGTAGGGGTCCTGGCCCAGGATGAGCACCTTGACGTCGGCAAGCGGCTGCCGGAAGGCGCGAAGGAGGTTGGACGCGGCAGGAAGCACGTGGGTTCCGCGTGTTGCCTCGGCCGCCACGAAGGTCAGCACCGAGCGCAACTCGTCCTCGACGCCAGAGAGCGCGTCGGCCCAGTCCGGCGCCATGAGGTCCGCCAAAGCCATTCCCGGGAGGGCCTCGAACTCGGCGGAGTGATCCTCGGATTCAAGCTCGAATAACGCTTCTTCGCCTGCCACCCAGTCATTGTCCCTGTCCGGAGGCTCCGGGGAAAGCGGCTCCGCAAGGCGGCGGGGCAAATGACATCGATGTTATTCGCCCGTTACCATGGGCGGGGGACATTTTTCAGTCAATGCGTCGAAGGAGTGTGTCGTGGCAGAACCCGCACGCGAACCCATGGCGTCCGTAGCAACTGGATTGGTACTCGAAGACCTGTCCACCGGACTCCGCAGCGATTCGCCGCTCGGCGAGCGTGAACAGCAGATGCTCGCCCTGGAGAGGCAATGGTGGAAGTACGCCGGGGCCAAGGAACAGGCCGTCAGGGAACTCTTCGATCTCTCCGCGACCCACTACTACCAGCTGCTCAACGCCCTCATCGACACCGAGGAAGCACTCGCGCACGATCCTATGCTGGTCAAGAGATTGCGTAGACTACGTATGTCACGTCAGAGGGCCCGCACAGCGCGTCGTCTCGGTTCTGACGCTTAGAGCACCCGCTGATCCCCCAGCAAGCAAGCAGCAAGGACAAGGCTTCACCATGACCAAATTTGCCCGGGATGAATTCGACCGTGTCCCGCAGAGCTCATCGCGCCAAGGTGTCCACAGGCTCGTCGCGTCCGCTTCCCGGCCCGCCCTGTGGCCGGTGCTGCTGCTGGGCGGCATTGCGCTGGCTGTAGGCCTCGTTGCGTTCCTCATCCTTCCGAAGCTTGGATTCACCTCTTCGACGACGCCGCAAGCCGTCGTCACCGCGGATGCCCCCAAGCAAAGCGCCGCGACGTCACCATCCGCAAGCGGCGCCGCGCAGGCGTCCAGCCAGCCAAGCCCGAGCGACACACCTTCCAGCACGCCGACGCCGACCCCGAGCACGGCGCCGTTGGACAAGACGGCGGCAGTCGCGGTCTACAACGGCACCACCACCGGTGGCCTGGCTGCCCGCGTGGCCGGCCTCGTTCAAGGCGGAGGCTGGCCGTTGTCCACCGTCGCAAACTGGGGTGGCATGCCCCAGCAGACGTCGTCGGTCTTCTACAAGGGCGCAGCCCAGAAGGGCAATGCCGAAGCGCTCGGTAAATTGCTGGGCATTTCCAACCTTGTGGACAGTGCCGAATTCCAGCAGCCCGTGGTTGTCATTCTGGGCCCCGGCTACAAGTAGCAACTCGGTTACGCCTCAATAACATTGCGGCCACCCACACCCGAGGTTGCGCTACGGCAACGTGACTGTGGTTACAGTAGTTGTGAGCTGGCCCGGAGATCCCGGAAGCCGGCCACTGCTAGTTGAAAGTGTGGGGATCATGGCTTTGGGAACCGTCAAATGGTTCAATGCCGAAAAGGGCTACGGGTTCATCACTGTCGATGAGTCCGGTGACGACATCTTTGTGCATTGGTCCGCCATCCAGATGGATGGATTCCGTGCGCTCGAAGAAGGACAACGGGTCGACTTCGAACTGGGCGAGGGCCAGAAGGGCCCGCAGGCAGAAAGCGTGCGGCTCATCTAGTGGGTGTTGCGGCAACAGGGCTGTCCCAGCCTTTTGGAACTCAGCCTTTTGGAACCCAGCCCCTCGGAGGGCGCCGGTCCCGGGCAATTCCTCTTCTTGCAGGCTTTGCCGCCTTGGCCCTTGGACTGGCCGGATGTTCCGCCCCCGTGGCTAACGCCAGGCTCAGCTCGGTTACCCCGAGCGGCGACGGCATCGTGCGCATCGGTGTGATTCTGGACAATACCGGCAGTTCCGCATTCCTCAACGAGTCCGAGCTGGCAGCCGCCAAGTTGGCCGTCAAGCAAATCAACGATGCAGGCGGATACAAGGGCCATCCCGTCGAGTTGCTTCCGGCGTCGGTGGCCAGCGAAAGCAGCAGCGCTAGCCAGGGGGCCAGCGCGGCGGCTTTCACTGCCGATACCGCGGCGCAAGCCAAGGCGTTGCTCTCAGCCCACGCCGACGTCGTTGTGGGGCCGACGGATTCCAGCCATGCGCCCGCCGCCATCGATGTGCTGTCTCCTGCCCGGATTCCACTTATCTCGCCGGCCAACACGGCGTCAGGACTCAGCAGCTACAAGAACGGCGGCTTTTACTTCCGCACTTCGGCCGCCGATGCCGCACAGGGCAGCGTCCTGGCGAAGCTTGCCCACGACGCCGGCGCCAAGAGGATTTCCGTCATGCATGAAGCCGGGGACTACGGTACACGTGTCTCCGGAGCGGTCATGGACGCCGCCCGCGGCCTCGGAATGGACGCCGTGACCAACGCGGAATTCGCGGCCGGCAAAGCAGCTCCCGCCGCGGCGGGCATCAAGTCCGGCACACCGGACGCCGTCGTCGTGGTTGCCCGTGATGGTGCCCAAGGCGCCCTGGCCGAGCTACTAAACGCGGGGCTGAGCGGCAAGAGCCTGATTTTGAGCGACGGTGCCATCCGCCAATACGGAACCGCGCTCGGTGCCGGTGGCCTCAACGGCGCGCGGGGGATTCTTCCGGGTGTCTTCCCGAGTGCGGCGTTCCAAGCCGATCTGACTGGCATCTACCCCAAACTCAAGGACACGACGTACGCCGCCGAGACGTACGACGCCGTTACCCTCGCGGCGCTTGCGGCCGCAGCGGCGGGCGACGACGCTGGTGGCTCGATCGCGGCCTGGCTCACCACAGTGTCCGGCGGGACGCGTCCGACGTCGGGCGATGCGGCAACGAAAGAACGCGCGTCCTGTACGTCATACAAGGACTGCGTCGAGCTGCTGAAGGGGGGCAAGCTCCCGGATTACGACGGCGAGTCCGGCACCATCGGGTTCGACGCCAACGGCGACGTCACCTCGTCGAATTACATGGTCTTCACCTACGGGGCAGACAACACTGCGCGGGTTAGCGGCAAGGAGACGGCCTCACGGACTCCGTGAGGGCTTGTGCCCGTAGCGAATTCCCTTGGCGTGGCGAGTAGTTTCCAGCTCTTGCTGCTTGCACTCTCCTCAGGTGAGTGCTAATTATTGATTAGCACTCTCAAGCACTGACTGCTAATTCTTCGCGGCTGCGGCCGTATGGAAACAGTGGTGGTGCCTGGGAGAACAAAGAAAACCTTGCTGGGGTGAGGTCCGGAGCACGCGGCGTACAGAGGCCGAATGCGAAGGATCGTCCGTCGCGGGCACCGCAGTGAAGGCACCTTCTTAACGACTGTCCCGAAAGGACTACCGCCGTTATGGCCAAGATCATTGCATTTGATGAAGAGGCACGCCGCGGTCTCGAGCGGGGTCTGAACATCCTCGCCGACGCCGTCAAGGTCACCCTCGGCCCGCGTGGACGCAACGTCGTCCTCGAAAAGAAGTGGGGCGCCCCCACGATCACCAACGATGGCGTTTCCATCGCTAAAGAGATCGAACTGGACGACCCGTTCGAGAAGATCGGCGCAGAGCTGGTCAAGGAAGTTGCCAAGAAGACGGACGACGTCGCTGGCGACGGCACCACCACTGCCACCGTCCTGGCCCAGGCACTGGTCAAGGAAGGCCTGCGCAACGTAGCTGCCGGCGCCGACCCGCTGTCCCTCAAGCGCGGCATCGAGAAGGCTGTTGAAGCCGTCATCCGCGAGCTGCTCGCCTCCGCCAAGGAGATCGAGACCAAGGAAGAGATCGCTGCCACGGCTTCCATCTCTGCCGGCGACACCGAAATCGGTAACCTCATTGCTGAAGCCTTGGACAAGGTCGGCAAGGAAGGCGTCATCACGGTCGAGGAGTCCAACACCTTCGGCCTTGAGCTTGAGCTCACCGAAGGCATGCGCTTCGACAAGGGTTACATCTCCGCTTACTTCGTCACCGACGCAGAGCGCCAGGAAACCATCCTCGAAGACCCGTACATCCTGATCGTCAACTCCAAGATCTCCAACGTGAAGGAACTCGTTGCGGTCCTGGAGAAGGTCATGCAGTCCAACAAGCCGCTGCTGATCATCGCCGAAGACATCGAGGGCGAGGCCCTGGCCACCCTGATCGTCAACAAGATCCGTGGCACCTTCAAGTCCGTTGCCGTCAAGGCTCCGGGCTTCGGTGACCGCCGCAAGGCACAGCTCGCCGACATCGCCATCCTCACCGGTGGCCAGGTCATCTCCTCCGAGGTCGGCCTCAGCCTCGAGAACGCAACCCTCGAACTGCTCGGCAACGCCCGCAAGGTTGTTGTCACCAAGGACGAGACCACCATCGTCGAAGGTGCCGGCGACGCCGACGCCATCGCCGGCCGCGTGGCGCAGATCCGTGCCGAGATCGAGAACTCCGATTCCGACTACGACCGCGAGAAGCTGCAGGAGCGCCTGGCCAAGCTGGCCGGCGGCGTTGCAGTCATCAAGGCCGGTGCCGCAACCGAGGTAGAGCTCAAGGAGCGCAAGCACCGCATTGAGGACGCAGTCCGCAACGCGAAGGCTGCCGTTGAAGAAGGCATCGTCGCCGGTGGTGGCGTTGCCCTCATCCAGGCCGGTGCCAAGGCATTCGCCAACCTGCAGCTCGAAGGCGACGAAGCAACGGGCGCCAACATCGTCCGCGTTGCCATCGACGCTCCGCTCAAGCAGATCGCTTACAACGCCGGCCTCGAGCCGGGCGTTGTCATCGACAAGGTCCGCGGCCTGCCGTCGGGCCACGGCCTGAACGCTGCAACCGGCGTTTACGAGGACCTGCTGGCCGCCGGCGTCAACGACCCCGTAAAGGTCACCCGCTCGGCTCTCCAGAACGCTGCGTCCATCGCTGGTCTGTTCCTGACCACCGAGGCCGTTGTTGCCGACAAGCCGGAGAAGAACGCTCCGTCTATGGGTGGCGGCGACGACATGGGCGGCATGGGCGGCTTCTAAGCCCCCGCGCTGGCTCACTAGCCACACGCACGACGACGGTCCCCACTTCAGGTGGGGGCCGTCGTCGCCGTTTAACGACGCTCGCTCACCTATATCGGGTTTTGGCCCGACGCTCGCTCACTTGTGTGGGGTTTTGGCCCGACGCTCGCTCACTGCCTCGCGGTCCGGGAGTGTCGGGGCGGTCTGGCAGGATGGAAACCATGACGATTATTGCTGCCGCCGATGGTTCTGCCCTCGGCAATCCCGGGCCTGCCGGCTGGGCCTGGTACGTGAACGACTCTTGCTGGAGGGCCGGCGGTTGGCCGCACGGCACCAACAACCAGGGCGAGCTCATGGCGGTGCTCGACCTCTTCCGGTCCACGGCACACGTGCCCGATGAAGAGCTGAAGATTCTCTGCGACAGCCAGTACGTCATCAACTCCATCACCAAGTGGATGCCGGGATGGAAGCGCAAGGGCTGGCGCAAGGCCGACGGAAAGCCCGTCTTGAACGTCGATCTCCTCAAGGACATCGACCAGGCCATTGTCGGCCGCAAGTACACGTTCGAGTGGGTCAAGGGCCACGCCGGCCACGACCTCAACGAGGCCGCCGACGAGCGCGCCCGCGCTGTCGCCACCGCGTTCCAGCAGGGAACAGCTGCTCCCGGCGGACCGGGTTATCCGGGGGCTGATGAAGCTGCACGCTCCTTTGCCCGCACGCCAGCAGCGCGCACGCCGTCAGCCCGCACAGTGCCTGTGGAAGCGCCCTCGCTTTTCGACGACCACGACGACGCCGATGCCCCGGATGAAGACCTCACGTTGTTCGGCGGTCAGGACCTCTTGAGCGGGTCATCCTTGCCTAACGCGCCGGCGGCGTTCATGGAACAGGAGCCGTTCATCGAGTCCACTTTGTTCGCCGGAGACGACGAGGAAACAGTCCTTGGCCAGGCGCGCGGGCGCTCAGACGAAGAAACGGTGATTCTCCTTGAGAAGGAGCTCCTGAGGCCCGACGTCAGGGGAGACCTTGGGCGTACGGGGATCCTGTTGCACCCGGACTTCACCGAGATTGGCAGCTCCGGACGTGTGTGGTCCCGCGATGAGCTCATGATGGCGTTGGAGGGCGATCCAGGCGAAACCGCGGAGGTCGAGATAATTTCCGCAGAGCGCATCTCCAGCAACGCCATGCTGCTCAATTACAGAAGTTATGGGCGAACCGGCTCGGCATTGCGGAGCTCGATCTGGTTGCTCGACGACGGCCGCTGGCGGTTGCGCTTCCACCAGTCGACGCCGGAGAAGTAACGGGGCGGAAGCAGACGAACCGCGCAAGGCAACTGAACCCTGGAAAGCAACTAGATCCCGGCGGAGGGCAGAATAACCGCCCCGCCGGGACCTTCCAGCCTCAGTTACTAGTAGCTGAACCGCTGGGTGTTGCCTTGCTCGGTCTGGAGGTAGCTTGCCGCGGCGGAGGACAGTGCCATGTTGATGGATGCGAGTGAGGCCTCCACCTTGTTCTGGGTCAACGTCCACTCGGAGACGAGGGCCTGGAAATTGTTGGCCGCTGACCCCTTCCAGGTGGCTTGGAGCTCGTCCAGGCCACGTTTCATCGCCTGGACGTCGGCGCTGATGCGATCCACGGTGGCCTTGACGTTGGCGGACTTGAGCTGGAGCAGTTCGGTATCGACGGATATGACGCTCATAGGGCGTTGCCTTTCAACTAAAGGGGTCCGCAGGTGCGGCTGGCTTGTGGTCCACACAATGAGCCTAGAAGCCGTCACATGGCGCAGGCAGAGCCGAATCTTCCTATGTGGACAACTCGCTACATCAAGCCGCCCAGCATAGAAAACTGCTAGTCGGAGATCTCCGCGTCGGCGATACCCGCATCTTCAGGTACCTCGGACATGTCGTCCTGGAAGGGGAGGCTGACAACCAGGGTGGCCCCGCCGCCGTCGGTCTCTTCGACCCTGACGGTACCGCCGTGGGACCCCACAATTGCAGCGACAATCGCGAGACCGAGCCCGCTGCCGCCTGTCTCCCGCGTGCGTGAAGTATCCGCCCTGTAGAAGCGCTCGAAGATCCGGGGCAATTCCTCGGCCGGAATGCCGCTGCCGTGGTCCCGCACCTCGAGAACGGATAAGGGACCGCCGGGCGTGTTCCGCACCCCCACGGCGAGCTCGATCGGCGTTCCTTCCGGGGTGTATCTCAGGGCGTTGCCCACCAGGTTTCCGAGCACCTGACGAAGCTTGGCCTCGTCACCCTGGACGGGGGCAGGCGCTGCCGCTCCGCCGTCGAGCCCCGTGAGTGAAATCTTCCGCTCGCCGGACGTCGCGAATGAGTCCACGACGGCGTCGTTCGCCAGCAGGTGCAGGTCCACCGGCTTGAGCTGCAACGGCCGTTGTTCGTCCAGGCGGGCAAGCAGGAGCAGGTCTTCCACCATGGATCCCATCCGCTTTGCTTCGCTCTCGATCCTTCCCATGGCGGTGCCCACATCTTCCGGCGTGGCAAGGGCGCCGTGGCGGTAGAGCTCGGAGAAACCGCGAATAGTGACCAAGGGGGTCCGCAGTTCGTGGGAGGCGTCGGCGGCGAATCGCCGCATTCTCGCCTCGGAAGCCGCCCGGGCCGCGAAGGACGACTCGATGTGGGCGAGCATCGCGTTGAGGGAAGCACCCAAGCGACCGACTTCGGTGACCGGGTTTTCGACCTCCACGCGGCGTGAGAGATCACCGGCGGCGATAGCGGCTGCAGTCTTTTCAACGCGTGAGAGGGGACGGAAGGAACGTGCAACAGTCCAGGTGGCGATGAAGAACGCGAGCACCAGGGTCAAGAGTCCGACGCCGACCACTACGAGCGTGGCGTGTTCCATGACTTTGTCCACGGGGGACAGGGGCAGCCCGACGATCACTACTGCGTTTTGCCCGGTCCGGTTGTCCACGACGTTGACCGCCACCACACGCCAATCGCCGCCGGCGGTGCCGTTCACCTGGAAGGGTGCGTAATTGCGGTTCTTGGCTTCACCCGGTGTGATGGTGGCGATGCTCGGCCGATCCGTCTTGCTGCCGCCGAACGGATACGGCGGCTGGCCCTGGACGTAGAGCGTCAACGAATAGTCCGTGGGCACGGCAGGGCCCGCCTCAGACAGATTGGCGAAAGATTGCTGTTGCTGGGCGATCTGGACCGCAGCCTTGAGTTTGTCATCCACTTGCCCTTGGAGGTAGCTCTTGACGAGCGTCAGCGTCCCGGCGCCCGTGGCGGCCAGGGCAAGGAGCAGCAGCCCCATGATGATGGCGACCAGCTGCGACCTGAGGGAGGCCGACTTCCAACGGTTGAACAAGGTCAGCGCTTCTCGGCCGTCCGGAGTACGTAACCGACGCCGCGCTTGGTCTGGATCAAGGCGGTGGCATCCGGGTCAATGTCCACTTTGCGCCGGAGATAGGAAATGTAGGACTCCACTATCGAGGCATCGCCGTTGAAGTCGTATTCCCAGACGTGGTCCAGGATCTGCGCCTTGGAAAGCACCCGGTTGGGGTTCAGCATGAGGTAGCGCAGCAGCTTGAACTCGGTGGGCGAGAGCTCGATGATGGTGCCGCCGCGGCGGACCTCGTGCGCGTCGTCGTCGAGCTCCAGGTCATCCACGCGGATGACGGCGTCGTCGTCTTCCATCGGCTGCGTGCGGCGCAGCACGGCGCGGATCCGGGCCACCACTTCATCCAGGCTGAAGGGCTTGGTGACGTAGTCGTCGCCGCCCACGGTCAGGCCCGTGACCTTGTCTTCCGTGTCGTCCTTGGCCGTCAGGAACAGGACAGGGAAGTGCTTTCCGGCGGCGCGAAGGCGGCGGGTGACAGTGAACCCATCCATATCCGGGAGCATGACGTCCAGGACCGCGAGGTCCGGGGCGTGAAGTTCGGCGGCAGCGAGCGCTTCGCGGCCGTTCGACGCCGCAACGACCTCAAAGCCAGCAAAACGCAGCGAGGTGGAGAGCAGCTCACGGATGTTGGGTTCGTCGTCGACAACGAGGAGCTTGGCTTCGGGACCGTTCTTTTTCATACCATTCATGATGCTCCCAGTTTCTGGGAGTTGACTGGATGCTTGTTGTGAGAATTATCGGGGTGTCGTGGTTGTGGGCCCGGGCTAACTGCCGAGAGCGAGCCCGACACCGAGTCCCACCATGGTGACGGCAATCCCTCCGTCGAGGATCCGCCAGGACGCCGGCCGCGCAAAGAATCCGCGCAGCAGTTTTGCCCCGAACCCGAGTGAACAGAACCAGAGAATACTGCCCAGCATGGCTCCGGCGCCGAACCACCACTGCAGGCCGGGCCCTTGCGTGTTCGCTACGGATCCCAGGAGCAAGACAGTGTCCAGGTAGACATGGGGGTTGAGCCACGTCAGTGCCATGACGGTTGCCAGCGCGGCCGCCAGTCCGCTTCGACCGACACCCGAAGGCCCGGGACCAGCGGACACGAGGGCTTGTGGCTTGAGGATCCGCCGTGCCGCCATCACGCCGTACGTCACCAGGAATGCCGCGCCGACATAGCGGAGAACGACGACGGCGGCAGGCGCCGCGGTGAGCAGGGCGCCTGTGCCGAGTACCCCGGCCGCGATGAGCACGGCGTCCGAGATAGCGCACACTGCAACGATTGCTCCGATATGTTCGCCGCGGATTCCTTGCCGCAGGACGAAAGCATTTTGGGCGCCAATGGCAACAATGAGGGCCAGTCCTGTGCCGAGGCCCAAGCCGGCAGCGTGGAAGACGTCGTGGGAGTTCATTCTTCGAGGCTAAGTTTCGCCCTTGACATTAGTCCAGCTAAATATTCTTAGGTATCGTAATATCGTCTTATGGCCAGATTCTCATCCGAACAGCTGCACACCTTCGCCGCTGTGCTCGCGGAAGGTACACTCGACGCCGCTGCCCGATCACTGAACATCACGCCGTCGGCCGTCTCCCAGCGTCTCAAGGCGCTTGAACAAGCATCCGGCAGGGTATTGCTGCAGCGCAGCAATCCGGTCCAGGCGACGGAGTCGGGACATGTGGTGCTCAGGCTGGCGCGGCAGCTCGCCCAGTTGGAGGCCGACGCCGAGCTCGAACTCGGCCTGCCGGGCGAGTCGCCGATGGTTTCGGTCCCGATCGTGGTCAACGCGGATTCCTTGTCCGTCTGGTTCCTCAGGGCACTCACAAAGGTCCCTGCGGAGCTGAACGCCGTCTTCGATCTTCACCGGGACGACGAGCAGTATTCCACGTCCATGCTGCGCGCCGGAACGGTGATGGCCGCCGTGACAGCGACTCCCGAGCCGGTACAGGGCTGCCGGGTGGAGCCGCTGGGGAGCATGCGATACCGTGCTGTCACTACGCCGGAATTCAGGGCGCGGTGGCTTCCCGACGGGGTCGATGTCGCCGCGCTGGGCGCAGCTCCGGCCGTGGACTTCGACCGCAAGGACGAGTACCAACATCGTTTCCTGGAACTCCTCGGCGGGGCTGGGCGTGGGATGGAGCCGGCAGGCCCGCGCCACTATGTTCCGTCCAGCCAGGAGTTTGCCGAGGCCATTCGCTTGGGGCTCGGGTGGGGACTGCTGCCTGAACCTCAATGCGGCCGGGAGATAGCCGACGGAGACTTGGTGGAACTCGCGCCCGAGCAGCCCTTGGATGTGCCCTTGTACTGGCAACGGTGGCGGACACCGTCGCGGATCCTGGACGCCGTGACTGAGGCGGTCCGGAGCACCGCCGCGGAAGTGCTGCGCAGGGCCTGACGATGCTGCGCAGGGCCTGACAAGCGGGCCAAAAGCCAACACGCCGCGGGCACAGTCCTAAATTGTCGGAGCCCCGTTTCACACTGGAGCCATGGAAAACAAACAAGAATCACGCGTTGAAATTCAAAACCGTCGAATTCCATGTCAGCTACCTGGACACGCTCTCTGAACGCATCGAGCACGAGGCATTCAGCGACCGCCCCGCCGCTGAACGCTTCGCCGATGCGCAGCTCAAAGACGAGGACTCCTGGGCTGTGATCGACGCCGTCGTGCTGCAAGCAGCGGAGCACCAGGAACGCGCGGAACAGCTGGTTGCGTAGCCCTCAAGCTGCCAGCCCTAGGTCGCCCAGCCCCTACGCGGCGGGTACGTCCTTGGCGTCCATGATCCGGTAGGCGTAGCCCTGTTCGGCGAGGAACCGTTGCCGTTTGGCGGCGAAGTCCTGGTCGAGGGTGTCCCTGGCCACCAAGGAGTAGAAGCGTGCTGCACGGCCGTCGTGCTTGGGGCGAAGCAAGCGCCCCAATCGTTGAGCCTCTTCCTGGCGGGAACCGAAAGATCCAGATACCTGGATCGCCACGGAAGCCTCGGGCAGGTCGATCGAGAAGTTGGCCACTTTGGACACCACAAGGGTCTTGATGTCACCGGCGCGGAAGGCATCGAACAGCTTCTGCCGCACCTTGACTGTTGTATCGCCCTTGATTACGGGAGCGTCCAAACGCTCGCCGATCTCATCCAACTGGTCGATGTACTGGCCTATCACCAGCAGCTGCTCGCCTTGGTGCAGGGCCACGAGCTGCTCCACCAAGTGGGTCTTGGTCTCCGACGTCGCGCAGAGCCGGTACTTGTCCGCATCCTCCGCCATCGCGTAGGCCACGCGCTCGTCCCGGGGCAGGTCTACCCGCACTTCCACGCAGTCCGCCGGCGCAATGTAGCCCTGGGCTTCGATGTCTTTCCACGGTGCGTCGTAGCGCTTGGGGCCGATCAAACTGAAGACCTCACCCTCGCGACCATCCTCACGCACAAGGGTCGCAGTGAGCCCGAGACGCCTCCGGGCCTGCAGGTCCGCCGTCATCCGGAAGATCGGAGCCGGCAGGAGATGGACCTCGTCGTAGATGATGAGTCCCCAGTCGTGCCCGTCCACGAGTTCCAAGTGCGGGTAAAGGCCTCCGCGTTTCGTGGTCAGGACCTGGTAGGTGGCGATCGTGACGGGTCGGACTTCCTTGACCGCGCCCGAATACTCGCCGATCTCCTGCTCCGTCAGCGACGTCCGTTTGAGGAGCTCGTCCTTCCATTGCCGGGCCGCGACAGTGTTGGTGACCAGGATCAGCGTGGTGGTGGAGCTGGTAGCCATGGCTGCGGCCCCCACCAAGGTCTTGCCCGCACCGCAGGGCAGCACGACGACGCCGCTGCCGCCTGCCCAGAAGTTCTCCGTGGCAAGCTTCTGGTATGGCCGCAGGTGCCAACCGTCCTCGTTCAGGGCGATCAGGTGCGGAGTGCCGTCCACGTAGCCTGCGAGGTCCTCGGCCGGCCATCCGAGCTTGAGCAGTAATTGCTTGAGCTGTCCCCGCTGGGAGGAATGCACCACCACGGTTTCGCCGTCGATCCTCGGCCCCAGCAAGGGTGCGATTTTCTTGGCCCGGATGACTTCCTCGAGGACGGGGTAGTCGGTGGTGCGCATGACCAGTCCGTGCTGCGGATCCTTTTCGAGGCGCAAGCGGCCGTAGCGGGACATCGTCTCTTCGATGTCGATCAGCAAGGAGTGCGGCACCGGGAAGCGGGAGTAGCGCAGGAGCGTGTCGAGGACTTTTTCGGCGTCCAGTCCTGCGGCGCGCGCATTCCAGAGGCCCAGAGGGGTGAGCCGGTAGCTGTGGACGTGTTCGGGGGCACGCTCCAGCTCGGCGAACGCCGCAATCGCATGCCGTGCCTCGGTAGCGAGCTCGTGGTCGACTTCCAGCAGGATGGTTTTGTCGCTCTGTACGATCAGCGGACCGTCGCTCACTATTGCTTCCTCACTTGTGCGGTTCCCCCGCGGGCTCCACATCGATGATGCGGTGGATGGACAAGACTCTCTCGGTATCCCTGGCGGCGTCGAACACCCTGACGCGTCCTCCCGACACCGATACCGGAACAACGGTTTCGGTATTGGAATTCCCCAAGCCGTCCACCACGTTCATCGTGACCGCTTGCTTTAGCCGGATGGCCCTCTGCAGGGTTTCGAGTCCCAGTTGCGTTGCCACCTCGCCGGTCGATTCGCCATGGACCGCGCGATGGTGCCTCAGCACCGCGAGCTGGGCGTCGACGTCGTCGTCCGGCGGTGCAATGCGGGGCGCAGTGTAAACGGGGCGGACGCCCCCGGCCACGGCCGTCGTCCTCTTGTAGCGCACGACGGCGGTCTCCGCCTCCTGCACGGCAGGCGAGAGTCCCAGCTCGCGCAGCACCCTCGCGGTCTCCCGGGGGCTCGCGGCGGAGGTCAGTACTGTGGGGGCGATCCGGACAAGTCCCAGGCTCGCGGCTCCCGGCTCCCGAACGAGCTCGGCGATGGCGGCCTCGTCGTCGCTTTGGATGAAACTGGGGCTGCTGGCGACACGCAGCCGGCCGTGCCTGGAGGCGATGTCCTTGATCAAGTAGCGGAGCGGTTGGGGAACATCGGTGGCGGAGTGGGTGTGCAGGAACGCGAGGATGGTTTCCGCGTCCTGGCCGGCGTCCAACGCGCGGCGGATCGAATCTCCGGAGAAGCGGAAGATCGTGGCCGGGCCCTGGCCTTCGGCGTCGGCGATCAAGAGCAGTTTTTCGCTCAGTTCAGGTGCCAGGTACCCCGGGGCGACGGCGGTCAGGTCGGCTTGGAGCAGGACATGATTGACGGCCGCGGGCAGGTGTTCGCCGAGGATACTGAGGGCCAGCTCGGGCTGTTCGGTGGCGATCGCCGAACCAAGCTGGGTCAGGGCGCCAGAGCCCATGAGCCCGAGGAGTTCGGCTTCGTGCAGGATTCCGCGGACAAGGGAGCTGAACCGTCGAGACATCCGGGGCTGGGTCCATTCCGCGCGTTCCATGACGGCTTCGGCGTTGAGCACAGGAGCCTTGCCGTCCGGTGCTTCTACTTCGAGGGTGAGCTCTTCGAGGATCTCCAGGATCCGTTTGCGGACCAGCGGGGCGTCAGGGCGTTGGGCCTCGGCGGACAGGGCGTTGATTGAACTTGCCGGAGATCCGGACCGCGGTGCCGTGGTGGCGGGCCCGGGGAGGGTTTGGCCCACGAGGGAAGGAGCGCGCTCGCTGGCGAGCCAGGCGTTGACCAGCCAGAGCCACTGTTCCTGGCGGGGGAGCGTGAGCCATTCCACCGATGGCGGCTGCATCCAGGTGGAACTGTCCACATCGAGGCGCAGCAATCCTGACAAGGCACTGAGCTCGAGGATCAGGGCGGTCTCGGACAACCCCAGGCGGAGGCTGTCTGCCAGGCGTTTGAGTTCACGCACGCCCACCCCTCCACTGCGCAGGGTAACCACCGGCTGCTCGCGGACCGCGTACAGGAGGTCGCCCACCAGCCGAAGCGCTTCGGCGATGGCACCCATGGCGGCATTCCGGCGCAAAGCTGCACTCGTCTGGCCCAGCTCCGGCACGGGAGGCTTCAACGTGAAGTGATCCACGATCGCGCCGCCGCGCAGCGACAAACCGACGCTGTGCGGGAGCTCAACGTGGCCGGCGTCCAGGGGGACAAGCAAACCTCGGGCCAAGAGCCAGTCCACGGGACCGACGTCGCGGCCTTCATGGAGCACGGAAGCCTTGCGCTGGGCCTGGGGAACGGCGCCCATGGCCCAGTTGCCGAACTTGTTCAAAAGCGGACGCGTCCGTACAGGTGCCTCGGACAGGATGTGCTTAAGGTTCTCCGGCGTCGATGTCCAACGTTGCAGCGCCAGCGCCGCTTCCATGGGCGTCGTGGCGGCCAGGATATTGGCTCCGCTTTGGTGGAGTTCGGCAACGAGGTGCACCACGCGCTGGGCGAAGGCCGGTTGCAGCCGCACCAACTCGGTGTAGCTGCGGCCCAAACCGGCCGGGTAGATGCCGATGACGTCCTTGAGGCTGCCCACCGGCAAGTAGAAACGCTGCCGGCCTGGATTGTGCACCGTAGCCGGCGGATCGGCCCGGTGGATGAGGGCCAGTTCCTGGAGTTTGTTCAGGATCGGCTCGAGCGCGGCAAGGGTGGCGCCGTTGATGCACTTCTTCAGTCCCGTCGCGGAGACGCTGTGGCCAGTGTCGGTGTTGGTGCACAGGTGGAGCGTCTCGAGTACTTGCATCTCCGGTTTGTTGAGCCGTTCCAGGGCGCGCTGCACGCTGACCCGGGCACTTGCCCGCGCCGCGAGTGCAGCGAAGTCCGGGACCACGGGGGAGATGAGGTCCGGCCGCGCGGCAAACAGGGCCCGCAGCGAATCATCGCTGCGCGCTTCCAGTTCCTTGCTGAGCGCGCGAATGAGGGACATCAGTTCAACGTTACAGCCAGCCGGGTCCGCCGACGGGCTTTCCGGCTGCTCATTGGCGGCGCCGCGCCCACACGGAGTCAACCACCAACGCGGCCATCAAAATGAAGGCGAGCGGCAGCCCGTAGAGAGCGGTGGACGTGACCCAGACCGGTGCCACTCCGTCGGCGAAAGCGACCGCCATGACGGCGACGACGGCCGCCAGGGAAAGGACTGCGACGACTGCGGCAACGATGGTGAGCGGGCGGCGGAAGTCGTGGGGAATCATGGAAGCAACGCTAACAGTCCCGGGCCGCATCCCCTGTTCCGGGGCCAGGGTGCAGTTCGGTTGCGGACAAAGGCGGCGAGACCTGCCTGCGGGGGTCTCAAAGCGCGAATCCGCTGCCGGGCAGGATAACCTTGAAGCAATAGACCAACACGGTCCAGGCAGTTACCCCTATTCCCGCAGTATCCTGCGGATGCGGTGGCGCGCCGGCCGTGTCTCGCAAGTAAGAACGAAGAAGGTTGATTACGTGCCCACCGGCAAGGTCAAGTGGTATGACAAGGAAAAAGGCTTCGGATTCCTCGCAGCAGAGGACGGCCAGGAAGTATTTCTGCCCAAATCCGCACTGCCCGAAGGTGTAGCGGATCTCAAGGCGGGCACCCGGGTTGAGTTCGGCGTCGCCGACGGTCGCCGGGGCGCGCAGGCGCTGGGACTCCGCGTGCTGGATAAGTTGCCATCCATCGCCAAAGCCAAGCGTATGAACGCCCGCGAGCTCGCTCCGGTAGTCCAGGACCTCGTATCCGTCCTGGACAATCTCTCCGGCACGTTGTCCGCCGGTAAGTACCCTGAAGGCGCCAAGGGCAAGGCCATCGCCGCAGCCCTGCGCAAGGTTGCCGACGAGCTGGAAGCCTAAACCTGCCATGACATCAACGGCGAAACCCCGCACCGGCCTTCCTGTGTGGCGCGTCGGCAAGCCGGACGCTTTCCTTGCGGCCGCCGTCGACGTCGCCCGTAACGCCGTGGAGACCATTGCAAAACCGGCCGAAATCGGACCCCACATTGCCGCGCGCTCCGAAGGCGAACGAGTCGTCACGCACCTGTTCGAATCGCGGCTGGCCGGCTACGGCGGGTGGCAGTGGTACGCCGTCGTGACCCGCAACTCGCGCTCCAAAGTGGTCACGGTCAGCGAGCTTGGCCTGCTGCCTTCGGAGGACTCCATCCTCGCTCCCGAATGGGTGCCCTGGGCAAAGCGCGTCCGTCCCGAGGACGAGGCTACCGAGGCCGAAGAATTGGCGGACGAGGCTGGCGTTCCCGTTGACGCGGACGACGACGGCGGCCCCTCCGACGAGGACGTCGCTACCTCCGGTGACGAACAAGAGAACGACGACGCCGACGACATCGAGGCTGACTAGCCCTTGGCGGACCCGGCGAGTGAATTCCCTGAAGGTGGAAACTGATGTCCACCTTCAAATCGCTCGGTGTCCTTAACTACCGCATTTGGTTCATCGGTGCCCTTATTTCCAATATCGGCACGTGGATGCAACGGACGGCCCAGGACTGGCTGGTTTTCGCCCACCTGAGCAACCACGATGCCGGCGCGATGGGCGTGACCTTGGCCCTCCAACTGGGTCCGCAGCTTTTCCTGGCCCCGTGGGCCGGACTGCTTGCCGACCGCTACAGCCGGCGCAGGCTCCTGGTCATGACCCAATCGGCCATGGCGGTCCTGAGCACTGGTCTGGGACTCCTGGTCCTGAGCGGTGCAGCGCAGTTGTGGCATGTCTATGTGTTCGCGTTGTTGCTTGGCGTCGTCTCGGCACTTGACGCCCCGGTGCGCCAGACCTTCGTGTCGGAGCTGGTCAAGGACGACTATCTTTCCAACGCCGTCGCTTTGAACAGCGCGTCCTTCAACGTTGCCCGCATGATCGGTCCCGCCGTGGCCGGCGTGTTGACGGTCGCGGTGGGGCCTGGCTGGGTATTCATGATCAATACCCTGACCTTCCTTGCCATGCTTGGCGCGATCCGGGCCATTCCCCTTTCCTCCTTGCGTGTCCAACCCCGCGCCGCCGCGGGCAAGGGCCGCATCCGTGAAGGGCTTCGCTATGTCCGCAATCGCCCGGACATTGTGGTTGTCCTGGTCGCGATTTTCATCATGGGCACGTTCGGCCTGAACTTCGTCCTCTTCATCGCGGCCATGGTCGGCACGGAGTTCGGTATGGACGCGGGGGCATTCGGGCTGCTCAACTCGGTCATGGCGATCGGCTCCGTCGCAGGAGCATTGCTTTCCGCCCGGCGAGGGCGGCCACGCATGCGGCTCATCTTCGCGGCGGCGGGCGGGTTCGGCCTTGCGAGCGGACTGGCCGCCCTGGCTCCGAACTACACCATGTTTGCCTTGGCGCTGATTCCCTGTGGACTGTTTGCCCTGACCATGATCACGAGCGCCAACGGCTACGTGCAGTCCACCACGGAACCCGTCATGCGAGGCAGGGTCATGGCACTTTACATGGCCATCTTTATGGGTGGAACGCCCATCGGCGCACCGTTCGTCGGCTGGGTGTCCAACGTCGCCGGACCCAGATGGGCTGTGGGCGTGGCCGCCGTCGCGGGCGCCAGCACCGCCGTCGTCGGCATCGTGTGGATCATCCGCGCCCGCCAGCTGCGGCTCCGTTTCGATAGCAGCGCCCGCGGCATCCGGTTCTTCCGCATTGAGTCCCAAGGCGCCAGTGGCGCTGTTAATGAGGCTAGCGCTGTTAAAGAGGCTAGCGCCGCCCGGGATCCTCTCCCGGACGACGCCGACCAGTCCTGACCGCGGGAACGCGGCAGGCCCTTACTTCTTCAGTTCGCCCACCACGAAGTCGATGCTGGCGAGCAATGCAGAGACGTCGTCCGGCTCGATGGCAACGAAGGTAGCAATGCGCAGCTGGTTGCGGCCCAGCTTGCGGTACGGCTCCGTGTCCACAATCCCGTTGGCGCGCAGCACCTTGGCGATGGCCGCGGCATCGATCGAGTCGTCGAAATCGATCGTGGCAATGACATTGGAGCGGTCCTCGGCCTTCGCGACGAACGGGGTGGCGTACTCGGAAGCCTCGGCCCAGTCGTAGATCCGGCCTGCGGAGTCCGCGGTGCGTCCGGAAGCAAAGTCCAGGCCGCCATTCTTGTTGAGCCACTGGACCTGGGCATCCAACGTCACCAAGGTGGACAGGGACGGGGTGTTGTAGGTCTGGTTGAGCTTCGAGTTGTCGATAGCCGTCTGCAGATCGAGGAAATCGGGGATCCAGCGGCCGCTTGCCTTGATGCGGGCCGCGCGCTCCAGGGCGGCGGGGGAGAAGAGCCCCAGCCACAGGCCGCCGTCGGAGGCAAAGTTCTTTTGCGGGGCGAAGTAGTAGACGTCAGCTTCGGCAACATCAACATCCAGGCCGCCGGCTGCGGACGTCGCATCCACCAGGACCAAGGCGCCGTCGTCACTGCCCTGAACCCGCTTGACCGGAGCGGCCACGCCCGTCGAAGTTTCGTTCTGCGGCCATGCGTATACGTCCACGCCTGCTTCGGCCTGGGAAACCGGCCGGGTGCCAGGCTCGGACTTGATAATGGACGAAGTTTCAAGGAAAGGTGCCTTGTTGGTTGCCGAAGCGAACTTGGAACCGAACTCACCGAAGGAGAGGTGCTGGGCCTTCTTCTCGACCAGGCCGAAGCTGGCGACGTCCCAGAACGCGGTGGAGCCTCCGACGCCGAGGATCACCTCGTAGCCCTCGGGTGCAAGGAAGAACTGGCTAAGTCCCTCGCGGACGGAGCCCACCAGGTTCTTGACGGGTGCCTGGCGGTGGGAGGTGCCGAGGATCGTTGTCGAGGCGGCGGAGAGGGCCTCGATCTGCTCCGGGCGGACCTTGGAGGGCCCGGCGCCGAAGCGGCCGTCCTTGGGCAGCAAATCGGCGGGGATAGTGATGCTGTTGTCGCTCACGGGATGCTCCAATGGTGAAGTAGCGGCCTAGATGGGTCGTGGCAGGTGGCAAGCTGCCCCTTCGACTCCCCAATTCTGCCTGAAGCCGCAGGCGGGGGCAGAACCGAAGCTGTCATAGTCCGCCACGTGGAAAGCACTTGTTCGGGGCGGCGCTGGACAAGCGCCGGAATTATCCGGAGTAATTCCAAATAAGCTAAGCTTGGAGCTGGCGAAAATACGCAAGATACTGCGCTCGAGGAGCTGAGCTGGATGACGGATCTGATCGATACCACTGAGATGTATCTTCGGACCATTTTGGAGCTTGAAGAAGAGAACATCGTGGCTCTTCGCGCACGCATCGCCGAGCGCTTGCGGCACTCCGGCCCCACCGTTTCCCAGACGATCGGGCGGATGGAGCGCGACGGTCTGGTGATTGTGTCCAACGACAGGCACCTTGAGCTGACCGAAACGGGCCGGAAACGCGCCACCGAGGTCATGCGCAAGCACCGGCTCGCCGAACGGCTCCTGGCAGATGTCATTGGACTGGACTGGGCCTACGTCCACGATGAAGCATGCCGCTGGGAGCATGTCATGAGTGAGCGCGTGGAACGGCGGCTCTATGAACTGCTGGACCACCCCACGGAATCGCCTTATGGCAACCCCATTCCCGGACTCGAAGCGCTCGGCGGAGTCGCGTCCCACGCCTTTACGGATGGCGTGGTCAATCTTCTTGACGCGATGAACGAATACTCACCTGAAAACAGGGTCACCGTCAGTCGACTGGCTGAACCGATCCAGGTGGAGCCTGAACTTCTGGTGCAGCTGGACGAGGGTGGAATCCGCCCCGGCGCCAGGGTTTCCCTGGAACGTGTGGGGGAGTACATCTCCGTTCGCGTGCCCAATATCGACGGCGCGCTGGAGCTGCCGCCCGAGGTTGCCTCGCACGTGTTTGTCACGGTCGCCTAGCCGGCCCGCCGATGCGGTCGGCAAAGGTAACGAAATTATTACCGCGGGGGCTTAATCCCCTATAGTTAAATACTGGCGCCGATACCAAAGCGTTACCTGATCCGAAGCCGAGTTCTGCCAGCGGATCAGGTGGATTAGTCCATTCACTGGCAGAAACGGAGGAACCACCATCGGCTGTCGAAAGACGGCCTTGGGGTGAAGTCCGTAGCAGGAGTGCGAACAGCGCAAGGCCCCTCCGGGTACCTTGCGTTTTGTGCCCTTCGCGCGGACCGGGTCCACGATCTCTCTGGCCCGAATCCGACAGCTAACTTCGCAGGCTTGCCAGAGAGGAAAACCTTGACCACGCAGAACACCAGGGGCCGCAGGCGCGCGTCCGGTCCTACTGCTGTGCTGCGGAGCACAACCGCCGTCGAGCACGACCGGCCCCGCGATCCCCATCGCGAACTTCGCCGCCGCAAGGGTCCCTTGCGGCAGATGGCCGAGTTCGCCGCCGCAAGCGGAGCAGGACAGAAGGCCGGAGTGGCCCTTGCCGCTACGGGCCTCATCCTGACGGTCGCCTTGCCGGGCGCCGGCGCTATGACGGCCACGCCCGAGTCAAACCAAACCGCCTTGGCAGTGGGCAGCCAGCCTGAGATTCCGGCCGCGGCGAGCGCCACGATCGACTTCAGCCGTGCTGCGGTTTCCACCACTGCAGATCCGGACACCAAGCTTAAGCAGCTCTTGAGTGCGCAGTCCGTCGGTACCATCAAGACGTCGTCCTCCAAGGGCACCCTGGGGGCGCCGCTGGACACCCTGACAACGGCCTCGCCTTTCGGCTACCGCGTGAATCCCATCACGGGCGGCTTGGGAGAGTTTCACCGAGGTCAGGACTTCGTGGCCCAGTGCGGCACCCAGGTCCATGCTGCCGCGGCCGGTAAGGTCACTTTCGCTGGCTGGCATCCGTATGGCGGCGGAAACCGCATTGTGGTGGACCACGGCAACGGCCTGGAAACCACGTACAACCATTTGTCGTCGTTCAACGTCCAGGTGGGCCAAACGGTCAGCCGCGGCGATGTCATTGCATTGAGCGGCACCACGGGCGCCTCCACGGGCTGCCACCTCCACTTTGAAGTCATGGTCAACGGCGACGTCGTTGACCCCCTGGGCTGGCTGTAGCCAATCCGATGGAAGCCTCTCGCATGCTTGTCACGCTCCGTGACCTGAATGTGACATTCAGCCAAAACTCATGTACCGTCTAAGACGCATCAACTTTTAGAGAGTTGATGCACTCGAGTGGATTGCCTAGCTCTGCCACTGCTCGAGGTTCCGTTCGCAAAACATCGTCTGGCAGAGGCGGGGGACCCACTTTTGGTCATCTTCACGGATGGCCTTGGGGTTAAGTCGCACAACTTCCGAGAGGGAGAAGTGTGGCCGGATGACTCCCATCCGAATCCGACAGCTTACCTCGCGGGCATAGGGAGAGGCCTCTTAACGTGTCTTCACGCTCTACTGTTGCGCGCCACCGTGCCGCGGTCACCAAGACCAACTCGCTTGCCGTTATCGCTAAGACTGTCGGCAGCAACGCCGGTGGCGTAGGCCGTCAGGCAGCGGTTATCGCAGCTGCTTCCGGTCTGGTGCTTACTAGCGGTATCGCAGCCAACGCTGCAGAAACCAATGTCCCCCGCGAGTCCACTTCGACCTCCGCCCTGGAAGTCCAGTCCATCGCCCAAGCCAGCATTTCGGCCGACTCCTCCGTCGCCATCAAGTACGAGCGCCCGGCGGTCTCCACCGAAGCTGCTCCGGTTGTCGCAGCTCCGGTTGCCACGCAGGAAGCTGCTCCGGCCACGCAGGCTGCGACGGGTGCCGCTACCGGCGCCTCGACGCTCTCTGTCACCGCTGCTGTTTCACCCGCCACGAAGGTTGCCAGCGGCAAGGGCGCAGCGATTGCTGCCGCAGCTTACGCTCAGCTTGGCGTTGCCCAGGACTGCACCGCCCTGGCTTCGAACTCCCTGGCCGCTGTTGGGATCAACTTCCACGGCTGGCCGGCAGACTACCTCTCCCTTGGCCGTACGGTCAGCGCTGCTGAAGCGCAGCCGGGAGACTTGGTCTACTACCAGAACGGTGGCATGGGCATGGCCCACATCGCCGTTTACGTCGGCAACGGCATGGCAGTCCACGGCGGCTGGAACGGTGGCACCACCGCCCTTTACAGCGTCAACGTTGGCTCCGGCCCGGTCTTCATCCGCGTTGGTGGCTAAATAGCTCCGGCTACATAGCTTCACTGGAACATCCCCGCTGGTCCGCCGGCGGGGATGTTCTGTTTTAACCAGCATGCGCTAAATCACTGCTCCAGGCAGTCTCAAAGGGACGATTCGAGGAGTATCTCCCGGGTGCGTGAAAGGTTCCGGCCATGTGTCCGGCACATGAACTTTGACCTACACCGCGCTGGAACTCCCGCAAGGATTCGTTGATCTGGCCTCCGGGTGTTTACTCTTAGGTTGTCGATCCACAGCCCGTACATGCAGAGGGCAGCCGGCCCTCGCGCCCCTGACGGGTGCGGCCGTGAAGAGGTACGTGCATGCGCACACTCGTTCTGAATGCTGGATATGAACCGCTGGCGGTAGTAACCTTCCGCCGGGCGCTGGTCCTTGTGCTCACCGGAAAAGCGAGCGTAGTGGCCGAAGGCGACGAGCCTGTCGTCGGGCCACAGGAGATTCTCGGACGTCCCTCCGTGATTCTGCTCAATCGCTACATCCGGCCGAGGTACAACACCATGACGGCGGTTACACGCCGCGGCGTCTTGCGCCGCGACGGTCACCGTTGCGCCTATTGCGGGAAAGCAGCGCACACCATTGACCACGTCCACCCCAAATCCAGGGGCGGCGCGGATTCCTGGGAAAACCTGGTGGCAGCGTGCTTGCGCTGCAACAACGCCAAGAGTGACCACACCCCTGCCGAGATGGGCTGGAAACTGAGGTTCACTCCGGCGGCGCCCACCGGGGCTATCTGGCAGATCAAGGAGCTTGAGAAACCTGCGCCCGCATGGGATCCCTTCCTCCTGCCCGAATCGGCGGCCTGAACCGGAATTGAGCCTGCTTCCCGGGTAATCTGGGCGGGTGGACTTTGATGCGGTGATATTGGCGGGTGGCAAGTCCTCCCGCCTCGGCGGCGTGCCCAAAGCCCAGTTGAGGTACGACGGCGCCACCCTCCTTCAGCGTGCCGTCGCGGCTTCGCGCGGCGCCGGGAGGGTCGTCGTCGTCGGACCGGATCCCGGCACTTTGCCGGACGGCACATTGACCGCACGGGAGGACCCGCCCTACGCCGGACCGGCAGCCGCGATCGCCGCCGGACTCTTCGCCCTAGGGCAAGACAGAGAAGCGCAAGACGGCGAAGGGCAAGACACCGAAGCGCAAGAAGGCGTGAGCCCGTCCCCGGAACATGCGCCCTGGGTCCTGGTCCTGGCCTGCGATATGCCCCTGGCCGCCGCCGCGGTTCCGGTCCTGCTTCGGGAACTTGCAGGCCACGAGGAAGCGGAAGGGGCCATGTCCGTATCCGCCGACGGCCGGAAGCAGCCGCTGCTCGGCATCTACCGGGTATCTGCTTTGCAACGGGAAGTGCTGGCAGCGGCAGAACAAGGTGGCCTGGCCAACGCCGCGGTCTTCCGACTGCTTGCTAGGCTTGATCTGCTGGCCGTGCCTGTCCCCGCGGGGTCCACCGATGACGTGGATACCTGGGACGATGCCGCGGCGCTTGGAGTGGACGGCGACCTGCCGTGACAACAGCTGGACCGGACAGTGGAGGCGGATCGTGAAGAGCCAGGAAGAAACGCTCGAGGAATGGTGCAGGAGCCTGCTGCAAGCGTATGAGCTGGAAGACGTCGAGATCGACATCAACGAGATCCTGTCCCTGGCAGGCGTTGCAGCCCATTCAGTGGTCCGGCCGGCGGCTCCCTTGACCACCTTCATTGCGGGCTTCGCGGCTGGACTTGCTGCGGGTTCGGGACAAGCGACTGAAGCTGCATCGATGGATGCCGCCATGGGCCTGGCCCGCACGCTCGCGAAGGACTATACGAATCCCGGAACCGACGCCGGATGACGGATGCCCCCGGGCATGTCCCGCATGCCGACCACTTGTGGGCCGAGGCACGGCAACTTGCCTTCGATAGTGCCACGCCCATTCCCGCCGCGCCCATTGCGTTGAAGGACGCCATCGGCAGGACCTTGGCCGCGGATGTCCACGCCCTGCAGGACCTGCCGCACTATGCGTCCTCTGCGATGGATGGCTGGGCGGTCAACGGCAGCGGCCCATGGATCCTCGCCGAACCCGGCCATCGGCTGGCACCGCACCAAGCGAGTCCTATCGCCACCGGTGGCCTGATCCCGCCGGGGGCCAAGGCCGTGCTGCGGAGCGAGAGCGGGGTCCTGAGCACGGACGAAGATGGCTTGCCGCTGCTCGCGCTCGGCGGGAACGCGAAGCCGGGCGAACCGCGCAACGGTCAACACATCCGCAACGCGGGAGAAGAAGCTGCGGCGGGCGAGCTGCTGATCAAATCGGGCGTCGTCCTGAACCCGGCCCATCTCGCCCTGGCTGCCTTGGCCGGGCGCGATGAACTCGACGTGCTGGGCAAGCCCCTCGTGAAAATGCTCCTGACCGGTTCCGAAGTGGTGACCGCGGGTGTCCCGGTCCCCGGGCGGGTGCGGGATACTTTCGGTCCCCAGCTTGGCGCCGTCGTCGAGCTCCTTGGCGGGATCCGCGGCGAGCAAATCAAGGTGGGCGACTCCTATGAAGAATGGCTCTCGGGCCTTGAAGAAGGCGAGCTGTCGCCGGACGCGCCACCCGCCGACGTCGTCATCACCACCGGTGGAACCGGCCGCTCGGGGACCGACCACTTCCGGCGGGCCATTGCGGATCTCGGCGGACGCTTGCTGATTGACGGAATTGCGATGCGTCCGGGACATCCTGGCGTGCTGGCCGAACTGCCCGACGGGCGCTTCGTGCTGGGTCTCCCCGGCAATCCGCTCGCGGCCATGATGGTCCTTTTCACGATCGGTGCACCGCTTCTCGCGGGGCTGGGGCACGGGGCGCTGCCGGAGGTCGGCGAGGTTCCTTGCGGTGCAATGCTCGACGCCGATCCCGGACGCACGCGCTTGCTTCCCTTCAGGTTCGTGTACGGCCTGGCCTCGCCGGCCCAGCATGCGGGGCCCGGGATGATGCGCGGCCTCGCCAGTGCGGACGGAGTCATGGTGGTGCCGCCGCACGGCGTGCAACTGGGCGAGGCAGTGCCCGCTTTTCCGTTGCCGTGGGGGCCGCCGCTTCCCCTGCCGAAGTCCTCGGAAGACAAGGCCAAGAAGACTCCTGCCAAGCCGGCCCGCAAGGTTTCGTCCGGGCCGGTCGACTGGAGCGCCCTGACAGGCTGAGAGTTCCGGCGCCGAATGGACGCGGGTGGATTAGAGAGTCAGGCCTTGCAATGATGGGGACATGAACAGGCATGCACCCGAGCAGGACATCAACGAAGATGACCTCCAGATCCACCCACCAAAGCGCTCCGCCGCGGGCGTCAAGGCAGTCACCGTGGCATTGGAACGCGGTTGGGCCCAAGCGGGCGTCAGCCGGACCGTCAAGTCAATGCTCCGCGTCAACCAACGGGACGGCTTCGACTGTCCCGGCTGCGCCTGGCCGGAGTCCATCACCGGCAAACGCAGTCCAGCCGAGTTCTGTGAAAACGGTGCCAAGGCAATCGCCGAGGAGAGCACCACTCGCGTGGTCGACGCGGAGTTCTGGGCACGGCACTCCCTGGCCGAACTCAAGGACAAGACCGAATACTGGCTCGGCAGCCAAGGCCGCATTGCCGAGCCGGTCGTCATCCGCCCTGGCGACACACACTATTCTCCGATCAGCTGGACGGATGCTTTCGCCCTGATCGGCGAACACGTGAATGCCACCACGCCGGACCGCTGCGTTTTCTACACCTCCGGGCGCACGGCCAACGAGACCGCGTTCATGTACCAGCTGTTCGCCCGCAGCCTGGGCACCAACAACCTGCCCGACTGCTCGAACATGTGCCACGAGTCTTCCGGGAGCGCCCTCAACCCGACCATCGGCATCGGCAAGGGCACAGTCTCGCTGGAAGACATCCACGAAGCGCAACTGGTGCTCGTCGTGGGCCAGAACCCGGGCACGAACCATCCGCGCATGCTCTCCGCCTTGCGTGATTGCAAGAACAACGGGGGCAAGGTCGTCGCCGTCAATCCTCTGCCGGAAGCCGGGCTCTTGAACTTCAAGGATCCCCAGTCGCTCAACGGCGTGGTGGGCGGTGGCACGGACATCGCCGATGAATTCCTGCAGATCAAGGTGGGCGGCGACCTTGCCTTGTTCCAGGCATTGGGCCACCTCCTGCTGGAGGAGGAGAAGCGGCAGCCGGGAACAGTGGTGGACCGCGCCTTCATCGAGGCGCAGACCGACGGCTTCGAGGCCTACGCCGAGGCCCGGGCGGCGCTGGATTGGGTCGAGACGGAACGCGCCACGGGCTTGAGCCGCATTGAAATCACCAAGGTGGCCGGCATGCTGGCCGCTTCGAAGGGCACCATCATTTGCTGGGCGCTGGGCCTGACCCAGCAGCCCCACTCTGTGGATACCTTGCGGGAAATCATCAACCTGCTGCTCTTGCAGGGAAACTTCGGCAAGCGTGGCGCCGGCGCCTGTCCCGTCCGTGGCCACTCCAACGTGCAGGGCGACCGCACCATGGGCATCTGGGAGAAGCCTTCCGAAGGCTTCCTGGCAGCCTTGGACAAAGAGTTTGGATTCACGACCCCCCGGGCGCACGGGTACGACTCCGTGGAAACCCAACACGCCTTGGAGAAGGGCGAGGTGGACGTGTTCGTTTCCATGGGCGGCAACTTCGCCGCGGCAGGCTCGGACACCGTCGCGCTGGAGGAAGGGCTCAAGAGGGCCGGGCTGACGGTGCACATCTCCACCAAGCCCAACCGTGCCCACGTGGTGCACGGCAAGACCTCCCTGATCCTGCCTACCCTGGGCCGAACGGACACGGACGACAAACACCCGGGCGGACGGCAGATCCTCTCCGTGGAAGACTCCATGTCCGTCATCCACTCCACCCAAGGCCGCTTGACTCCGATCTCGGAGCATTTGCTCAGCGAACCTGTCATCGTCGCACGAATGGCACAGGCGGTCCTCGGGGACAACCACCCTGTGGATTGGCGTGCCATGGCCGAGGACTACGACGTCATCCGGGACCACATCTCCAGGGTGATCCCCGGTTTCGAGGACTTCAACGCAAGGGTGCGGACCAAGAACGGCTTCGTCCTGCCCAATCCACCACGCGACACCCGCACGTTCGCAACGGACATCGGGAAGGCACGATTCACCGTGAGCCCGCTGGAGTACCTTGAAGCCCCGGCCGGCCACCTGATCCTCCAGACGGTCCGCAGCCACGACCAGTACAACACCACGTTCTACGGCTTGGACGACCGCTACCGGGGCATTTCCGAAGGCCGCCGGGTCATCCTGGTCCACGAGGACGATCTCAGCGAACTCGGCTTCGAGGACAGGGACATGGTGGACGTCATCTCCACTTTCGGCGGAACGGAACGCCGGGCGGACAAGTTCCGGCTGGTTGCCTACCCCACGGCCAAGGGTTGCGCAGCCGCGTACTTCCCGGAGGCCAACGCCCTGGTCCACCGGGAACTCGTTGCCCGCGAATCCAACACGCCCGGCTACAAGGCCATGACGGTGCGGTTCGTCAAGCACGGTGAAGCTGCCGAACACAAGGAAGCCGCCGGAACGGTGGGTATCTGAGATGGGACGGGTGACCCAGCGCCGCAAGGTGCACAAATTCGTCCTGGATGGCTCCGCCCAGGCGCTGGAGCACCCGGTCCGCTACCGCGAGGACTTCCTGGCCGTCGAGGAGCCGCTCGAGGTGCGCCTGGGGCACATGTCCTTCTCGGTGACCATGCGGACCCCTGGCGACGATTTCGACCTCGTGGCGGGCTTCCTGGTCTCCGAAGGTGTCATCTGGGACCCGGCCCAGCTCATTTCGCTGCGCTTCTGCGCCGGTGAGGACGAGAACGGCGTTCAGACCTTCAACGTCGTGGAGGCGCAGTTGCGTCCCGACGTCGTCCTTCCCGAGACCGGCCGCAACGTCTACACCTCCAGCTCGTGCGGGATCTGCGGCACCGACTCCATCGAGGCAGTGCGCAAATCCTCCCACTTCAACCCAGCGGATGACGCCCTGAGCGTCCCGGTCGAGGTTCTGGCCTCGCTGCCTGACCGCCTTCGCGAAGCACAGGCAGTCTTCGACAAGACCGGGGGAGTGCATGCCGCCGGCCTCTTCAGAATCCACGACGACGGCGCAGGCGGCGCTGCCGAGCTATTGTGCCTGCGGGAAGACGTGGGCAGACACAACGCTGTGGACAAGGTGGTGGGCTGGGCGCTGCGCGAAGGAATGTTGCCCCTGCGCGGCACCGTCCTGCAGGTCTCCGGGAGGGCATCCTTCGAGCTAGTCCAGAAGGCGGCGCTCGCAGGAATCCCGGTTCTGGCCGCCGTCAGCGCACCGTCCAGCCTTGCCGTGGAGCTCGCGCAGGAGACCGGTTTGACCCTGGTGGGCTTCAGCCGGGGGACCAGCCTCAACGTCTACGCGGGCAGTGACCGGGTGGGTGTTGCGGCCACCATTTAGGGACTTGTAGGGATAGCCGCCAATCACTTGGCTATTGTCCAGGAACAACGTAGATTTTATCCATCGAATGGAATCTGTTTCCTCCGGACAGTGGCCTTGCTAACTAAGCTGCTCGTAACGGTAAGGAAGCAATCAACCCAGCCCACCGCCAAAGGGGACTTCAATTGCACGACGACCGCCGGATCACCGAGAAGCGGCTCGAACGTTTTGTCCGGGAGCGGATAGCTCCCGCCATCTATGGCCGCGCACTGCCTCTTGAACTGAGCAGCTGGGATGCCCCTGGAGAGCCGGTCCCGGTCTCCGAAGCACTTCGTCAGGTCTTTGAACCCCAGGAACACGGCGCCGTGTGGGGCAAGGCCTGGAGCACCAAATGGCTTCGGCTTCGTGGCGAGGTCCCGGAGGGCTGGGGAGTCGCCGATGGCACTACGGTGGAGATCGTCGTCGATCTCGGTTTCAGCATCGACGCCCCCGGATTCCAGTGCGAAGGCATCGCCTGGCGGCCGGACGGCACCATCATCAAGGCCATCTCTCCGCGCAACCAACATGTCCCGTTGAAGCTTCTGGGTGGCGGACTCTCGGTGGACTTCTACGTGGAAGCCGCGGCCAATCCGGATCTCAGCCAGGGGTGGAGCTTCGCGGCAACCCCGCTCGGGGACAAGTCCACCTCCGGAGACGAGCCTCACTACCGGCTTGGACGCATAGCCATAGCCGAACTCAACGAGGTGGTGTGGGAGCTCCACCAAGACATCTGGACCCTCAGCGGGCTGATGCACGAGCTACCCTTCGAACTGCCGCGGCGGCATGAGATCCTTCGCGCCTTTGAGCGCATGCTGGACATCATGGACCCGGACGATGTCGCCGGGACAGCAGTCGCCGGCAGGGAAGCCCTTGCCGAGGTCTTGAGCCGGCCAGCTTACGCCTCGGCCCACGAACTACTGGCCACCGGCCACGCACACATCGACTCGGCGTGGCTATGGCCGGTCCGTGAAACCATCCGCAAATGCGCCCGCACGTTCTCCAACGTTGTCGCCCTCATGGACGAGAGCCCCGATTTCGTCTTCTCCTGCTCCTCGGCGCAGCAATTGGCGTGGATGAAGGAGTTCTATCCCGAGCTGTTCATCCGGATCCGGGAGAAGGTCAAGGCAGGGCAGTTCGTGCCGGTCGGCGGCATGTGGGTGGAATCGGACACCAACATGCCCGGCGGCGAGGCAATGGCCCGGCAATTCGTGGAGGGCAAGAGCTTCTTCCTGCAGGAGTTCGGCATCGACTGCCAGGAGGCCTGGCTGCCCGACTCCTTCGGATATTCCGGGGCCCTCCCGCAGATCGTCAAGTCCGCTGGTTCCCGGTGGTTCCTGACCCAGAAGATCTCCTGGAACCAGGTCAATAAGATGCCGCACCACACCTTCAATTGGGAGGGCATCGACGGCACGCGGCTTTTCACCCACTTCCCGCCCGTGGACACCTACAACTCCGAGCTTCACGGCCGCGAACTCGCCCATGCCCAGCGCAACTACCGGGAGCACGGCCGCGGCACCATATCGCTGGTTCCCTTCGGTTACGGCGACGGCGGTGGCGGACCCACGCGCGAAATGGTTGCCGCAGCGCACCGGACGGCGGACCTCGAAGGCTCGCCGAAGGTGCGCATGGGAACCGCAAAGGAGTTCTTCACGCAGGCCGAGGCCGAGTACCGCAACCTCCCGGTCTGGGTGGGGGAGATGTACCTCGAGCTGCACAGAGGCACCTACACGAGCCAAGCCAACACCAAACAGGGGAACCGCCGCTCGGAACACCTGTTGCGCGAGGCCGAGCTTTGGTGCTCGACGGCGGCAGTACGGACTGCAGGTTCGTTCACCTATCCCGCGGCGGACCTCAAGCGATTGTGGCGACTTGTACTGCTGCAGCAGTTCCACGACATCCTGCCGGGCAGTTCCATCGCGTGGGTCCACCAGGATGCGGAGCGGAACTATGCCGCGATCGCCCGGGAGCTGGAAGGCATCATTGCGGGTGCCGCGTCAGCACTCCTGGGCGAGGGGGACACCATGTTCCTGCTCAATGCGGCCCCGCATGAGCGCACCGGTGTTCCGGCTCTCGCCGCTGCGGAAGCGGTCCGCCCGGATAGTCCGGTCAACGTCGCAGAACGCGCCGGCGGCTATGTTTTGGACAACGGCATCGTCCGCGCGGTGCTGGACGCCAACGGATTGCTGACGTCCCTCTCGGATTACGCAACCGGCCGCGAAGCCATTGCGCCCGGGATGTTCGGCAACCACCTTGAGCTCCACCGGGACACGCCCAACGAATGGGATGCCTGGGACATCGACGAGTTCTACCGCCGGAACGTCGTCTCGGTAGTCGAGGCGCGATCGGTGACGCTGGAAAGCGCGGGCTGGGACGCCGTCGTCGTGGTGGAGCGGACTGTGGGCTCCTCCACCATCACGCAGCGCATCTCCCTCGAAGCTGGCGCGGAGTCCCTCGGCATTTCCACCGCGGTGGACTGGCAGGAACACGAGAAACTGCTGAAGATCGGTTTCCCGCTGGATGTCCGTGCTGACCGTTCCGCCTCGGAGACCCAGTTCGGGCACGTATTCCGGGCGACGCACACCAACACGTCCTGGGAAGCTGCCAAGTTCGAATTCTGCGCCCACCGCTGGATCCACGTGGCAGAGCCGGGTTACGGCGTCGCCATCTCCAACGCGGCAAGCTACGGGCACGACGTCACCCGGAGCATCCGCGACGACGGCGGAACCACCACCAACGTCCGTGTTTCACTGCTGCGGGCGCCCAAGTTCCCGGACCCCCAGGCCGACCTTGGTGTGCACGTCCTGGATCTGAGCATCCGGCCCGGCGCCAGCATCGGCGGGGCCGTGGAGGAGGGCTATCGGACCAACCTGAAACCGAGGTTGCTGGCAGGGGCGAACCCCGTGGAGCCGCTTTTCGCGGTGTTCAACCAGGCGCTGGTCATCGAAGCCGTCAAGCTTGCTGAGGACGGCTCTGGAGATGTGATCGTGCGGCTTTATGAATCGCTGGGAGAACGCTCCACGGGCCTCATCACGGCGAACTTCGATTCCCGGATGGTGCAATCAGTGGATCTCCTGGAGCGCCCCGTTGAGGCTCCCGGTCTGACGCCCGGAGCGGGTGCCGCCGAATTGACCCTGCGCCCGTTCCAGTTGGTGACCTTGCGATTCAGCCGCTAGGCCGTCGCGTGCCCGGCCCACCCAACTGACTCGCAGTTAATGTCGTTTTGGAAGCCCAAAACGACAACAAATGCGAGCTAGTTGGGGGTCAGACGTCGTGTTGGAGGCGTTTGACGAATTGCTTGGTGCGTTCCTCGCGCGGCTCCCGCAAGACCTCCGCGGCCGGCCCTCGCTCGACCACCACGCCGCCGTCCATGAAGATGACTTCATCGGCAACCTGGCGGGCGAAGGCGAGCTCGTGCGTCACGATCACCATGGTCCACCCTTCGTCGGCAAGTTCCTTGATGACGCCCAGCACTTCACCCACGAGTTCCGGGTCCAGGGCAGAGGTGGGCTCGTCGAAGAGCAGCAGTTGGGGTTTGAGGGCCAAGGCACGCACGATTCCCACGCGTTGTTGCTGGCCGCCTGACAGCTCGAAGGGGTACGCGTCGCGTTTGTCTGCGAGGCCTACCCGGGCGAGGAGCCGCTCGGCCTCTGCCACGACTTCAGCCCGGGGCCGTTTCTGGACTTGGAGTGGTCCTTCGATGATGTTCTTGAGCACAGTCATGTGCGGGAACAGGTTGTAGTGCTGGAACACCATGGCACTGCGGTCCCGGAGGGCGGCGATCTCCCGTTTGCCCACTGTGCCGGCGAAATCGAGGGTCAGTCCTGCGCCGGACCCCCGGACCGTACCGGCGTCGGCGTCCCCGAAGGTGACCGTGCCGGCGTCGGGCACTTCGAGACCGTTGAGCGAGCGCAGGACCGTCGTCTTTCCCGAACCCGAGGGCCCGATCAAGGCGACCACTTGTCCGCGGCGGACGTCGACGTCGATGCCGCGCAGCACCTCGTTGCTGCCGAAGGCTTTGGCGAGGTCCCGCGCGGACAGCACCAGCGCGGAGTTCCCTTGGGGGGCGTTGCTTGGCTCAGTGGGCGACATAACGGTCCAATCTGCGCTCCAGGGCGGATTGGCCCGTGGAGAGGACGAGGCAAATAACCCAGTAGACCAGTGCGGATTCGAGGTACAGGATCATGAATTCCTGGCTGAACGCGGCGATCTGCTGGGCGTTGCGGAAAAGCTCGGTGACCAGGATGAGTGAAGCCAGCGAGGTGTCCTTCACAAGCGAAATGAAGGTGTTGGACAGTGGAGGCACCGACACCCTGGCCGCTTGCGGGAGGATGATCCGCACGAGCGTTTGCGGCCGCGACATGCCGATCGTGTGGCCGGCCTCCCATTGGCCCTTGGGCACCGACAGGATCGCGGCGCGGATGACCTCGGCAGCGTAGCCGCCCACGTTGAGGGAAAACGCGATGATGGCGCTCGGCCACGGCTCCAGCTTCACGCCGAGGCTCGGGAGGCCATAGAAGATCACGAACAACTGCACCAGGAGGGGAGTCCCGCGGATCACGGAGACGTAGAAGCGCGCGACGCCGGAGAGCAGCCTGTTGGGGCTCAGGCGCAAGAGGGCGACGAGCAGCGCCAACGCCAGGCCAAACGCGAACGAGGCCAGGGTCAAGGGGATGGTTCCTGTGACGGCGCCGCCGATGATTGGCCCGAAGGAACTCCAGACGAGGTCCCAGTTGAAGGTCATCTGCTTGGCCGCCGGCTACTTGGTAACGTCTGCGCCGAAGTACTTCTGGGAGATCTTGGCGAGGGTGCCGTCGGCTCGAAGGTCCGTGAGTGCTTTGTCCACTGCGCTCTTGAGTTCGGTGGATCCCTTGCGGAAGACCATGGCGCTCTGCGTCTTGTCGGTGGTTTCTGCGGCGATCTTCAAGCCGGAGTCCGGGGTGCTCTTGGCGTAGTCGAGGTAGGTCAGCTTGTCGTTGACGGTTGCGTCGACGCGGCCTTGGCGCACCAGTGTGGCGGCCTGCGCCCAGCCTTCGACGGACTGGACGTTGGCGCCTGCGTCAACTGCCATCTTGTAGAAGTTGCTGGTCAACGACTGGGCGGTGGTCTTGCCCTTGAGATCGGCGAAGCTGTTGATGGAGTTGTTGTCCGACTTGGTCACGACGACGCCATTGGAGATCGTGTAAGGCGCCGAGAAGTCATACTTGGCCGTGCGCTCGGGGTTGATGGAAATCTGGTTGGCAATAGTGTCGAAGCGCTTGGAATCCAGGCCCGCGAAGATGCCATCGAACTGGGTTTCCTGGAAGGTCGCCTTTACCCCGAGCTTGGCGGCCACGGCCTGGGCGATCTCGACGTCGAAGCCCGTGAGGGGACCGGCCCCGTTCTCGTGGAAGCTGAACGGCCGGTACGTGCCTTCCGTGGCGATGACGATCTCGCCCTTGGACTTGATGGCCGACAGCGAGGTGTCTCCACCCGACGTCGACGACGGCGAGGAGCCGCCGCCGCAAGCGGTCAGTGCCAGCGCGACGGCGGCAAGGGTTGCGGACAGTGCTGTGCGGCGGGTAAGCAGGCTCTTCATGAGAGCCATCTTAGTCACGGGACCGTACCCGGGTGGTGCGGGCGTACACGGGAGGACGCTTAAAAAGGCTGAGTGGGGGCGGTCCCCAACAGCCCGCCACCACTCATCCCCCCAAAAGTGCTTCCGCACGCGCCACGAACCTTGGAAACCCGTTCATTGATTCAAAGGTCAGGCTGCGTCGCCTTCACACATTCATAATTATGGCACGATATAATGGATTTATGAAAGAGGTTACGCGGTATGTTTTTACGTTACCGTGCGGCGGGTCCGGCTTGCAACGATTTTGGACAGCCAGATGCCTCCCAAGCCAAGCGCTGTCGCCAGAGCGGCAAAGTAGTTGATGAGGGGCCGCAACCACGTATTGGATAGCGGGATGAGCGGAAAGACCTGCGAAACGATCAGCAACCCAAGGCCCAGGAGCAATGTCGCGGAGGCGACCCGGAGCAAAACGGGACCCGAACCTCGAATGGATCGCCAGATCCCCGGGATGAGGCATACGGCAACGTAGCCCGGGTAGAACCTGCCCAAAGCCGCGTAGACCTCGAGGGACGGACCCTGATCCAGTCCGGCCAGGCCCACGGTGGAGCCTGAGGTGTCCATCGAGAAGAAGAAGAATGCCGTGAGGACCGCGGTTGCTCCCAAAACGGCCAAGCCAACGGGGCCACGGATGGCTCGTTCGCCGCCGGGCGAAGCGAAGGCCCTCGCCACCTTGATGCCCATGAGCAGGAACGTTCCGTACAGCATGAACCGAAGCAGCAGGTTACAGAGGTTGAAGCTGCCCAGCCACGCGTCGATCAACAAATAAGGACCCTCGATGCTCAGCAGGATGTCGAGGGAAATCAGTGCGAACAGGACGAACATCATCCGGTTCTCGCCCCGGACGGCGCTCGGAATGCGAATGGCCGTCAAGACGAGGCAAATGGAGAGGGTGGCCCACGCCAACACGGTGGTCATCCCAGGTTCTCCCAGATTCTGTTCGTGTGGTCGAGCTCATGCTCATGGCGGCGCAGGGCCTTGCCGAGGGCCTGCAGCCGCTCTCCGGCCAACAGTGCCAGTTCGCCTTCGGTCATCCGGTCCAGGGCGTCCCTCCGCGCACCAGGGGGCCATCCCGCCTCCGCCTCGGTGACGAGGCCGCTGGCCACGAGGCCTCCGGCCGGTCCGACGCCGGCCGCCCGGGACGTTGCCAAGGCCAGTTCCGGGGGCAGGCGGTTGGCTGTCAGGTGCGCGGAGAAGTTCTGCGGTGCGATCCCGGTGGCGCCGCTCACCCGGTGGCGCAGCTCGCCGTCGTCGATCGCGTCCACCCAGTTCCTGACTGAACTCGGGTGCGGGGTCTCCGCCAGGACCAACGACGGGACGCCGTCCCGGGGGTCCGAGCGCTCGAGGACTGCACGAAGCAGGTCCATGGTGGAGACCTGGCTGACGAGTTCGGCATCAGTGGGGGGAATCGGGGTCCCGCGAAGCGCCGCGTACGCCTCGAATTGTGCCAATGCGTCGAAGGGATTCATGTCGAAGGCCCGGCTGATGCTCACGAGCGAACTCTCGGCCACCTTGCCGCGGACCAATTGCTGGGCCAGCGTGGTGCGTTTCACTCCCGAAGAGCGGCAGACATCGGCCGTGCTGGTGTTCGGGGCGATCCCGTGCAGCCAGCGTTGGAACGCCTTGGAGGGGAGGGACATGAACCACTTTCTGATAGACGGTTCCCGCAGGAGGTTTCTGGAAGACGGTACCTGCGAGGACTGCGAGGTCGATTTTACGATGCGCGCACATTGAATTATGCTTGATTCTCGAACCCGCTGGTCCGCACACCCCCCAAGTACGGACCAGCGGGTTCTTCCATGCCCCGGTCTTTCCGCTCAAGGGCGGAGCAGTGAGAGGATAGACCAATGACTGCAACGCTTGTCGCCAAAGAGCTCTCCGGCGGCCACGGTCACCGCACCTTGTTCTCGAAGCTCTCCCTCACCGTCGCGCCAGGAGACGTCGTGGGTGTCGTCGGCGCCAACGGCGCCGGGAAATCCACCCTGCTGCGCATCCTCGCAGGAGCTGACCGCCCCCAAGAGGGCTCGGTCAGCCTCGCTCCCAGCGACGCCTTTGTCGGTTGGCTGCCCCAGGAACACGAACGCACCCCCGGCGAAACCGTGGCCGCCTACATTGCGCGCCGCACCGGTTGCGCCCAGGCCACGGCCGAGATGGAAACCGGCGCCGAGGGGCTCGCGGCCGGGACCCCGGATGCCGACGACGCGTATTCCTTGGCTTTTGACCGCTGGATGGCATCGGGTGCCGCGGACCTGGAGGACCGGATCCCCGCGGTATTGGCGGACCTTGGCCTGGAATCGGGTCCGGATGCGCTCATGATGGGCCTGTCCGGTGGGCAGGCTGCGCGCGTTGCCTTGGCGGCGCTCCTGCTGAGCCGCTTCGACGTCGTGCTCCTCGACGAACCAACCAATGACCTGGACCTCGACGGACTCGCCCGGCTTGAATCATTCGTCCAGGGCCTTCGCGGTGGCGCCGTATTGGTCTCGCATGACCGGGAGTTCCTGACACGCTGCATCACCAAGGTGCTGGAACTGGACCTGGCCCAGAATAGCGTGGCGGTCTACGACGGCGGTTACGATTCCTTCCTCGAGGAGCGGGCGGTGGCAAAACGGCACGCCCGCGAACGCTACGAGGAATTCGCCAACACCAAGGCTGATCTCGTGTCCCGGGCCCGGACGCAGCGCGAATGGAGCTCGCAGGGCGTCCGCAACGCCATGAAGAAGAGCCCGGACAACGACAAAATCCGCAGGGCTGCGAGCGTGGAGTCCTCGGAGAAGCAGGCCCAGAAAGTCCGACAGATGGAGTCCCGCATCGCCCGGCTTGACGAGGTGGAAGAGCCGCGCAAGGAATGGCAGCTGCAGTTCAGCATCGGCCAGGCTCCGCGCTCCAGCTCCGTCGTCGCAACCTTGCGCGACGTCGTGGCACATCAAGGCGACTTCACGCTGGGACCGGTCAATCTCCAGCTCAACGCCGGCGAACGCATTGGCATCACCGGACCCAACGGGGCAGGAAAGTCCACCCTCCTTCGCCTGCTGCTGGGGCTTCAACAGCCCGACGCCGGAGACGCATCCATGGGTGCGTCCGTGGCGATCGGCGAGATCGACCAAGCCCGCGGACTGCTGGCGGGGCACCTCACCCTGGCAGACGCCGTCGAATCCGTCCTGATCGAATGGAACTCCGCGGATGTCCGCACCCTGCTGGCCAAGTTCGGCCTCAAGGCGGACCACACCTCCCGGACCGTGGATTCCTTGTCCCCGGGCGAACGCACCCGCGCGGCGCTCGCGCTGCTGCAGGCCCGCGGCGTCAACCTGCTGGTCCTCGACGAACCCACCAACCACCTCGACCTGCCGGCGATCGAGCAGCTTGAGGATGCGCTCGACGGCTACGAAGGCGCGCTCCTGCTGGTCACGCACGACCGCCGCTTGCTCGAAAACGTCCGGCTCGATTCCCGCTGGCACCTTGACAACGGCACCGTGACCGAACTGCACCACACTTCCGGAATGGGGAATCACAAGCCATGAGCATGGATGGCGTCGCCTGGCGCTCGCTCTACAACATCACCCGCGCCAAGAGCGGCTCCCAGCCGTTTTCGCGGGAAACCATCAAGCGCGTGCTCGCTTTCGCGAAACCCTACCGTAACAAGCTGATTGCCTTCGTACTGGCCTCCATCGCCGGCGCATTCCTTGCGGTGGCCACCCCGGTGTTGGCCGGCAAGGTGGTGAACGCGCTCATCGCCCATGCAGGCGTGGACGTTGTGATCGGGCTGGCCGCGCTCATCGCTGCCGTGGCCGTTGCCGACGCCGGGGTGGGACTGCTGACCCGGTGGCTGTCTTCCGTGATCGGCGAAGGCGTGATCGTTGACCTGCGGACACGGGTGTTCGACCATGTGCAGCGCATGCCCATCGCCTTCTTCACCCGGACCCGCACCGGAGCCCTCGTCAGCCGGCTCAACAACGACGTCATCGGAGCCCAGTCGGCTTTCGCCGGCACGCTCTCCGGAGTGGTCAGCAACGTCGTGTCCTTGGTCCTGACCCTCGTGGTCATGCTCAACACGTCCTGGCTCGTCACCGTCCTGGCGATGGTGCTTCTGCCGATCTTCCTCATCCCCGCACGCCGCATGGGCTCCAAGCTGGCCGACCTCCGGCGTGAAGCCGCGTCCCACAACGCGGCCATGGGAACCCAAATGACAGAGCGTTTCTCCGCACCCGGCGCCACGCTCGTCAAACTGTTCGGCCGCCCGGATGAAGAGTCCGCCGAGTTCGCCCTGCGCGCCGGCCGTGTGCGGGACATCGGTGTCCGCACCGCCATGTTGCAGTTCACGTTCATCACCGCACTGACACTGGTTTCCGCACTGGCCCTCTCGCTCGTTTACGGACTGGGCGGTTGGCTTGCGCTGAGCGGGCAGCTGGCAGCGGGCGACGTCGTCGTGCTGGCGCTGCTGCTCACCCGCCTCTATGCGCCGCTCACCGCGTTGTCGAGTGCCCACGTTGAGGTCATGAGCGCGCTGGTCAGCTTCGAGCGGGTCTTCGAGATCCTGGACCTTAAGCCGCTCATCCAGGAGAAGCCCGACGCCGTCGCGGTGCCTTCGGGACCCGTTGCCGTGGAGTTCGACGACGTCCGCTTCGGCTATCCGTCCGCGGAGAAGGTGTCCCTTGCGTCGCTGGAGGATGTGGCGACGCTTGATACCCGCGGCGGCGAAGAGGTCCTGCATGGAATCAGCTTCCGCGTGGAGCCCGGGCAAACCGTGGCGCTCGTAGGGTCCTCGGGCGCGGGCAAGTCAACCGTGGCCCAACTGCTGTCCCGCCTGTACGACGTCGACTCCGGCGCCGTGCGATTGGGCGGGCACGGGCGAGGTACCGGCCTGGATGTCCGGGACGCAACGTTCGACTCCCTCCGGGCGACCCTGGGCATGGTCACCCAGGATGGCCACCTCTTCCATGAAAGCATCGCCTCCAACTTGCGGTTGGCCCGGCCAGGAGCGACGGACGCGGAAATGTGGGACGTGCTTCGGCGCGCCCGGCTCGAAGCGATGGTCCGCTCCTTGCCGGATGGCCTGGAGACCGTCGTGGGGGAGCGCGGCTACCGCCTTTCCGGCGGGGAACGCCAGCGGCTCACCATCGCACGCCTCCTCATCGCCCAACCGAGGGTCGTCATCCTCGACGAAGCCACGGCGGCGCTGGATTCCACGAACGAAGCCGCCGTCCAGGCGGCCTTGGGCGAGGCACTCGAGGGACGCACCGCCGTCGTGATCGCCCACCGCCTCTCCACCATCCGGGCGGCCGATGTCATCCTGGTAGTGGAGGACGGATCGATCGTTGAGCGCGGCACGCACGCAGAGCTCCTCGCCGCGGACGGTCGCTACGCCGAGCTGTACAACACCCAGTTCGCGGAGGCGACGGCTGTGGCACAGGAAGCTGTTCCGGAGCTGTAGGCGCGGTGCCGGCAGTTCGACGCCGCTCAGCTCCGGGTGTGCTGGCGAACTTCCGGCGCAACTTCCACGCGGTTGCGGCCGGCGGACTTGGCGGCGTACAACGCCATGTCGGCTTCCTTGAGGAGCCGTTCGCTGCTGACCCGGTGGTCGGGGACAAAGGCCGAGAGACCAGCGCTCAGGGTCAGGGTGCCCGAGGGGTTCCCTGAATGCGCGATGCCCAGGTCCCGCACAGCCTCCAGGGCCCGGACGAGCCTTGCTTCAGCGCCGGATACCGTCTGGCCGGGCAGCAGGAAGAGGAATTCTTCCCCGCCGAAGCGGTAGATTCCGTCGCTTTCGCGCCCTTGGCGGGCAAGGGAGGCCGCAACCGACTGCAAGGCGAGGTCACCGGCCTGGTGGCCGTATAGATCGTTGTATCTCTTGAAATTGTCCACGTCGCAGATCGCCAGGCTGTAGTCGGTGCCGTACCGTGCGCTTGCGTGGTGCAGCTGTTCCAGGTCCTCCGAGAGCTTCAGCCGGTTGTGGAGCTTCGTCAGGGGATCGGTGCGCGCTTGCTCCGCGAGCGCGGCACGGTAGCGGGCAAGATCCGTATGCAGCGAAGTCACCCTTTGTGCCACCAACAGCCGGGTATGCAGGGCGAACGGGTCAAGCGGCTTGGCCACGTAATCATCAGCACCGGCCTGCATGCCCGCGACCACGTCCTCACGTGAATCCTTCGAGGTGACAAGGACAAGATAGGTGTAGGAGTCCTCTTCCGCGCTGCGGATGGCGCGGCACAGCTCCAGTCCGTTGAGTCCGGGCATCATCAGGTCAGTCACGACGACTTGCGGCCGGTGTTGCCTGTAAAGCTCCCATGCGGCGCTGCCGTCCGCGGCCACGATGCATTCATGGCCGGACTGCTCCACTGCCGCCTTCGCCACCAGACGCGAACCGAAGTCGTCGTCCGCCACCAGGACCTTCACGAGGCCACCGACAGGGCGTGGTCCAACGCTTTGTCAACGAGGTCAAGTTCGGCTTCAAGGTCGGCCAGGAGCGCGGGATCGACAGGCTTGCCGCTTGATGAGCTGCGTTCCAAGGCCTCGCACATCCGGGCGACGCGGGCGGCTCCGATGTTGGCTGCGGCGCCTTTCAATTTGTGGGCCACCTGTCTAAAAGAGTCTCCGCTTCCGTTGTCCAAAGCCTGACGGAGTGCTTGCAGGCTCGGTTGAATGTCTTGCCTGAAGGCTTGGGCCGCGGCAGGCAGCAATCCCAGTCCGTCTGCCGGGCCGAGGTCGCGCAACGTCTCCAGCCTCGCGGGGTCGAGGGCGGGGCCGGTATCTTCCTTGGATGTTTCCGGTATCCATCGCGAGAGAACCCGGTCCAATTTGTCCACGTCCACCGGTTTCGTCAAATAGTCGTCCATGCCGGCCGCGAGGCAGCGCTCACGGTCCTCATCCAGGGCGCCTGCGGTCATGGCAATGACGGGGAGCCGCTTGCGGCCATCGTTCCGTGCCCGGATGGCCTTGGTGGCCTCGAACCCGTCCATGACGGGCATATGGCAGTCCATCAGGACCGCGGCATACTCTGTTGCCGCAGTCGCGGCGACTGCTTCGTTGCCGTCAGCTACGACGTCGGCCTCGTACCCGAGCTTCGCAACCATGCTGCGGGCTACGAGCTGGTTGACCTCGTTGTCCTCGACGACCAAAATCAGGCCCCGCGAAGGTTGGCTGATGGTCACCGGAATTGCGGGAGAAACCGCGGGAGCCGCGATCGGACGTGTCGCGACGAGACGCATGAGGCGGTCGTAGAACTCGGAGCTGCGCACGGGCTTCGTCAACCACTCCTGGACCCCGGCGGCCACGAGTTCGCCTTTGTCCACATTCATGGTGGACGTCAGCATGATGATCCGCGTGGATGCGAGAGCGACGTCGTTGCTCAGCTTGTGGGCCAGCTCCAAGCCGTTCATGTCGGGCATGCACATGTCCAGCACGGCAATGTCGAAGGGACGTCCGGCGGCCGCTTCTTCGCGGCAACGGTCCAAGCCCTGTTGGGCGTCGCCGACAGCCTCCGGATTCATCCGCCAGCCCGCCAATTGCGCCTGCAGCACCAGCCGGTTGGTCGAGTTGTCGTCCACCACCAGGACCCGGAGTCCCGTCAGTTGCTCGGGCGAGATCGACGGCGGAGCTGCGGCAGGCCCGCTCACCGCCAAGGGAAGGGTGGCCCAGAAAGTGCTGCCGTTGCCCAAGGAACTGTCCACCCCGATCTCGCCGCCCATCACCTCGGTAAGCCTCCGCGAGATCGCCAGTCCGAGGCCGGTTCCGCCGTACCGCCGGGTGGTTGAGGCGTCGGCCTGCGAGAACGATTCGAAGAGCCTGAGATGGTCTGCCGGCTCGATCCCGATCCCGGTGTCGCGGACTTCGAAGCGTACCCGCGCGTTTGCGGATTCTTGCTCCACGAGCTTCACGCTCATGACGACTTCTCCTGAGGGAGTGAACTTCACTGCGTTTGAGGCCAGATTGAGCAGGATCTGCCTGATGCGGCCGGCGTCACCCACCAGCATCGCCGGAACTTCCGGGCGGCAGTACGCAATCAGCTCCAGGCCTTTTGCCTGTGCGGTTTCGGCGAGGAGGACTGCGAGTTCCTCCACCAGGGTGCGTGGATTGAAGGGCGCGGGGTCCAGATCGACCTTGCCGGCTTCGAGTTTCGAGAAGTCCAGAATGTCATTGATCAGGGTCAGCAGGGCTTCGCCCGCGCCCTTGACGCCCTCGGCATATTGGCGCTGGGTTTCCTCCAAGGTAGTGTCCAGCAACAATCCAGTTAGCCCGATCACACCGTTCATCGGTGTGCGGATCTCATGGCTCATGGTCGCGAGGAACTCCGACTTCAAGCGGCTGGCTTCCTCGGCGGCTTCCCGGGCAGTCACCAACTCGGCCTGGGCGATCCTGCGTTCCGTGATGTCCTGGGCGATCGTGGCGACTCCGCGGATGCCGTCCGTCCCGCGGATCGGGGACATCGTCAGCGAGACCGGAACGATCGAACCGTCGATGCGGACCCGTGCTGTTTCGTAGCTGTGGGTTTCCCCGCCGGCCCTGATGGCTGCCAAGAGTTCTTTTTCCTCGTCCTGAAGCTCGTCCGGAATGATGAAGGAAACATTCCTGCCGATTGCCTCCGCGGCGCTGTATCCGTAGATCCGTTCTGCTCCGGGATTCCAGCTGGTGATGACACCGTCCAGGGTCTTGCCCACAATGGCATCTGCCGAAGAGTTGACGATCGCGCCCAAGCCTTCGAGCTCCGACGTGCGCTCGGCAACTTTGGATTCAAGATCCCGCGTGAGGTTGATGTTCTCCAGGATCATGAGGATCTGGCGGGTGATGGCCAGGGCCAGCACCGTAAGGCCTACGGTTTGGAGGAAGGGGTCGCTGGGACGCCCGACGCGTATGGGCGCCACCATGACTGCACCGAAGACGGGGACGTAGGGGAGGAGCTCCAACGCAAGGGTGTAGAGGCGCCGGTCCGTCCGGGGACGGGGGGCGTAGGGGACCAGAGGGGCGAGCGCGATCAGAAGGAAGGCCGCGATCCAGCCAGCCGCCAGGGGAGTCCCGGTGAGCCCCGTGATGTTGTCGGAGGTCAGCTTCACATAGGTACTGTCAGTGATCGCCAGGACGAGGAGCCCGCCACCCAGGCAGACCCATCTGAGGCGTTCTCCCGGTGCTCTCCGCATCGTGAGCATGAGGACTATGGAGACCATCACGATATCGGCAACGGGATAGGCCAGGCCAGTGAGATGGGCGAGGGTTTCCTGGTCTTCCGCCCTGTACATGGAACCGAGGACAGTGGCCCAGCTCATGAACAGCACGGCGGAGGCGATCACTGCCGAATCCAGGAGTGCGCGCACGAAAGCAACCCGGGAAACCCGGGGACGCGGGAACAAGTAGAGGGCAATCGCGGCCGGGATCGAATAGCCGACGAAAGCGGCGTCGGCTAGGGAGGGATAGGGATAGTCATGGTCGAGCGTCAACCCATAGAAGGTCCAGATTGCTTGACCGATGGTCCAGAGCAAGGTGGCAAGAGCCATGACCCGCCACGCACGGGAGCTTTCGTCTTTGCGCCGTGCTGCCCGGGCACAACTGACTGTGGCGAGCAGCGCGGCTGCCAGGATGGCGAGGTCCCCGGCTGACTGCGCCGCGGACGACCCTTGGTTTGCCCCGAGGACCATCGCCAGGACGGCCACCGCCGCAGCGGTGACGACAACTGTCCAGGCCAGGGTGGGCTTGCGCAGGGTGTGGCCGCTCATGCCGACTCCCGGGTTGCGACGGCAGGGACGCCAGGGGGAAAGCCCGGCAGGACATCATCGGGAGTATGGAACAGCCAGAGTGCGAGGCCTCGATACGCGTTCCAGTCGCCGTCGCGAACCCGCAGAGACGCCGTGCGGCCTTCCCTCGACGTGGACCAGACCCGAACGATGTCCAGGGCAATCGGTGCAGCCCCAGGCAGCGCGAGGTGAACGCGACCGGTCTCGGGCAGCGCGTCGGCCTCCACTCGAACTGCGGCGCCTCCCATGGAGATGTCAAGCAATTCTCCAGCGACGCCCTCGATCGTGACAGGTACCTTGACTGTGACCCTGTGGGCGCTCCTGCGTGATGTGGCGAATTCGGCGGCTCTGATCCGGAGTGTTCCCAGCACCAAGACAACCCCGGCCAGAACCAGCCAGACGCCGGCGGCAATCGTGGAACCCGGACTTGTCCGCCAAGGCACCCAGCCGAAGACTCCGGCGGTCGCATAGAGAATAATCGCGGCAACGATGACGATCAGCACAATGAGGATCCGCGGGGCCCGTCCGCGGAGTCGAAATTCCGCGGCGCCTTTCGGGGTGACTTGAAACTCCAAGGATTTCCGGGAAACGAGCCACCAAAGGCAAGCCATCCCAACAGGAACGCGGAAAATCCGCAGGGCGAACGCCGTCGGCCAGTGGATCTGGTGGCGCATGAGTCTCTGGGCGCCCCACAAACGGACCCAGAACATGGCTGCGAAGGCCAGGGTGAACTCCACCGGCCCGGCGGTGGAGGTCTGGGCGCCTGAGACCATGACCGCCATGGGAATGATGAATGCAATCAAAGTGGCAATGCCCTCCAGCCACCATAAAGTTCCGTTGATGTATTCGTGGAAGTTTCGCCAGGTCATCCAGCTCTTGGCCGCCCAGAGACGCTCGTAGGTCAGGATCTGCATCGCGCCCATGCCCCAGCGTCGGCGCTGCAGCAGGTATTGATCGGCTGTTGCCGGGGCCAGGCCCACAGCGAGCGTCTGGTGGTGGTAGACGGTCTTCCATCCGCGCCGGATGAGCTTGAGGGTCGTGTGCATGTCCTCGGTGATCGTCTCGGTGGCCACTCCGCCTACCTCGCGAAGCGCCTTGACCCGGAGCAGCGAGGTTGAGCCGCACCAGAACGGCCCTGCGCCCGGAACATTGCGCGAAGGCATCAGGACGTTGAAGAACAAACCCTGTTCGCCTGAGATGCCGTCGTCGTCGAAGGCCCCTGAGTTGTAGAACGCCTGCGGCCCCTGGACGAGGGCGATTTCCTCGTCGGCGAACCATCCCAAGGTGGCTGTCAGGAACGTCGGCAGGGGTACGTGGTCGCAGTCCAGCACGGCAATGATGTCTATTGCGTCCTTGCCTGCTGCTTCCTCGGCGGCCATGAGATCCAGTGCGTGGTTCATGTTGCCCGCCTTGGCATGGTCATGTTCGGCACGGGTGACGATGCGCGCACCGAAGGATGCGCACATCTCGGCAACCCATGGACGGTCCCCGTCATCCAACACCCATGTTTCGTGGCTCGGTTGAAGGGCGCAGGCGGCGGCGATGGTGGGGGCAAGGACCTCGACGGGTTCGTTGTACGTGGGGATCAGCACGGCGACCCTCATGCCATTGGGTGGTTCGGCAACCGGCTCCGGCGCATAGCAGTCGATGTTCCACAGCGTGATGGATTTCAGGACCAGCCCCGTCAGGGGAAGGGCCTCAAACGTCACCAGCGTCCAAGCGATGACAAGATCGCCGCCTCCAAGCGGCATGGTGAATGCGATCCGCCACGTCAGGTAGAGCAACAACGCTGCGATCGCAGCTATCCCACCAGTCCTGGCGATTCTGCGGGAACGCGGAGCCTCGGGCGCGGGAGAACCCAGTTGCGCTGCCCAGCCTGCCATTCCCGCCGTCGAGTAGGCCTTGACCTCCGTAGGAGTGTCACGGAACTGCGTCGGTTCCCGGCGGACTTCCGCGCCGGATTCCCCGCCGACGTCTCCCCGGGCGCGTCGGCGTTCTTCAAGAGATTGCATGCGATCCCCCAGCTGGATCTGACAATGCAGCCTGTATCAAGTTAAAACAAACTGTGCGATCACTATAGCCAGTTCTCACCGGATTTTCATGGGAAAACAGGGAAGTTCAGGCAGTGTCACCCGCAGCATTGTCCCGGTGCGGGGAGGCCCTACTTTTTCGCGAGCAAGGGCAGGACGTGGTCCGTCAGGAGTGGAGCCAAATCGTCCGGAAGCTCAGCAGAGAGATCCAACCAGCGGATCTCTGCGATCTCGGCCGAAGGATGGGCCTCCCACATGCCCGGTGCGGTGAAGACGGTAGCCTGGATATCCGTGGCGGCCTCGTTGGCGGCGATGGCGAGCCAACTCCCCAAGGGCTCCAGATCGGCCGGGTCGACGTCGATTCCGACTTCCTCGGCCAGCTCGCGGGATGCCGTCTCCGCCGCGGTTTCACCTGGTTCGGGCTTGCCCCCGGGATGCATGAACTTGTCCGTGCCACGCTTGCGCACCGTCAGCAGCCGTCCGGCGTCGTCGTACACGCAGACCGCGCTGACGACTATCAGGTCCTTGGCTGGATTGTTGCGGGTCATTGCTCTCTCCTTAGCCGGGATTCGAGCAGCAAATCCTTGTCCGGTCCGTGGACGTCCCAGGCGTAGCTGAAAGCATCCGGCCCGCCCCAGAGGTAATTGACTTTGTAGTCATCGGGATCGCACCAGTGGCTGTCCTCGTTGGCGTGATGGCGGAAGCTCATGCGGTGGAACGGTTTCCCATCCGGGAAGTAGACATCCATCGCGGCGGGAGAGCCCGAGGGGCGCAGGAGGTATTCGCGGAAGGCCGGGCCCGTGTGGCTGGGCCAGGTCACGGTGCCGTCCTCGCGAAGGAGGAGCCCGCCGTCGGGGGTTCCTGAATAGCGCACGACGCCGGTGAACGTACCGCGGGTGCCGCCCGCCCGGTCCCACAGGGACCGTTCCACGGTCCAGCTGCCCAGCAGGTAGGCCCGCAGGTCTTGCACCGGAGACGATTCGCGCAGCTGGTCTTTCAAGTGCCCTCGATTGGAATCGAACCAACGACACCGGCTTTAGGAGAGCCGTGCTCTATCCACTGAGCTACGAGGGCCTGTGCGCGTGCTGGAAGCTCCTGGGAGCCGCTGGCCGGGCACGCATACAAGCATACAAGCTGCCGGGGCAGCCCTCGAACACCGACGGCCCGCGCCCCCGAACGCCGCGCGCTAGGCTGGCCCGCATGAGAGAGCAGATGACGGCGCCCGCCGCCTTCGGCGACCACCTCCCGGATCTGGGCACCATCCGTTCGAACATCGGCGGCTGGGCCCAATTGAGCGTGGTGCAGTATTTCGTGGCCGAATCGGCGGTGATCGAAGCCTGGCGCGGTCCCGAGCCCTACGATCGCCGGACGGGCTTCATCAGCGATCTTGGCGCGCTCAGGTGCGGGATCTACGAGCACCGCGACGTCTGTTCGCCTCTGCATCTGCTTATGAATGCCTCCTTTGTGGTGCAGGGCCTCGGCATGCTTGTCGGGGCGCTGCTGCTGAGTTCGGCGCTCCTCTGCATAGCTGCCCGTCCCGGAGTGCGCATCCTGCAGGGTGCCGCCTACCGCAAAGCGTGGCCCACCGCCGTCGCGGTCCGGGTCCTGGCGGGTATCTCCGGGCTGGGAACCGTGGTTGTTGGTTTTGTGCCGGAAGACCTTGGATCTCCCTTCCACCTCGTGGGCGCCCTCATGTTCTTCATCGGTGGAGCATTAGCACTGTTGCTCCTCGGGGTACTCTGGCTGCCCCATACGCCCATGGGGTGGTTCATCGTGGCGTGCGGGACGTTGACGCTGGGCGCCCTCGTGGTCGGCGGCCTGACAAGGATGGATGTCCCCGAGCCTGGAACCTTGGAACGCCTGATGGCTTATCCGGTCACGATCGGATTTTCCGCCGCCGGGCTAGTGGTGGCGCAAAGGGTTCGGGAAGTACGGCGAACGGCGGCGCGGCTTGCAAAACGCTGAGTTTTCGCGGGTAGCCTCGTGTCAGCGGATGGGCAATCTTTGCACTATCATGAGTGCACTCACCGGAATGGCGCCGGGCTGAGGGTTCCACGCAGTCTTGGCGCAGACTAAATTGATCGACACGGCAGAACATAGGACCCATGACTCATCAGCTTGTTCTGCGTCGTCCGGGACACGCAGGCGATATATTCCCCATAAGGGCAGCTTCCGGGCTCTCGGGCAGTGCCCTTATGGACCCCCACGGGCCGATCGTCCGACGGCAGGCCACGCAGCGATGAGCGCCCAGACACTGCCCGCCCGGCTTCCCGATGATGCCTTGGATGCTTCATCCGAAGACGTGCCGGCCCCTGCCGATCAGATCACCGTCGACTTGGCGGAGGACGGGATTGTCGAAGTCACCCTGCCGCCGAACTCCGTAGTCCGCTCGCCGGAAGCGCGGGCGGCCGCGGCAGCCGTTCGAATGTTTGCGGACGGGAGAAGGCTTCCTCTTCTGCTCAGAGTGACCGGAGTACTGTCCGTCACGGACGACGCACGCCTGACGTACTCGAATTCCGTGGCCGTTTCAGCCTGTGCCCTCTTGGGGGAGAGTCCTGTGGACCGGGTGATCGCGCACTTTCTCCTGCGCGCGAAGCCAGGCTCCCTGCCAGGACAGTTCTTCACCTCCGAGGCCGAAGCCCGTGACTGGTTGAGAGAGCACCACCGTGGATCATGAGCCCCAGGACCCTCGGCTCCTTGCCCTTGTTGAAGGGGTGGTCCGGATTGCGGACGGCGACCTCAGCACGAGGATCCCGGTCTCCGGCCCGCGGGACGAAGTGGCTGCTGTCATTACGGGGATCAACCTCATGGCGGACGATCTCCAAGCCATCTACCAGGAGCTCGAGGAACGGGTAGAAAGCCGGACAGCCATGCTGCGCGAGGCCCAGATCGAACTCGAAAGGATGGCGCTCACTGATCCGCTGACCCAGTTGGCCAACCGCACGGCACTCGAAAGGGCGCTGAACCATGAACTCGTCGAATCCGAACGGGGCGAGCTCCCACCCGCATTGCTCGTTTTGGACTTGAACTCATTCAAGGGGATCAACGACACGTTGGGGCACGGCGCAGGGGACACCGTCTTGAAGGTCACGGCCAGGCGCCTGCTCGCCGCGGTCCGCGACACTGACATGGTGGCCAGGCTCGGCGGGGACGAATTCGCCGTCATGCTGCCCAAATCCAATGCGGCTCACGCGAGGGGCGTTGCCAAGCGGATCCTCCGGGCAGTCGGTGAGAGCATCGACATTGGCGAAGTCCGGATCATCTGTGGAACCAGCATCGGGCTCCGGGTCGCCGAGCCCGGACAGTCCGTGGACGACCTCGTGATGGAAGCCGATACGGCCATGTATGCGGCAAAGGCCGAGCCGGGGAGCAGCGTCAGGGTTTTCGAGCCGGCTTTGTTGTATGCGCGCCGACTCCAAGGACTCATGATCTCCGAGCTGCGTGAAGCCATCCGGACAGATCAGCTGGTCCTCCACTTCCAGCCGGTTGTCGAGTTGGCCTCGGGCCGGATTGAAGGCGCTGAAGCGCTCGTGCGGTGGAATCACCCCGACAGGGGATTGTTGATGCCGGATGCATTCATCCCTCTGGCTGAGGAAACCGGAATCATCATCGATCTCGGCTATTGGGTTCTTCGGCGGGCGATGCAGCAATTGCGCGAGTGGCTGGACGGCCCGGGCGTGGACGAAGACTTCAGCATGCGGGTCAATATTTCGACAACCGAACTGCAAAGCCTGGAATTGATCGAGCATGTGCGGGAAGTGCTCGCCGAAACCGGAGTGGAGGCGTCCAAGCTGGTCATCGAGCTGACGGAGTCAATGGCGGTGAACGGCAGCGACATCGACAAATACTCTCTGACCGGCCTCCGGCGTCTGGGTATCCGCTTGGAAATCGACGATTTCGGCACCGGCTATTCGTCCATCAGCTACCTGCGCAGCCTTCCCGTCAACGTGGTCAAGATCGACCGCTCCCTTATCCAAGGCCTGGGCACGGACGACAAGGAACGGGACTTTGTGGCGGCTGTTCTCCAGCTCATTCATGCATGCGGAATGCAGGCCGTTGCCGAGGGCATCGAAACGGCGGAGCAGGCGGCTGAGCTTGCCCGCCTGGGCTGCGCCAGTGGCCAGGGGTATTACTTTGGCCGGCCCATGGCAGCAGAAAAATTCGCGGAACTGCTGCGCGCCACCTGAGCACGCCTCCTCCCGGTACGGAAGGCAGGCAACAGAAAGGCACCGGACCTCAGGTCCGGTGCCTTTCAGCTGTAGCTAGTTGGAAGGGGTGGAGTTGGTGGCGGAGTTGGGCCACCAGCCAGTGGCCTGAGGCGAGCCCTGCGTAGTGGCGTTGGGCCACCAGCCTGTGGCCTCTGCCGAGTTCTGGGCGAAGTTCGGCCACCAGCCTGTGGCCTCTGCCGAGTTCTGGGCGAAGTTCGGCCACCAGCCAGTGGCTATGGACGAATCCTGCGAGGGACTCTGGCTGCTGGCGGACACTGCTGCCGAGCCGGTAATTCCTGCGAGCAAGATTGCTGCTGCCGCGAGGAGGGCGGCGAGAGTTCTTTTCATGCGAAAGCTCCTGATGTTTTGGGACTGATGCGACTGGAGTGAACGAAGTGAAGCACGCTCATTATAAGAGTAACGACACGCCGTGTCATCAGTGTTCGTCCACACGGTGCAGAAACATGCTAAACGCTCGCCTGAATCATCGGCGGAGTGTCTCAGGGACATAATGGAGCCATGGGAGAAAAGAAGGTTGCGCCGTCGTACGCCGCCGCGGAACTGCAAGCGAGAGGTCACCGGGCCAGCCATGACTTCGCCAAGGCTGCCGATGGTGCGCGCTCGGCCGCCGATATTGCCCTTGATGAGGGCGATTCCGCCGGATGGTGGAACATGACTTTCCTTCAAGCAGAGAATCTTCTCGACGCAGGTGATTTCGCCGCGAGCACTGCCCTGGCGAGGTCCCTTTCCGAGGCATCGTTGGCTGTGGCTTCACCCCAACACCGTGCCCGGGCACTCATCTTGATGGCGAACTCCCTGCGGGGTGAAGGGCTCTTGGAGATGGCCACCTCGGCTGCGGCGTCGGCAGTCGGCTTGGTTGATGACGACGCAGACATGGAAATCGACGTCCACGCACGGCAGGCACTGATCGCGGCGTTCGGCGAATCCGGAAAACTTGAGGAGGCTTGGGAGGAGTGCCTGTCTCTCTCGGAAAGAATCTCCGATGAAATGGATGATCAGTTGGCCGGCAAGGCGTACTGGGTGATCGGCAATGTGGCCTTCCTTTGCGACAAGGTCGATGAAGGGCTCCACTACCATGAGCTTGCCGCGGAAACCTTTTCCCCGTCTCGGAACCTTGATGTCTGGGCCAAATTCAACAAGGCGTCGGCAGCGATGAGGCTGGCCGCTGAAGTGGCAGATGCGGCCACCCTGCGGTGCATTGAACGGGCGGAGCTTGCCACCGATGTCGTCGGTGGCAGCGAAGAGGAAATTCTCCTGCTTCGACTCAACCGCGCGCATTGGAACTACCTGGCGGGAGACGCCGGGGCGGCGCTTGAGCTGCTGCACGAAATCAGGGGCCGCGCTGACCAACTGCCCGCGCAGATGGCAGGTGAGGTCTACCTCTTGATGGCGCGGGCCCAAGCCGGTACCGGGAACCAGCAGGCAGCGAAAGAAAGCCTGGTCGAAGCGGCCGATCGCTTCGACAAAGCCGGCGCGCACCAGCGTGCCCTCCAAGCGCGGGAGATGCTCGCTCCGGGGCCCGATTCGGAAGACTGATTCTGATCAGGAGTCGCGCCTAAAGGGCGTTGGCCCAGTTAGGCGCTCTTCTTGGAACGCCGGCCAAGGAACACAGCCGCGCCGCCAGCCAAGAGGCTCAGCAGGAACAGTACCCAGCCCACAATGGTGAGCGTGGAAGCCAAAGCCACCTGGCCGGCGACGGGCGTTGCAGATCCGAGCGCAGCGTCAACCGCCACGTTGCTCCACAAACGGACCACCGCGAATAGCAGGGGGGCAGCCCACAGAGCCCAGCGCAGTGCCTTTCCGGCCACATTGGTGCCGATGAGCAGAAGCCAAGTGAAGCCGAAGATCAGCGGAAACAGGGTTCCGGCGGTTTTGTGGATGTAGCTGAGCTGTCCCCGGGCGTCGTCCGTCATGGCGCCATGCAATTGATGGACGTAGTCGGTAGAGAACCCGCCGATGAGGGAATCGGGCATGGACATACCGCCGGACAGCTGGGTCATCTGGTTCAGGGTCAGCAGATGCACGTACCAGAACAGGAAAAGGCTGGCCACAACCCCGGCAATCACAATGAGGCGCCCGTTGTTCTGCGCCTTCTCCGGGGACCGCTGGGTGGTGGGATTGATCACCGACGGCAAGTGGTGCTGGGGGACAGCGGCATTGGCGCCGTGCTTTTTGATGCGTTGGGCTGGGGTCTTGGCCATGTCATTCATTATCCCGCCACATAAGCTGGACCCATGACCACTGGCAGGCACTCCGCCACAGAACTTGATCCATCGCTCGACGACTACGAACTCGCTGCGGCCCTGGTCCGGGAAGCCGGGCAGCTTGCCCTGCTGATGCGGATGGGCGGGTTGCAAGGAGAACGGAAGACTTCGGTTTCTGACGTGGTGACCGCCGCGGACCATGCGGCTGAGGCCTACGTCCTTGAGCAACTGCGCCGTTGCCGGCCGGACGACGGCATCCTGGGTGAAGAAGGAAGCTCGGTGGCAGGAAGCAGCGGCCGCACCTGGGTGATCGATCCCGTGGACGGTACCTACAATTTCCTGCACGGCTCCACCTATTGGTGCTCGGCGATCGCCTTGAAGCACGACCGTCCGGCCACACATGGGGTCGCCTCGGATGCGGACGTGATCCTCGGGGCCATCTATCAGCCGGAGTTGGACAAGCTCTGGACCGGCGGCGAAGGCCACCCCGCCACCCTCAACGACGAACGGATCCCGGGGCCGTCGGGGGCTGCCCTCAGTCAACTCGGTGCCGCGACCTACATCCACCCCACCTGGCTTGCCGATCCCCGCGCCGCCATGCCCTGGCACGCTGCAGCGGTGTCCGCAGCGTCATTGCGGATGTTCGGTTCCGGCTCCTGCGATCTCGGCCGGGTGGCCGACGGTGAACTGGGCTGCTGGTTCCAGCACAGCTGCCCCGAGTGGGACTGGCTCCCCGGCAAGGCGATCGTCCGCGCGGCAGGCGGGGACACCGACGTCGTGCGCGTCAACGGCCTGGACTGGTTCCTCGCGGGAGGCCCGACGGCGGTCCGCGAGTTGCGTGCGGCGCTCACCTCGGTGCCGCAATTCGCCTGAGCATGCGCTGTCCTTGGCTGGAGGAGTGGACATAGTGCTTTGGTTCCTGTGAGCATGCTCCCTCGTTGGTTGGAGGGGTGGACATAGTGCTGTTATGTCCACTGGTTCAAGCGAAGAGGGGACATGTCCCTGGGGGGGATTGACCCTATTGGGGAGTACCCCGCACAGGGCGCTGGGCAGTTGCTAATCTCCGGACGGCAGCTCAAGCCCAGGGGGAATAATTGGATCAACGCACCGTCCTGCTCGTTTACGGCACCCGTCCGGAGGCCATCAAAATGGCGCCGCTGGTCCATGCCTTGCGCGCAACCGGCCGCTACAAGGCGCCAGTGGCAGTAACCGGTCAGCACCGGGAAATGCTGGACCAAGTCAATGCGCTCTTCGACGTTCACCCCGAGTATGACCTGAACATCATTCAGCCCCGCCAAACCCTTGCCGGGATCACGGAAAAGACCTTGCGGGGAGTCACGGAAGTCCTTCACGACGTCAGGCCGGACGCGGTGGTGGTCCAGGGAGACACCACCACCGCCATGGCCGCGGGGCTGGCAGCGTTCTACCAGGGAATTCCGGTGGTCCACCTTGAGGCCGGACTGCGCAGCGGCAACCTGAATTCACCTTTTCCGGAGGAAGCGAACCGCCGTTTGCTTGGGCAAATCGCCACACTGCATCTGGCGCCCACCTCCACAGGCAGGGACAACCTGCTGTCCGAGGGCATTTCGGCGGAGGACATCGCGGTCACCGGAAATACGGTCATCGACGCGCTGTTGGGGACTGTCAAAAGGGACGTTGAGTTTGCGGAACCCGCACTCCGGGCCATCACGGATTCAGGCCGCAAAATCCTGTTGGTGACTCTCCACCGACGCGAAAACCTGGGCCAGGCCATGATGGGCGTGGGCAAGGCGCTCGCGCGGATCGCGGCCCAGTGCCCCGAGGTGGAAATCGTCCTTCCGATGCATCGGAATCCAGCTGTGCGGGAGGCCGTCCTGCCCGAAGTAGCAGGTGTCCAGAACATCACCATTACGGAACCCCTCGACTACGTGCAATTCACCAAGCTCCTGAGCCTGTGCCACGTGGTCCTCACTGACTCGGGCGGGGTCCAGGAAGAGGCGCCGGCCCTCGGGAAACCCGTTCTGGTCATGCGTGACAACACCGAACGCCCCGAGGCCGTGACGGCGGGTACGGCCCGGCTTATCGGGACGCATGCGCAAACCATTGTGGACGCCGTCAACGCCTTGATGAGCGACGACGCGCTGTATTCGGATATGGCCACCGCAGTGAACCCCTACGGCGACGGCGGCGCGGCCGAGCGTGCCGTGGCGGCCATCGACTCCATGTTGGGGACGGGTCAGCGACGCCCCGACTTCGTCGCTTAACCCATTCGGGTACCTTCGGGAAGCGCTCGCCTCGGGCCTTGTTTACTTTCTCCACGGGGGACGTGTGTCCTCCAAGGTTTCCGTTGCAACGCGCCCGGCGTGATTGCAACTCTCACGAGGGGGCAAAACTTGAATACGAGACACAGGACATGGTCCGCCGCGGTGGGCGTCAGCGCTATCGCAGCGCTGGGTTTCGGCCTGGTAGCGGCACCAGCAGCAACAGCCGGACCGACTGACGCTATTTCTTCGGGCAGCGGACAAATCATTGACGGCAGCGTCCTTGCGATACCGAACTTCGCCGGCGTGGCATCCAACGGCGCGGCAACTGCCCGGCAGATCGGCACCCCGCCATCCGGCCCGGCCGTCATTGAAAACAGCACTCCGCTCGATCTTTCCGCCGCCTTCGGCATAGTGAACGTCGGTGCGGGAAACATTCCGCTGCTGGGCAACAACGGCATCATCCAGCTGGGCGCGGTCAGCCAGTATGGAAAGGCCGTCAATGACGGATCCTCCGCGGCGTTCTCAGGTACTGTCTCGGGAGCACCGGGCCTCGTCACCCTGCCCGGCGGCCTGCCGACGTCGGGAAGCCCCAGTATCCCGGCGGCTGAAATCAAAGCGGGTACGGCCAACATCCTTGGTGGCGCCGATCTCGTGAACCTGGACCTGAAGATCACCACTCTGGCCGCCGCCGCCAAGCAGGACCAAGGGGCGGCTCCCGCCGGTGCCTACTCGATTGCCGGCGTATCTGCTGATCTTGGCGGAACGGTCATTGGCGGAGTTGCCGGCACGGTTGGCACAGCCATCAACACTGCCAACCTTGTCCTGGGTCCCTTGGGCGTCACTGTGGCGAATCCTCTTGCAGGCGGCACGATCTCCATCACCGAGGCAGACCTCCTGGCCGTTGCCGGTGTGCCGAGCCTCAACGCCCTGCCCCCTGGCACGGACCTCGTTTCGTTCCTGCCGCAGGCTGTTGCCGCCAAGATCACCAGCGTGGTCAACTCCACGCTCGCCAGCGCGACCGCCGCAGTCAACGCGCTCGGACCGATTGCGCAGATAACTGCTGGCCCCGCACTGGCCGTTCTGACCGCCGCCCTGAACGGCGTCGTCTCCGGAGTGTCCTCTACCATCGTGACCCCGTTGTCCAACGCTTTGACCGCATTGGTCTCGGCGAAGGTCAACGTACAGGAAAGCAACGGAGGCACCTTCACCGAGCGTGCGCTCCAGGTAGGCATAGCCGGCGGCAGTATAGCCACCGTCGACCTCGCCAACGCCTCCGTGGGTCCGAACCTGCTTGCAGCAGCAATCCCGGTGGTCAACAACGACACCTTGGCCATCAGCGGCGTAGTGGCATTGCTAGCGCTTGTTTGCTGGTTGTTGATGCGTGCACGCCGTCGGACCGCGGTTCCGGCCGTCTGATTGCGTCTGCCCGCACCTGTCAAGAACCACGGAAGGAATGTGCAGCATGTACGGAAATAGTTTGACGACGGGGGGAGCGGTGGCGGGCACCGGAACCCTCGCCGTCACCGGGGCACCGGCCCTTGGCTGGGTCATCCTCCTGGGTATTGCGTTGTTGGTCGCCGGGTTCGTGGTCCTGCGCAACAGCAGGCTCAAGACCGCGAAGCGGGCTGCCGACCGCAAGGATTCCTAGCTGCATCATCCGCGGGGCGGCCCCACCTCAGGGGGCGCCCCGCTTCACCTTCTCTTGAAACGGCCGTAAACAGCCTCAAAGCACTATCGGGGAGACATGTCAGTACTCGAGTCCGCGCAAGCCTTGGCATTCGTTCTGTTGGTGGTGTTCCTGGCCTACATCAGTGTGATCCTGGTTCCGTTCCTGCGCAGGACTCCCGATCCGGAGGGAACACCGGGAGGCTTCACTTGGCACGTGTTCATCCCGTGCCGCGACGAGGAGACGGTGATTGGAAATACCCTGGCGAAGCTGCGGAGACAATTCCCCGAGGCCCACGTTTGGGTTGTGGACGATGCAAGTGAAGACGCCACGGCCCACATTGTGCAGAGCGTATCGGTGGCCGACCCCTTGGTTCACCTAGTGCGCCGCTTTCTCCCGGACGCCCGTTCGGGCAAGGGCGACGCCCTGAACGCGGCGTACCGGGCCCTGGATGATTGGCTGCCTTCCGGGGCCGACCGCGAAACGGTGATCGTCATGGTGCTCGACGCCGATGGGCTCATGTCCGAAAATGCGTTCCGCCAGGCCGCCGGACCGCTTGCCTTCGGGGATCCCGAGGTGGGAGCCGCCCAGACTGCTGTGTGGATGTCCAACGTGGATGACCCTGCACTGAAGACGGCCGTAGGATTCGGACGCGTGAAGCAGGGCTTCGCCCGGTACCTCATCCTTATGCAGGACATGGAGTTCCGCACCACCATCGCCGCCATGCAGTCGCTCCGACGCCACACCTTGACCGTTGGTTTGGGCGGCAACGGGCAGTTCACCCGGCTTTCCGCCCTCGACGCGATCGCCAGGACCTCCGGGGAGCCTTGGCATGGAGCCCTCCTGGAGGATTACGAGCTCGCGATCCACGTGATGCTGAGCGGCTACAAGACCGTCTACATGCATGACGCCCATGTGTCGCAGGAGGCACTTCCGGGGCTTCGCCGACTGCTGACCCAGAGAACCCGCTGGTGCCACGGCGGAATGCAGTGCAGCAGCTACCTAGGGAGAATTTTCGAGTCTCCGTACTTCAGCAACATCGGGGCCATCGAATGCAGCTATTTCCTGGTCCAGCCGTTCATCCAGATCCTGGGCCTGGCCTTGTGGCCCACGCTGTTCATCACGATGGTGGCCCAGGGCTCCCTCACGATGGGTGGCTTCCAGGCGTGGCTGGCGGCGTCCTGGTTCATCATCCCGCTCATCATTGTCACGGGCATCGCGCCTTTCGCTTTGTGGGGTCCCGTCTATCGCAAGCAGGCAGTCCCGGACAAGAGCTGGTGGGCGGGCGTCCTGTGGGGAGTTGGCTACTGGCTCTACATGTACCAGAACTACGTTTCCGTGTTGAGGGCAACTTACCGCTTGGTCACGGGACGCCAGGGCTGGGCGAAAACCCGGCGCAACAATGAGGACGACGCCCAGCTGTTAGCGAAGGAAGCCTAGTGTCCATGAGTGTCCAATACTCCAGAGGCCCACAAGGCCAACGGGTCGCAACGCTCCGCTCGAGCCAGGGCGGTATTCTCCCCGGCCTGGTATGCCTGGCGGCGGCAGCCCTGGCCATGCTGCAGCAGGAGAGCATCCGCAGTCTCGAGGCCTTGAGCATGGCCTGGGTGTTCGAACGGGTCCTGGGAGGCTCGTCCTACAGCGTCCGCGACATCGTCTTCCACAACATCGGCGGTGGGCAACCCTTCGGCCTGATGGTGACCGGATTGTGCTCAAGCGCGGTACTGATCGCCCCCGTCCTGGCCTTGACCGGTGGTTTGTTCCTCATGGGCCGTATCGCGGTGCCACGATTGGCCCGCGCCGCCGCATTGGCATTGCTGATTGTCGTTGTCAGCAACGGGTTGAGGTTCTTCATGATCGCGGGCGCACAGCAGGCCTGGGGAGAGCAGGGGTTCAGTATCATGCATCATTTCCTCGGTTCTTTCGTGGTGATCGCCGGCTTTGTCGCGGCCATCATTGTCCTGGTCCGCGCAGGCAAGACCAGCCGGGGGCGGCGTGCCGCGTAGCTTGGCGAAACGGGCGACGTCGGGGGCTGCAGCATTCCTGATTGCAGGGCTCCTGAGTGGATGCAACCAGACACTTCCCGGGGCGCCCACCGGCAACCCGGCAGTGGGCGAGTGCCACCTGATTGTCTCGCCGGAACAATTCGACGCCGTCAGCGAACCAAGCCCACCGGTCTCCTGTATGGAGGCGCACACCGCCCAGACCTACAAGGTCACCCAGGTTCCGGCTCCCTTGTCAGGTCAGGAAACAAGGCCGGGACAACAGGAACTCAAGGTACTCACCCAGCGCTTGTGCGACGTTGCCTCACTCCGGACGTATCTCGGCGCCCGTGAACGTGATGGCACAACAGGCCTGGCCATCGCCGCGTACGCCCCGAGCCGTGACGACTGGGAACGCGGCGCCCGGGCTGTGCGCTGCGACGTGCTCCTGGCCGCCAACGACGGCACTCCCCGGACCACCACCGCGGATTTCAAGGGCGTGCTGGCCGGCCCCGAGTCGGCCGCCCTGCGGCTCTGCTATCGACAGGAAATCGCCGAAGGCCAATTGAGCGACGACGGCGTCGACATTCCGTGTACCGAACCCCACACCGCAGAGGACGTCAGTGCCTGGGTCAATCTGGACAGCAGTGTGGCCACCCCTGCCGCGCGAAACGCGCGGTGCCTGCCTTATGCCTTGCAGTTCCTCGGCGCTGACGCGCTCCCGGCCGGAATCGCGCTGCGTCCGATCATCCGGACGGTGAACGGCGCGTACACGGTGCGGTGCGCGGTCGCGCCCCTGCAGTCCAATTTGTAGTCCAGTCCAGGCACCATCACCGGCACGCTCGCGCCGGCGGGAGGGCGGAAGCATGGTTGACGCAAGGCCGGATGCCGAGAAGTCCGAGCCGTCCACGAGGTTCGACCCGGAACCCCTCCGCCGGAAGAACGGGGCCGCGGGCCCGCTGCGCTCCGCGGCCGGTTACCTGGCCAGGACGTTCGGGCCGGGTGAGGTGGGGCTGCGTGAGGTGGGGCTGCGTGAGGTGGGGCAAGGCGCGCCGGGGTCGCTCCGTTTGCGCGCTGTTGCCGGGTTGTCCGGCACGCTTGCCTCGCTCGTCATGATCCTCCGCTTGTTCCTGCCCCGGACCGTTGGCATGGCAGACGACGGGACCGGTCAACAACTGCTTTGCTCTCTGGGCGTCCGGAACCTCAGACCCTGGGGCTATGCCGACTTCACGGATTTCATCCAACCGAGCTGGGTGCCGCATCAGTACTACGGTGAGGCTTGCGGCTTCACTGGATCCGGAGAGCCCGTCTATTCCTCGCAATTGCTGCTCTTGTGGCTCGGGAAATGGCTCACGCCGGTTCTTGGGTGGGGACCTGGCCTGGATACTCGTGCGGTCGGGATCGTCTGCTGTGTTGCCTTCGGCGCCCTCATCGCCGGACTCGTGGCTGCGTTGCCGGGCCGGAAACCCTTCCGTGTGCTGATCGCTGCGCTCGTCACGCTGGTCACGGCGGACGGGGTTTTCGCGGGTTTCTTCGTGTCGCCCTACAGTGAACCCGCTGCGTTCCTGGGCACGCTTGCCTTGGCGGTGGCGCTGCTGCGCTACTGGAACGGGGGAAGGTCACGCTGGGCATGGGTGCTGATGGTGGTCCTCGCGGCCGCGTTCACGGTCTCGGCCATGCCGCAGATGGTCTCGTGGGTGCCGGCGGTTGCCCTGGCGCTCCTGTGGTTGCCTGCCGCGCGCGCCCGACGGCGGGCGAGTTCCACGCGTCGTCGGTGGCAGGCGTTCGTGATGCCCACGGCAGCTGTGGTTGCCATTGCGGGGGTTGCCGTAGCGTTCCTCTCGGTCGAACCCAAGCGTGCTATCGAGGTGAATCTCTACAACACTGTCTTCGCGTCGATCCTGCCCAACAGCCCGGATCCCGTCGCGGATTTGAAGTGGCTGGGACTGGACCGGAGTTTCGTGCCGTCCGCGGGCAGCACGATGGACTCCGTCAATTCAGCGGTGTACAACCCGCATTACCCTCAGTTCGGGGAACAGATCGATCGAGGCAAGATCGCCGAGTTCTTTGCGACCCACCCGGAACGGCTGATCGGCCTCGGGGAGCGGGGAATCAGCGCCCTGCTCACGCCCGAACTCAGTGATGCGGGATCGTACATGGCGGATTCGGGCGAAGGTCCCGCCGTCAAAGAACGAAGGTTGCCCGTTGTCCTGGGCCTGTACACGGCAATGAAAGCAGCACCGGTTGCGTTGGTGGGACTCCACCTGCTGACCTTGCTCTTGGGCTTCGCCGTTGCCGCTCGACGGAAGTCCGCAATAGGACGCCTTGCCGTGGTGATGGTCCTCGGCTGCTGGGCGCAGTTCTGGGTTGTTCTCATTTTGGACGGGCAGGCGGAGATCCACCGCCAGATGATTGCGGCCGGGTTCATGTCGGCATTGTGCGTTCCGCTCTTGGTGGCCTTGGTGAGCATTCTTGCGTCGAAATCGACGCAGCCAGGATCGCAGCCGGCCGCCGTCTAGCTCAGCCAGCCGTCTTTTCGAAGCTGATCCTGAAGGCTGATGATGTTTCCCACGGTGAAGCCTGCGGCTGCGTAGCGTTGCCGGACCCGGTGCAAATGGGATTTGACCGTCTGCTCGCTGATCGCCAGAAGGTCCGCCACCTGCCTGATGCTTCGGGGCGTGGGCCCAAGGTACAGCTCCACAAGCCGCCGTTCCCTGACGGACAACTCGACTCTCGTGCTGGCTGTTGACTCAAGCATGCCCTTGATATCCGGATGAAGGTATGGCCGGCCGGATGCCGCCGCGCGGATCGCGGCCGCGGTGTGGCCCGGGGCGGCGGACTTGGGCACAATGGCCAGCGCGCCGGCGTCGAGGGCTGAGTTGATGGCCATCACAGGCTGCTGGTCCGCCAGCAGGACCACCTGCATCCCCGACGCCCTCAGCGAGGAGACGATACCGGCAAGATTCGGGGCTTCGCTTCCGTGAAGTTCACCGACGACGGCGACATCGGCCTTGGCGGCCCCGTGACCTTGGGGCGTGAGGCCTTCCAGAGGCCAGGAAGAGGCCCCGGCCAGGACGCGGATTTCCGGAGCGTACACGAGAAGCCACTGTGACAAGGAGTCGACCAAAAGCTGGTGGTTGTCGATGAGCAGAACGCGGGTCAACGTCGCCACCCGGCTGTCTCAACCACGATGCTGCAGCCTTCCCGGTCATTGTGCGCTTTGCCTAGGCCCAGCGAATCAAGCTCGGTCCACAACAGAGGTGAGAGATGGTTCTTGCGGACTCCGCCAATGCGCCATGTCAGGCGTGCACCGTCCTGGCCGGACTTCTCGGCAAAGAAATGGATCCGGTGGGCAGCCCCTCGCCGCGGAGTGGCGTCGCCCCGGTGTGCGCCCCGCAGCGTGGCGCCCCTTGCCATCAGCATGGTGGCAGCCAGGATGGCCGGGCGTGAGCTCTCCGGCAGCCCTTCCACCACGTCAGTGGGCTGGGCAACAATGACATTGTGGCCAAGGCCCTCGAGTTCCAAGGCCTCAGCAAGCCAATTGTCGGACCATTCCTGCAGTAACAACTGCCGCAAATGACCCGCAAGCTCCCTCGCTTCGCGGGCCGTCGCTGGGTCCAGAGGCAGCGAGGGGGCATGCGCTACGTTGGCAAACAATTCATCGATCTGGGTCTTGGTGACCGCCAGTTCGAGCTCCCGTACGGACGTTTTGGCGTTGATTGCCTGTGTCAGGGCGTCGAGCCGCCCGCTCAGTCCGCTCGCGCCCTTCCGCTGGAGGGCGTCCCTGCGGAATAGCACGCTCAAAGTTCCGACCACACCGGGAAGGAGCGAAAGGAACAGGATGTTCGACGTCGTCCGCGGGTCGGCTCCGGGAGTGACGGCGTGGAGGGCGGTGTTGACTGCCGCGGTCGCGAGCGTGAGGGTGACGAATCCACGAAGGTTCCAGAGGTGGGACACCAGGAGGACTGCGACTGCGGAGAGCAGTGCATTCGCTCCGATCAGGGCGAGCCCCGTTTCCTGCACGGTAGCCAATGCGGCACAGCAAGCGGAAGCAATGGCCAGGACGAGCCACGTGACCCGCAGATTGGCCAGCCGGCCCCGTGGAGTAGCGGCGTCGGATGCCCGGATGGCGACGGCGAGCCCCAACAAGTCGAGGCCTGTAGCCAGGGCGTGCCAGGGGGCAGCGCCCGTCTTGTTGCCGGCTTCAAAAGTGAGATAGAAATTGAGGATCCACAGCACGAAGCAGGCTGTCGCCAGAATTCCACGGGACACGAAGAGGGGTCCCTCCACGCTGGTCCGCGACATAGCCGGCATGGTCATGCGGCCACGGCTTCGAGGAGGATCGTGGTTCCTCGTCCAGGCGCGGAAAAGACCCGCGCACGTCCCCCGGCGTCGCGCATCCGGGCGAGGATGGATTCCTTGACGCCCAGCCTGTCGGTGGGGAGCGTTGTATGGTCAAATCCACAACCGGAATCGCTGACGACCACTGACACGTGGTCCGAGGTCCGGGATAGCAGGACATCCACATGTCCTGCGCCGGCGTGCCTGTCGGCGTTCAAGATGCATTCATCCACTGCCGCCAGCAAGGCAGCTTGGACAGGAGCGGCCAGTGCTCCGGTCGTCCCGTGGATCTCGACGCTGAAGCCGTCCCGTGCCCGTTTCTCGGCGATTCGCCGCAGTCGAACGGCAAGCTCGCCGGGTTCCGGGGTCTCGGGGGGCGTCGAAGCGCCAAAGTCGACGTCGGTCCCTCCTGGCAGCGGTGGTCCCGGCCGGGCCACCGCTCCCGAGGAGGTGCCGGCGTCGAGCATTTCTCCCAGTTGCTTCGAGGAGAGACCGGCGCCTTGGCGGCCGATCACGGTGAGGGTGCGCAAGGCGGTGTCGTGCAAATGCCTCGTGTTCCAGGCCACGGAGCTACGCCGGTTCTGTGCCACGATGTGGGCTGCCACGGATTCCTGGCGCACGGCGAAATCTCCCCAATACAGGGCCAACGCCCGTGGTCCGCCAATCCGCATCGCCAAGGTGATGATCCAGGTCGCCGCGAGTATGAAAGCGCTCGCCGGACGGACGCCCACCGCCGCGGCCGAGATAACCGTGTACCCCAGGACGAAAAGGAACGCCAAGAAGGTGAACAGCATCGAGCGCCAGGTTTTGCGCATCGAGAGGACGAGGACGGAACTCGCTGAAAGGACCAGGGCGTAAGGGAGGAAAACGGGATTGAACTCATCGCGTTGTTCGGAGCCCAACAGTTCCGCGAGCAGGATCAGCCCGAGCAGAACCGCAAGGCGCTGTGGCCACGCATCCGAGTGGAGCATCAGTGCGAAGCAGACGAGGACCGCGGCAAGGACAAGGTACGCGCCCACGAATTCCCACGGCTGGAGCCGCTTGGCCGCAGCCAGGAACAGGCTGGAGGCAATGGTGATGCCCAACCCCAGAAGGGTTCCGTATTTCGACACCACACCGGGGCGGCGCGTAGTCCGAATCCCTCGTTTTCCCCGCATGCCGTTCCTTTGGATGTGTCCCAGAGCCAGCGAACTTGTAGCTCCTAAGAAGCATAATTGGGAGAGCACTTCGGAGCCTCGGTATTTCCCGACTGAGCCGGTATTTGACGGACATCGAGGAAGATCATGCGGGTCCTCCGGTGTCAGAGCCACCGCCTAGACTGGTAAACACCATGGATATGTTGTTTGACCCGTACGCGGATGGCCCCTTCAAAGCTGGAAGCCGAGCTGCCACCAAGGCCGCTCCGGCCATGCTTTCACGCGCCGGAAGCGGCCCTGCGCAGAGTGGTAGTGGGCCGGGCGGCTCTGCGCCTGGCGACTCTGCGTCCGGTGGCGGCGTGTCTTGGGGTGGCGCGCCCGGCGGTGGGCAAGACGGGGGCCACGCGGGCTTGCCGTCTGCGGAGGCATTGCTCGAAGGGTTGAACCCCCAGCAGGAGGAAGCCGTCAAACATGCCGGCAGCCCTTTGCTGATCGTCGCCGGTGCAGGGTCAGGCAAGACCCGCGTGCTGTCGAACCGCATTGCGTACCTGATAGCCACCAGGCGGGCGCACCACGGCGAGATCCTGGCCATTACCTTCACCAACAAGGCGGCCGCGGAAATGCGGGAGCGCATCGAAGCTCTGGTGGGTGCCCGCGCCAAGTCGATGTGGATCTCCACGTTCCACTCCTCCTGTGTGCGCATCCTGCGCCGCGAAGCCGCCAACGTGGGACTGAACTCCAACTTCTCCATCTACGACTCCGCGGACTCCCTGCGGCTCATCACCCTCGTAGCGAAGAACTTGGACCTTGACCCCAAGAAGTTCGCCCCCAAGGCCATTCAGCACAAGATCTCGGCCCTCAAGAACGAGCTCATCGACGACGACGCGTTCGCCTCGAGCGCCAATTACAACGAACCGTTCGAGCAGGCCGTGGCCGAGGTCTTCAAGGGCTACACGCAGCGCTTGCGCCAGGCCAATGCCATGGACTTCGACGATCTCATCGCGCAGACCGTGTACATGTTCCGGGCCTTCCCTGCGCTCGCGGAGTCCTACCGACGTCGATTCCGCCATGTCCTCGTGGACGAATACCAGGACACCAACCACGCCCAGTACGCATTGGTCCGCGAAATCGTCGGCGAGGGTCCGCAGGCGAGCGAGCTGACCGTCGTCGGCGACTCCGACCAATCCATCTACGCCTTCCGCGGTGCGGACATCCGCAACATCGTCGAATTCGAGAAGGACTACCCGGAAGCCCGCACCATCAAGTTGGAGCAGAACTACCGCTCCACCCAGAACATCCTGAGCGCGGCGAACTCCGTTATTTCGCGCAACCCCAACCGCCCGGACAAGAAACTCTGGACGGCCGAAGGCGACGGCGAAAAGATCATCGGCTACGTGGGGGAGAACGAGCACGACGAAGCCCAGTTCATCGCCAAGGAGATCGACCGGCTCCAGGACGAGGAGGGCCTGCGTCCTGGCGACGTCGCCATTTTCTACCGCACCAACGCCCAGTCACGCTCCATTGAAGACGTCCTCGTCCGCGTTGGCCTGCCGTACAAAGTGGTGGGCGGTACCCGATTCTACGAACGCAAGGAAATCAAGGACGCCCTCGCGTACCTTCGCGTCCTGGTGAACCCGGACGACGACGTCAATTTGCGTCGCGTCCTCAACGAACCCAAGCGTGGAATCGGCGATCGTGCCGAAGGTGCCGTGGCGGCGCTCGCCGAACGCGAACGCACGTCGTTTATGACCGCGGCACGCAAGGCGGACCAGGCTCCCGGCATGGCCACCCGCTCCGTGAACGCGGTCCTGGGCTTCGTGAAGCTTCTGGATGACCTGGCCGAAGTGGCCTCGGGTTCCGGGGCCGCGGCTGCCTTGGAAGCTGTCCTGGAACAGACCGGTTACCTGGCCGGGCTCCGCGCGAGCACCGATCCGCAAGACGAATCCCGTGTGGAAAACCTCGCCGAATTGGTGGCGGTGGTCCGGGAATACGAGCGCGACAACCCAGAAGGCTCGCTGGGCGAATTCCTCGAGCAAGTCTCCCTCGTAGCCGACGCCGACCAGATCCCGGACGCCCCAGAGGGATCCTCCGAGGACGCTGCCGCGGCCGTGGCCGAGGCCAAGCGGATGGGCGTGGTCACCCTCATGACCCTCCACACGGCCAAGGGCCTGGAATTCCCCGTGGTCTTCCTCACCGGCATGGAACACGGGCTGTTCCCGCATCAACGTTCCGCAACGGATCCGAAGGAACTGGCGGAGGAGCGTCGCCTGGCCTATGTGGGCCTCACCCGTGCACGGAAGCGCCTTTACGTGACCCGTTCGGAGGTCCGCAGCATGTGGGGCCAGAGCCAATACAACCCCGCCAGCCAATTCCTCGAGGAGATCCCCACCGGTCTCGTGGAGTGGAAGCGCGAAGGCACCTCCCGCCAAGTGAGCGGCTGGGGTAACGCCCCCATCGGCTCCGGGCGTTATGGCGGCTCCTTCTGGGGTGCCGGAACGTCGCGCGGCGCTGCCGCCAGCGGCACGGCGGGCTTCAACGCCGACGTGCCGGCCGCCGTCGTACGCAACCGTGTCCAGCCGCAAAAGGAAGTGGTCGCCGTCGTCGTGGGGGACAAAGTGAACCACACGAGCTTCGGCAACGGCACCGTGATCGGCATCGAAGGAGCCGGTGACAAGACCGAGGCAAAGGTAAAGTTCGACGTCGGCGAGAAACGGCTGCTGCTGCGTTACGCGCCGCTGACCAAACTGGATTCCTAGCGGCTTCCGGCGTCCTGTCGTCCTGGCATTATGGTGGCTGGACGCGCCGGAAAACCGCGTCATATAGCGGTTTTTCTACGGTCGATAGAAGTGTGTGCTTACTCACTTAACAGGTACTGTAGAACCGGCTGGCCTCCCCGGGGGGCTAAAGTTCGAGAGGAACTTGCGCAATGTGACCGGCTGTTAGATGGCCGTTCGATGCGCACCTATCCGCAGCCGGTTTTCGCGGTCACCGTGGTTTCCGGCTGTACAGAAACTACTTCGACGTAGAAGGACACTAAACCGTGGACCTGTTTGAATATCAGGCGCGCGATATGTTCGAAGCGCACGGTGTACCCGTGCTCGCCGGCATCGTGGCGCACACTCCTGAAGAAGCAAAGGCTGCTGCCGAGAACATCGGCGGCGTGACCGTCGTCAAGGCGCAGGTAAAGGTCGGTGGCCGTGGCAAGGCCGGCGGTGTCAAGGTCGCAAAGTCCGCTGACGAAGCGCTTGAGCACGCCACCAACATCCTTGGCATGGACATCAAGGGCCACACCGTCAACAAGGTCATGATCGCCCAGGGCGCCGACATTGCTGAGGAATACTACTTCTCCGTCCTGCTGGACCGGGCCAACCGCAACTACCTGGCCATGTGCTCGGTTGAAGGCGGCATGGAAATCGAGCAGCTTGCCGTTGAGCGCCCGGAGGCACTCGCCAAGGTCGCCATCGATCCCGCCGTCGGAATCGACCAGGCCAAGGCCGACGAAATCGTTGCGGCTGCTGGTTTCTCCGAGGAACTGCGCGGCAAGGTTGCTTCCGTCATCCTGAAGCTCTGGGACGTCTTCAAGAAGGAAGACGCAACCCTTGTTGAGGTCAACCCGTTGGTCAAGACCGGCGCTGGCGACATCGTTGCCCTTGACGGCAAGGTCTCGCTGGACGAGAACGCAGGCTTCCGCCACCCCAAGCACGCTCACCTTGAGGACAAGGACGCAGCCGACCCGCTCGAGGCCAAGGCCAAGGCGCAGGACCTCAACTACGTGAAGCTTGACGGCTCGGTTGGCATCATCGGCAACGGCGCCGGTCTTGTGATGTCCACCCTTGACGTCGTTGCTTACGCAGGCGAAAACCACGGCAACGTCAAGCCGGCCAACTTCCTGGACATCGGCGGTGGAGCCTCCGCTGAGGTCATGGCCGCCGGCCTGGACGTCATCCTCGGCGACGAGCAGGTCAAGAGCGTTTTCGTGAACGTCTTCGGCGGCATCACTGCGTGTGACGCTGTGGCAAAGGGCATCGTCGGTGCACTGGCCGAGCTTGGTGTCCACGCCAACAAGCCGTTGGTTGTCCGTCTCGACGGCAACAACGTCGAAGAGGGCCGCCGCATCCTGGCCGAGGCCAACCACCCGCTGGTTACCCTGGCAGCCACCATGGACGAGGGCGCCGACAAGGCCGCCGAACTCGCCAACGCAGCTAAGTAAAGGGACGCAAGACTATGTCTATCTACCTCAACAAGGACTCCAAGGTCATCGTCCAGGGCATCACCGGCGGCGAAGGCACCAAGCACACCGCCCTGATGCTCAAGGCCGGCACCAACATCGTCGGTGGCGTCAACGCGCGCAAGGCCGGCACCACGGTGCTCCACGGCGACAAGGAAATCACTGTCTTCGGCACCGTCAAGGAAGCCATTGCAGAGACCGGCGCCGACGTCTCGATCGTCTTCGTTCCGCCGGCATTCACCAAGTCCGCCGTCGTTGAAGCCATCGAAGCAGGCATCGGCCTTGTCGTTGTCATCACCGAAGGCGTGCCGGTCCAGGACTCCGCCGAGTTCTGGGCACTCGCCCAGGCCACGGTTGACGCTGACGGCAATCAGATCACCCGCATCATCGGCCCGAACTGCCCCGGCATCATCACCCCGGGCGAAGCCCTGGTTGGCATCACCCCGGCAAACATCACGGGCAAGGGCCCCATCGGCTTGGTCTCCAAGTCAGGTACCTTGACCTACCAGATGATGTACGAACTGCGCGATCTTGGCTTCTCCACCGCCATCGGCATCGGTGGCGACCCCGTCATCGGCACCACCCACATCGACGCCCTGGCTGCGTTCGAGGCTGACCCGGAGACCAAGGCAATCGTCATGATCGGCGAAATCGGTGGCGACGCAGAAGAGCGCGCAGCCGACTTCATCAAGGCCAACGTCACCAAGCCGGTTGTCGGCTACGTTGCAGGCTTCACCGCCCCCGAGGGCAAGACCATGGGCCACGCAGGCGCCATCGTCTCCGGCTCAGCGGGTACGGCTCAGGCCAAGAAGGAAGCTCTCGAAGCTGCAGGCGTGAAGGTCGGCAAGACGCCGTCCGAGACCGCCAAGCTGCTCCGCGAGGTCTTCGCAACCCTCTAGCAGGACCCTGCGCAGGCGCTCTCTGCGCGACCATAAGTACGACGGCGCCCGTCACCTTCCATGTGAAGGTGACGGGCGCCGTCGTTGTTTAACTGTGGATAGGCCGGCGAACGTTGCCACGACAAACACTCGCTCACCTTTGGCGGCCTTTTCACAAACGCTCGCTCACCTTTGGCGCCTTTTTCACGAACGCTCGCTCACCTTTGAAGGCTTTTGGCCCGGCGCTCGCTCACGTCTTGTAAGGGAGCGCCTCGCCGCCGCTTAAGGCCCGAACCTGAAGATCGCCGTGAGACGCCCGAGATCTCACACCAGACGACCATCAAACGCTCATTTTGGTGCTTTGGAATACTCATTTTGTCGCTTACGGACACTCATTTTGTCTTCATTGCACCCCAGCGGCAGAAACGATGGCTTAGCCTCAACCAAGGAGGCGCCGATCCTGGTAGATCAAAATACATAGGGGAACGGGACGAAAACAGCCGTATGGCTTTCCAAGTGCTCTCCGGGTCTGAATGTGCGAGACCCACCTCGACGCAGTGGCTAGTCCTGTTCTGGAATCAACAGATTGGGGAACGCTGTGAAGACTTGGAACCTATTAAAAATGGCACTTGGATGTTTTCTTGCCGTCGCGATTTTGACACCAAGTGCGGCTACGGCTGCGACGGCTCAAGAAGCGATCGACGAGCAACGGGCCGAAACTGCCCTAGAGGCGCTGGACCGCGTGTTGCCCCTTGATCAACCCGTTCATGCCGCAAGCTCAGGGCCTGGCGGCACTCGGTTTCTGGCTGAGCTCACCGACACGGGTGCGCTTTCAAAGGCCTCTGGACACAGCATCGAGCTCCGATTTGTTGATGGGGCGGCAAGAGGGAAGCTCGCGGGAAACCAGAAGCGCGCAGTTTATGGTGCCAGCGGCAATGCCGTGAATTTTGCGGCTTCCGCAGATGGTGGGCGTTTCGCAGCCTACGCGATTATTCACGGTTCTGGTTCTCAAGACTCGTTCGAGTGCGAGTTCTTCGTTGATGGGGCCCCTGCGACTCTGGCTAAAGGATCCACAGGGCAAGTCCTTTTGAAGGATGCATCCGGGAGGTTGATGAACACGATTGCGCCTGCTTGGGCTGTGGACGCCACCGGCAAACAACTCCCGACTTCTTACAGCATCAGAGGCAACGCCCTCACCCAAACTGTTGAGCTCCGGGGTGCGTCGTATCCGGTAGTGGCAGATCCGGCGCTTAGTTGCGATTGGGCGTTGTGCACCCAGCAACTGAATAAGAATGAGACAAATACTGTCGCCAACGTCGGAGGCGGCAATGCAGGAGCGTTTGGTGCGATGTGCGCGCTCGCGATGCCGTGGCTGGGTGTCGCATGCCTGACATATGGGCGGGCGATTTGGAATACAACCGTGCACGCTCGTGACACGGGGCGGTGCTTGGGTATTCAATATGTGGGAACTGGCATGCAGGTTGTATGGCCGGTCATCTACAACGGCCCAAACTGCAGGTAGGAGGCCTCCATGCAAAAGAAATCCGCGCCAATGAAAGATTTCCAAGCCACACTTGCCACGGGTTGGACGGGCTTGATCTCCTGGGTTCTGATGGCTGGCTGCATTTTCCTTCCTTGGTTGCCGGTTGTGCAGTCGATGCCGGGTGCCGTCGCGGCGCTTTCGGTGATGTCGGTTGTTTACGTCTTTATCGTCGTTCCCTTGATCGTCAGCAACAGAAATTCCGACTCTGGAAGGAGCCAATGACCGTTTGGTAGCGGTTGTTTCGATGTACCAGCCCGCCATGACGATGCGCCTCTCCTTGCTAGGGGAGTGGCGCATCGTCGTGTTTGGCCGGGATATCCGAGATCAACCCTGGACCGGGTCTTTAGCATGTCGTTTCAGCGGCGACGCGTTGGATTCTGCTAAATCATTCGAATGGACAAACCTCGGAGGCGCGGAATCTCGTGGCCGTATCCCGCGTCGAGCGGAGTGATCCAGCAGAATCCGACGGCGGCCGGCCGGATTGGGCGCCAGACCGTCCTTGTGGCCCCATGGAAAAGTTTGTTAGTATGTCAGGACAAACTATTAAAGGAGAGCAGATGCCCCTCGTTCGCATTGATGTCAACGAAGGCCGCACACCAGAGCAGCTCGACGACCTGAGCAAGCGGATCCACAACGCTATCCTCGCCGAGTTTGGCATCCCGGAGCGCGACTATTTCCACATCATCACCGAGCATCCCGCAGGCCAGATTGTTGCGCAGGATGCCGGCCTCGGTTTCGAACGAAGTTCCGGCGTGGTCATGATCCAGATATTCACCCAGGGCGGGCGGAGTCGCGAAGCCAAGCAGTCCCTGTTCGCCGCCATCGCCGCCGGGCTCGGCGAGATTGGTGTCGCCGGCGAGGATGTCTTCCTGGGGTACGTCGAAAACAGTGCCGATGACTGGTCCTTCGGCTTTGGCCGCGCCCAGTATGTCACTGGCGAGCTTGCTGTTCCTGTGCGGTAACTGACGCGGTTTGGGGCGGATTCAAGCCCAAGTCGCCGCGTAATTTATGCCATTACGTTTCGTTGTAAATATGTCAGTACAAACCTTTGACAGGACATGAATTCTGGTGCAAAGTAGTGGTTGTGGCCCCGCTCACTGCGGGCCGGCAAAAGCACCGGAGCTCTCACCGTCCCGCAAGAAGAGTTCACTACAGAAAGGTCCGCGATCACCGTGACCCACGAACTGCTCACCATCGGGCGCATCAGCGTTGATATCTACCCGAACGACATCGGTGTGGGACTGGAGGATGTGCAGTCCTTCGGCAAGTATCTTGGCGGCTCGCCGTCCAACGTGGCTGTTGCCGCCGCCCGCCACGGCCGCCGATCCGGCGTGATTACGCGAACGGGGGATGACCCCTTCGGCATCTACCTCCATCGCGAGCTGCGCAAGTTCAAGGTCGACGACGCATTCGTCACCCCGGTGCCGGGCCTTCAGACCCCGGCCACATTCTGCGCGATCCAGCCTCCGCACGACTTCCCGTTGTACTTCTACGGCCGTTTCCCGACGGCTCCGGACCTGCAGATCAAGGCCGAGGAACTCGACCTGGCTGCCATCAAGGACGCCGGCATCTTCTGGTCTACCGTGACCGGCCTCTGCCAGGAACCCAGCCGTTCCGCCCACCTCGCAGCACATGAAGCCAGGCCGCGCACTGGCCTGAACGAGGGCCAGTACACCATCCTGGACCTGGACTACCGGCCGATGTTCTGGGCTTCCGAGGATGAGGCGCGGGCAGAGGTCGCCAAGATCCTTCCGCACGTCACGGTGGCCATCGGCAATGACAAGGAATGCGCCGTGGCCGTAGGCGAGGGAACCCCGGACGAGCAGGCCGACCGCCTCCTGGCCGCCGGCGTCGAGATCGCCGTCGTCAAGCTCGGACCCGAAGGCGTCATGGCCAAGACCCGCACCGAACGCGTTGTCTCCGCTCCCGTCCCCGTGGAGACCGTCAACGGCCTGGGTGCCGGCGACTCGTTCGGCGGCGCCTTCTGTCACGGTCTGCTGTCCGGCTGGCCTTTGGCCCAGATCCTGGACTACGCCAACGCCGCAGGGGCTATCGTCGCCTCCCGCCTCTCCTGCGCCGACGCGATGCCGACGCCGGAGGAAGTCACCTCGCTGCTCGCCGAACGCGGCCGCCTGACCCCTGCCGGCACCGCAGGCGCTGAAGCAGCAGCTTCCCACGCAGCAGTTTCCGAAGGAGCAACACGTTGAGCTTCAATGATGACCCCCGCCGTTACGAGCACCTCAGTGCCATCCGGCTTGAAGATCCCGACGCGGTTGCCCGCGCCGCCGCTGCACGTCGCCGCCACCCGGGCCTGAAGTACGGCTCCCAGAACTTCATCGTCGCAGCCGACCACCCGGCCCGCGGCGCGCTGAGAGTCGGCGCCGACCCGGTGGCCATGGCTGACCGCCGGGAACTTTTGGACCGGCTGCAGATCGCTTTGGCGAATCCCGCCGTCGACGGTGTCCTGGCCTCGCCGGACATCATGGATGACCTGCTCCTGCTCGGGGCGCTTGAGGGCAAGCTTGTCTTCGGCTCGATGAACCGCGGCGGCCTCGCGGGGCTGGTCAACGAAATCGACGACCGTTTCACGGGCCACACCGCAGCCGCCCTGGACGCCCTCGGTGCCGACGGCGGGAAGATGCTTACCCGGATTTGCCTCGGTGACCCGGATACGGCGTCGATCCTGGAATCGACGGCCAAGGCGGTGGACTCCCTCGCAGCGCGCAAGCTCATCGCCATGGTGGAGCCTTTCCTGTCCGTCCGCGAGGCGAACGGCAAGGTCCGCAACGACCTTTCCCCGGACGCGGTCATCAAGTCGGTGGCGATTGCGCAGGGCCTTGGTTCCACGAGCGCCTACACCTGGATGAAACTCCCGGTCGTGGCCGAGATGGAACGCGTCATGGCCGCCACCACACTGCCCACGGTCCTGTTGGGCGGAGATCCGGACGCGGGCCAGGACGAGGTCTTCGCCAGCTGGCAGGCGGCGCTTGCCCTGCCCGGAGTCCAGGGATTGACTGTGGGACGGACCCTTTTGTATCCGGCCGACGGGGACGTGGCCGGGGCCGTGGCCACCGCCGCCTCGCTCCTGAAAACGCCAGCGCTGCTGAAGACACCTGCGAAAGTATCGGAGTAAGAGTAATGTCAACGCGCAGAATGACGGTCGCCCAGGCGGTTGTCGAGTTCCTGTCCAAGCAGTACACGGTGGACACAGTCGGCGGGAGCGAGTACCGGGAGCGACTGATCCCCGGCACCTTCGGGATCTTCGGACACGGCAACGTCGCCGGCGTCGGCCAGGCCCTCAAGCAGTACCAGCAACTCGACCCGAGCATCATGCCGTACTACCAGGGCCGCAACGAGCAAGCCCAGGCGCACCAGGCTGTCGGCTACGCCCGGCACACCCGCCGCCGCCAGACCTTCGCAATCAGCACCTCGATCGGCCCGGGTTCCTCGAACCTGTTGACCGGCGCGGCGCTGGCCACCACCAACAGGCTGCCGGTCCTGCTGCTGCCCAGCGACACCTTCGCCACCCGGACCGCGGACCCCGTGCTGCAGCAGCTCGAGCTGCCCTACGCCTACGACATCACGGTCAACGACGCCTTCCGTCCGCTGTCCAAGTTCTTCGACCGGGTCTCCCGCCCGGAGCAGTTGTTCTCGGCGTTCCACCACGGCCTGCGCGTCCTGACGGACCCGGCCGAGACCGGCGCGGTCACCATTTCGCTGCCGCAGGACGTCCAGGCAGAAGCCTTGGATGTCCCGGAAGAATTCCTGGCCGAGCGCGAATGGCGGATTCGCCGCCCCGAAGCCGACGACGACGAGATCCGCCGCGCCGCCGAGGCCATCCGCGCCGCGAAACGGCCTTTGATCATCGCCGGCGGCGGCGTCCTCTACGCCTTCGCCAACGAGGAACTCGCCAAGTTCGCCGAGCTTACCGGCATCCCGGTGGGTAACACCCAGGCCGGCGTGGGCGTCCTTCCGTGGGACCACAAGTTCTCGCTCGGAGCCATCGGCTCCACGGGCACGACGGCGGCGAACGCCATCGCGGCCGAGGCTGACTTGATCATCGGCATCGGTACCCGTTACGAGGACTTCACGACGGCGTCGCGCACTGCGTTCCAGAACCCCGACGTGAAGTTCGTCAACATCAACGTGGCCGCGATCGACGCGTACAAGCACGGCACCGTGCTGCCGATCGTCGCCGATGCCCGCAAGGCCCTGGTCAAGCTGAACCAGGCGCTCGGCGGCTACCGTGTCGGCGCGGACCTTGAGCAGAAGATCGCGGCGGAGAAGAAACGCTGGGACGGCATCGTGGACGAAGCCTTCGACACCAGGCACACGCCGCTGCCGGCGCAGAACGAGATCATCGGCGCCACCAACCGGGCCATGGATGAGCAGGACGTTGTCATCTGCGCCGCCGGATCCTTGCCGGGTGACCTGCACAAGATGTGGCGTGTCCGGGACCCCTTCGGCTACCACGTGGAATATGCCTACTCCTGCATGGGTTACGAAATCCCCGGCGGCCTGGGCGTCAAGCGTGCCGCCCTGGCCGAGGCCGCAGCGGGCGGCAAGGATCGCGACGTCGTGGTCATGGTGGGGGACGGCTCCTACCTGATGATGCACACCGAACTGGTCACCGCCGTCGCCGAACGCATCAAGCTGATCGTGGTCCTCATCCAGAACCACGGCTACGCCTCGATCGGTTCGCTCTCCGAGTCGCTGGGCTCGCAGCGCTTCGGCACCCAGTACCGGGTCCTGGACAAGGAACAGCACTCCTTCGATGCTGGCGAGAACCTGCCCATCGACTTGGCCCTCAATGCGGAGTCCCTCGGCGCGAAGGTGATCCGCATCGAACCGGGGGAGAAGGTCATCGCCGAACTGGAACAAGCCATCCGCGACGCGAAAGCGGCACCGGAAGAGACCGGACCGATTGTCATCCACGTCGAATCGGACCCCCTGCTGGACGCCCCGAGCTCCGAATCCTGGTGGGACGTTCCCGTCTCGCAGGTCTCCGAACTCGAATCCACCCAACAGGCATACAAAACCTACACAGACCACAAGAACCGCCAGCGCAAGCTGCTCGGCTAGCCCCCAAGCTCCTTCAAGCTACAGACAAGGAAGTCCGCACATGTCGACGACGACCACCCTGACCACCATTAAGCATTTCATCAACGGTGTTGAAACTGCCGGCTCCGGTGACCGCAGCCAGCCGGTGTACAACCCGGCCACCGGGGCCGTGACCGCGGAGCTGCGGCTCGCGAACCGGGCCGATCTTGACGCCACGGTTGCCGCGGCGAAGGCCGCGGCGGAGAAGTGGGGCGATTTCTCCCTGGCCAAGCGCACCGCGGTGCTGTTCAAGTTCCGCGAGCTGGTCGCCTCACACGTGGACGAACTCGCGGCCCTGATCACGGCCGAGCACGGCAAGGTCATCTCCGATGCCAAGGGCGAGATCGGCCGCGGCCTGGAAGTGATCGAGTTCGCCTGCGGCATCCCGCAGCTGCTCAAGGGCGACTATTCGGACCAGGTTTCCACCGGCATCGACGTGTTCTCGTTCCGGGAGCCTCTCGGCGTCGTCGCCGGCATCACCCCGTTCAACTTCCCCGTCATGGTTCCGCTCTGGATGGCGCCGATGGCGATCGCCACGGGCAACGCGTTCATCCTCAAGCCCTCCGAACGGGACCCCTCCGCCTCGATGCTCCTCGCGAAGCTGTGGAAGCAGGCCGGCCTGCCCGACGGCGTCTTCCAGGTCCTGCACGGTGACAAGGAAACCGTCGACGGGCTCCTGACCCACCCGGATGTGGACGGCATCTCCTTCGTCGGCTCCACTCCGATCGCGAAGTACGTCCACGAAACCGCCACCAAGCACGGCAAGCGGGTCCAGGCCCTGGGCGGCGCGAAGAACCACGCGATCATCATGCCCGACGCCGACCTGGACAACGCCGCCGACCATCTGGCGGCCGCCGCGTTCGGTTCCGCGGGCGAGCGGTGCATGGCCATCTCGGTCGCGGTCGCCGTCGGCGATGCCGCCGAGCTGCTGGTGAAGAAGGTCGAGGAGCGCGCCCTGGCCGTGAAGGTCAAGAACGGCACCGAGCCCGACGCCGAAATGGGACCGGTCATCACCCCGGCCTCCAAGGAACGCATCGTGCGGATCGTCACCGAAGCCGAAGCCGCGGGAGCGGCGATGGTCGTGGACGGCCGCGACTTGGTGGTCCCCGGCCACGAAGAAGGCTTCTGGGTCGGCCCCACCGTGATCGACCACGTCAAGACTGAAATGACCGCCTACACCGAGGAAATCTTCGGACCCGTCCTCGTCGTCGTCCGCGTCGAGGACCTGGACGAAGGCATCAAGCTCATCAACTCCAACCCCTACGGCAACGGCACCGCGATCTTCACCTCCTCCGGCGCGAACGCCCGCAAGTTCCAGCGCTCCGTCACCGTGGGCATGGTGGGCATCAACGTGCCCCTACCGGTACCGGTGGCCTACCACTCCTTCGGCGGCTGGAAAGCCTCGCTCTTCGGCGACAAGCACATCTACGGACCCGAAGGCGTGTCCTTCTACACCCGCGGCAAGGTGGTCACCTCCCGCTGGCCCGAACCCACCCACGCCTCCGGCGCTTCCTACAACTTCCCCTCCAACTAGTCCCTCCCACCCAACTGACTAGCAGTAGTTGTCGTTATGGGCCCTCATAACGACAACAAATGCGAGTCAGTTGGGCCGGCCGAGCGCCGTTTGAACAAGGATTGAGCAATGACAGAGAACAAACTCATCATCGGCACGGCCCCGGACTCCTGGGGCGTCTGGTTCGCGGATGACCCCAAGCAGACCCCGTGGGAACGCTTTCTGGACGAAGTGGCCGAGTCCGGCTACAAGTGGATCGAACTGGGTCCCTATGGCTACTTGCCGAACGATCCCACCCGCCTCGCCGAGGAGCTCAAGCAACGCGACTTGAAGGTCACGGCGGGGACGGTCTTCACGGCCTTCCACCGCGGCGCCGCACAGTACGAGGAAGCCTGGGAGCCGGCACGCAAGGTTGCCGAACTGACGGCTGCCATGGGCGGCGAGCATATCGTGGTCATCCCGGCCATGTGGCGCGACGACGTCACGGGTGAGGCTGTGGAAAGCGGGGAACTCACCGAGAAAGCCTGGAGCGACCTGTTCGCCGGCCACAACCGCATGGGCAAAGTGCTGCTGGAAGACTTCGGGCTCAAGCAGCAATTCCACTCCCACGCAGATTCCCACGTCGGCGCCCAGGCCGATATCGAAACGCTTCTGGCGTCTACCGATCCCCAGTACCTGAATCTGTGCCTGGACACCGGGCACGCGGAATACTGCGGAGCGTCCAGCCTGGAACTGATCAAAAACTACCCGGACCGGATCGGCTACCTGCACCTGAAGCAGATCAACCCGGAAGTCTTGAGACAAGTCAACGAGGAGAACATGACCTGGGCCGCTGCCAACCTGGCCGGTGTCATGACCGAACCGCCGAACGGACTGCCGGATCTTCGCGCTGTCATCGAAGCCGTTGAAGGACTTAACCGCCCGATCTTTGGCATTGTGGAACAGGACATGTACCCCGTGGCCTTCGACGTCCCGATGCCCATCGCCAAGCGCACCCGAAACTACCTGCTCTCGTGCGGCTCCCGCACGACTGTCAACTAACGCTGCCTCTCAAGCACAGACAACTAAGGACAGAACAATGACTGACATTCTCCGCGTGGCCGTCATCGGCGCAGGCCGCATGGGCGCCGACCACATCAAGCGGCTCAGCACCCGCATCCACGGCGCCGAAGTGGCCGCCGTCGTCGACGTCGACCTCGCCCGGGCGCAGGCCGCCATCGCAGGGATCGACGGCGCCGTCGCCCTCGCCAGCGCCGAAGAGGCCCTCAACAACGGCGACGTCAACGCCGTGCTGATCGCCACGCCCGGTTTCCTGCACGAGGAAATCCTCTACAAGGCACTGGAGAAGGACTTCCCCATCCTCTGCGAAAAGCCCCTTACCCCGGACGCCGAAAGCGCTTGGAAGGTTGTCCAGGCCGAAACGGCACTCGGCCACAAGCGCATCCAGGTGGGCTTCATGCGCCGCTTCGACGCCGAATACGCCGCCCTGGGTTCCGTGATCCGCGACCGTGAACTCGGCGAGCTGCTCATGCTGCACCACCAGCACCGCAACCCGACCACCCCGCCGGGCTTCACCAACGAGATGCTCATCAACGACTCCGTGGTCCACGAATTCGACGCAATCCGTTTCTTCACCGGTGAGGAAATCACCTCGGTGCAGGTCCGCCTGGGCAAGGCGACGCGCAACGCCCCCAACGGGCAGCACGACCCCCAGCACGTCCTGATCGAGACCGAGTCCGGTGTCCTGGCCGACGTCGAAATCTACGTGAACGCCAAGTTCGGCTACGAAGTCGCCACCCAGGCGTCCTTCGAGGACGGCATCGTGAGCATCGGCGGCGACGGCGGACCTTACGTCCGCAGCGCCGGCCGCTGGGGCGGCAAGGTCACTCCAGGTTTCGAAGAGCGCTTCGGTGCCGCGTACGACGTCGAGGTCCAGGCCTGGGTTGACGCCGCCCGCCGCGGCGAAATCGGCGGCCCCACCGCCTGGGACGGGTACGCCACCGCAGCTTGCTGCGAAGCCGGCGTCGAAGCCCAGAAGTCGGGCGAAAAGGTCGCGGTACAGCTCAACACCAAGCCTGAGCTGTACAAGTAGGAGTGACCATGAAGATTGCCCTCGATCCCACCCCGTTCCATCACAGCCACAGCCTGCTGGAGTTTCCGCGGCTGGCCGCCGACCTCGGCTACAAATACCTGCAGCTGACCCCGCACGCGGACTTCATCCCGTTCTTCAACCACCCCAAGGCTGACGACGATCTGGTGGGCCAGTTGAAGAAGGCCTGCAAGGACGCCGACGTCGAGATCGCCTCGGTGCTTCCCGTTCTGCGCTGGTCCGGACCGGACGAAGACGCCCGCGAGGCCGCGGTCCGTTACTGGAAGCGTGCCATCCGGATCACCGTTGATCTTGGCGTGCACACCATGAACACCGAATTCAGCGGACGCCCAGAGAAGGCAGAGGAGTCCGAAAGGGCCTTTTATCGCTCCATGGAAGAGCTGCTTCCGATCATCGAGCGCGAAGGCCTGGACGTCCTCATCGACCCGCACCCGGACGACTTCGTTGAAGACGGACTTGCCGCCCTGCGCGTCATCCGGGGCGTGAACTCGCCCAACATCGGCATGGTCTACGTTGCCTCCCACACGTTCCACATGGGCAACAAGCCGCTCGACATCATGCGGGCCGCGGGGGACAAGCTGCGCCTGGTCCACGTGTCCGACACCATGGACCACCACGCCTCCCACGGGCTGCGCTACATCACCAACCCGCCCGGAAACGCCGTACGCGTGCACCAGCACCTCAAGATCGGCGACGGCGACGTCAACTGGGACGAGTTCTTCGGTGGACTCAAGGAAATCGGCTTCCTGGACAAGGACAACACCGTCATGGTGTCCAGCGTCTTCGCCGAGGACGACAACGCCAACGAGGTCTCCCGCTACCAGTTGGAGACCATGGGCAAGTACATCGCCAAGGTCCAGTAAGGGCAGACAACAAAGGGAGGCGGCGATCTCTCAAGATCGCCCCAGCTACCGAAGCAGGGATGCCAGGCAGGTGTTGTATCCGGCCATGACTTCCTCGAAACTAAGCAGTCGCGGCCTGCCATGAACGGTGGTCTTGTGAAATGCGGGGAGTTCTTCCGGGGAGCACAGCAGCGGTTCGCAGCTGCGACCGGCGGTTTCCAGGGTGGCGATGCCCCAAGGGCGAACGGCCGGTGTGACAGTGATGTCGATGGCGTTCAGCGTGTCGGTGAGGAGGTTGCGGACGACCGACCTCCAAGCGGCAACGAAGGATTCGCAGAGCATTTCGATCTTGTCGTTGTCATTGAGATCGTAGCTCCGAAGCAAATCTTCGGAGAGGCTGTCCCACTCTTCGGTGGACCGCACGAGCAGGTGGGCGGCCCGGATACGGGCGCTGGTTTCGTTCAAGGAAGGCATTAGTCTTCTTTCAAGGTTGGCGTCTGTAGGGTCGCCTGTGGCTGGACCGGTTGCTGGTTCTTGCCGGGGTTGCGTGCGCTGGCGGCGCGGGCGACGTGGCTTCGGGCGTGGTCCACGGCGGGGCCTAGTTCGGTGAAGAGGTGTTTGTGGTGGCGAAGGGAGTCCAGGACTCCCACCTGGGTGACGAGCCGAAGGTGGCGCTCCTGGATCCCCTTGATCAGCACAGTGATTCCGCGGCGTTCCAGAGCCTGGACGATGTCCGTGATTGTTCTGGCCCCGGTTGCGTCCAGGATCTGCAGTTGTGACATGCGGATGATCACGACGTCGACGTTCCGGATGGCGCTGACCCGCTCCAGGACGCGCTCGGCGGCGGCGAAGAACAATGCCCCGTCGAGCCGGAACACGGCGATGTGCTCGTCGCCTTCGTGGACCGGGCCCGGGATTTCCTCCCGGTGCACCCCGCTGGACCGGACCAAGGCACGCAGCGCGAAGAAGGCGGCGACCGCGATCCCGATTTCCACCGCTTCGATCAGGTCGAAGGACACGGTGATCAGCGCGGTGACGAAGAACACGACCGTGTCGGCGCGGGTTGATCCGATCACGCTGCGCAGCGTCTTGAGGGAGACCATGCGTGTCGCGGTGACCATCAGCACCCCGGCCAGCGCGGCAAGGGGGATGCGGGAAACCGGGCCTGTGGCCAGGTACACCACGGCCAGCAGGACCAGCGCATGGGTGATGGCGGCGAGGCGTGTCCGGCCGCCCGAGCGAATGTTCACCGCGGTGCGGGCGATGGCACCCGTGGCCGGCATGCCGCCGAAGAATCCGGACGCGACGGACGCCAGGCCCTGGCCCAGGAGCTCACGGTCCGCGTCGTAGGGGCCGGTATCGGAGATCGACGCCCCGACCCGTGCCGAGAGCAAGGACTCGATCGCGGCCAGGGCCGCGATCGTGGCCGCGGACCCGGCCAGTGCGGTGATCGTCGGCAGGTCCAGCGAAGGCATCATCGGGGCCGGCAGGGAGTCGGGCAGGGCACCGATCCGGGTCACGGGCAGATCGAGGAACTGCGCGGCCACAGTGGCGATGATGATCGCGATGAGCGAGCCCGGGATCCGGGGATGGATCCGCGGTGAGGCAACCATGATCACCGCGACCAGAGCTACCACGGCAACCGGGGCAAGAACCGAGGCTGGGGACACAGTGCCGATGGCCTGGATCGCCGAGATGACGGCGTTGCTGCTAGGCCCGGGCTTGCCGCCGAACGCGGCAGGGACCTGCTGCAGGAAAATGATTACCGCGATTCCGACGGTGAAGCCCTCGATCACAGGCCAGGGCAGGAGAGTCACGACCCGCCCGAGTTTGAGTAGCCCGGCGGCCACCACTATCACCCCGGCAAGGACCGAGACTGCGGCCAGTGCACCGATCCCGTGGGCAGCGATGACCGGGCCCAGAACCACGACCATGGCGCCGGTGGGTCCGGAGACCTGGATATTGGAACCACCGAAGACGGCCGCGATCACGCCAGCGATCACAGCGGTGATCAGTCCGCTGGCCGCACCCGCGCCGGAGCTGACACCGAACGCCAAAGCCAGCGGCAGCGCGACGATGCCGACGGTGACCCCGGCAACCAGGTCTCCTTTCCAGGTACGCGGCAACAGCGCGTAATCCTGCCGCACGGGCAGGAAAGCCCGGGCCGCGACCAGGACCTTCACGGGGTGCTGGCCGCTGCGGCTGACGCGGGTGCAGTCGCTTCTGAGGACTCAAGCTGCGCCCGGGTGGTGTGCAGCATGTCGTTGAGCAGCAGTCTCGCCACGGAGAGGAGTTCGGCGACCTGAGGGTACGCCAAGGTGTAGAACATCTGCAGCGCCCGTCGTTCTCCCTTGACGAGCTGATATCGGCGCAGCACCGACAGATGCTGAGACAGGTGCGAAGCCTCCAGGCCTGTTGCGGCCAGAAGCTCTGTCACTGACACTTCGGGCGCCGCGGACAGCAGCTCCAGTACCCGGATTCTGACAGGGTGGGCCAGCCCCTTGAACAGATTGGCCTTCACCTCGTACAGAGGTGCCCGGAAATCCGCGAACTCTTCCATGACCGCTCCTTGCCCGTCAGCACAAGCCCTTGCTTGACTATTTTATGGATTCATCATCCAGCATACAAGGGCGGGAACGGAAAGCCTTACGGGCCAGCGCGAAGGGCCCCATCCGACTTCTCGGATGAGGCCCTCTCGTTACGCTGGCTTGTTGCAGGTTCCTGGGTCGTCGCCTTCAGCGCCCTGAGAAGCGATGCTACCCGTTGGTCAATATTCCATAGTTGGGATTGGCGTTGAAGAATGCCTGGACTGGAGCGGTGATGACCGTTGCGCTGCACTTCCGTGTTTCGGTCGCAGGCGCGCCTTGGCAGTTGTTGCCACTGCCGCGAATTCCGCTAATGATGCCTGCAGCATATGCGTAACCGTTACGTGCAGCGACCACGGGCCCTCCGGAGTCGCCGTTGCCGGCCGCGGAAATGCCGTCCTGCTGGACAGAGATTGCCATCTGGCTATAGCAAGGTCCAAGTCCAGCGAAGCCGTAACAAACGCTCTTGTTGATTTCCGTGACCTTATTGTTGCAAATCATCCGCGACTGGGACCCGGAATAGCACCAATAGTCATTCAGGATTGGGGGTACCGCTCCCTTGACTCCCAAGCCTGTGTTGCTGTTGGTGGGTCCGTCATAGATAACACCGCCGAACGACGTTGCGCTGCCAGCAAGAGTGCTAATCAGCTTTAAGTCGGATCCACCGTCATTGGTGTCTGTGAAGGCTCCAAGTCCTTCTGCACTGACTTGAGCGCTTCGTAGATAGTGGTCGGAACTCCGAGTTTCTCCATTTTCGATGCCGGTACAATTGTCTTGTCCCCGGAATCTGATTTAACAGCGATGTTGGCGTTCGCTGGGACGGCAGAAGTTGCAGCCAAAATTATGGTCCCAAGCGTTACGGCAAAAAGACGAGTTTGATTGCGTAGTCTCAAATTTCCCCCCGAAATTTAGAGGGCGCGGATGCCCTCGGACGCTCAGAGGATAGCCACGAGAGATGTCAAGTAGGTGGCCCCCAAGGGCAAATAATCCGAACGATGAAGAAACTCCAGGAGATGCCCGCACATGGTCGAACAGAACGGTTTCTCCATCAGTGAGCTACGGCGCCGTCCCATCATGGCGCTTACAGCATTGTTGGGCGTGCTAATTATTGTGATCGCGATTGCGCTGCCTGCGCTGTGGACAGACAGCTACCCGGTTCGAATATTCTCAGCGAGCATGACCGTAGCAGGCGCTGGGGTCTTGGTGCTCGGGCTTTCAGTGAGCACCTTTCTGAAGCCAGGTACCCGCGCAAAGGAATTCACCTTTGTAGGTTCTGGAGGGATTGGAATGGCAATGATGGTCATCGGCGCACTGACTCTCGTGGAAATCGACCGCCCGGCGTGAAGACTGAGTGGGAGGGCCGGGAAACCCGACCCTCCCACTCAATTTCCGTGGTGTAGCGACTAGTTCCTATGCCGTCACCTTCAGCGACGCCGTGAGCGCTGCGTCGGCGTCCCGCAGGACCTTGGCGGCCACTTCGAGCCCTTCGATCCGGCCGAGCGAAGTGTCTTCGTGCTCGATGTTGACCAGCATGTTCGGGTCCACTTCGTGCAGGGCACGCAGGAACTCGGTCCAGTAGGCGGTGTCATGCCCGCGGCCGAGGGCAACGAAGTCCCACGCGGAGTTCTTGGGCCATTCGTTGGCCCACTCGTCGCCGCCGAGGTTCGTGCGGCTTTCGTCCGGTGAGAGGCGACGGAAGCTGTTGTCGAGGACACCGTAGAGGGCGGCATTCTCGGTATTGACGCGGACGTCTTTCGCGGCTGCCTGGAAAACCAGCGGGCCGAGTTCGCGGACCACGGCTACCGGATCCATCTGCTGCCAGAACAGGTGCGAAGCATCCAGTTCAACGCCCACATGGGTAGCTCCCGTGAGCTCGATGAGCTTGTGCACGTCGGCGGTGTTGAACACGATGTTCTGCGGGTGCAGTTCGAGGGCCACCTTGACGCCATGGTCAGCGGCCAGGCGGTCGGTCTCGCGCCAGAACTTCGCCGCGACGTCCCATTGGTAGTCCAACACCTCCAAAGCCGCCGAGTTCCAGGCGTTGACGATCCAGTTCGTCACGGTCGCGCCGGGCTCACCGCCGGGCAGGCCGGACATGGTCACTACCCGGTTCTGGGCGAGACGCTCTGCAAGCCGGATAGAGCGGCGGATGTCCTCGGCATGCTTCTCGCCGATCTCGCGTTTCGGGTGCAAGGGGTTGCCGTTGCAGTTCAGTCCTGCGATCGCGACTCCCGTCCCCTCGAAGATCGCGAGGTAGTCGTCGCGGGCTGCATCCGATACAAGAATGTCGTCGAAGGTGGGGACGTGGACCGCGGGCAGGAAGCCGCCTGTGTTGATTTCGATGCCGGTCAGCCCGAGATCCGCGATGACTTTGAGGGCCTCGGGAAGCGGCCGGTCGTGCAGGATTGCGTTGTAGACGCCGAGTTTCATAGCGTGATGGTCTTTCCGTTGTTGAGTGCGGATTCCGTGACAGCGCCGAGCAGCTCCATGTTGCGGACGCCCTCGTCGAACGTGGCGCAGCGGGGGAGGGACTCGGCTTCGGGAAGGCCGGCAACTTCTTCGAGGAACGCGCGGGCCTGGTAGCCGAAAGCGTCGTTCTGGCCGAAGCCCACCTCAGGGGCGTCCATGGCAAGGCCGCCGGCGATGTAGGGGTGCCCCGGGCCGAGGATGACCTGGCGGTAACCGTTCTCGTTGCCGGAGCCATCGTTGAGGAACAGCTGGATTTCGGAGGGGCGGCGCTGGTCGAACTTGGCCGCACCGTTTTCGCAGAACACTTCGAAGTTGAGGCTGTTGGCGTGGCCGGCGGCAACGCGGGAGACTTCGAAGCTGCCGGCGCCGCTTTCGAACTCTGCGTTGAAGGCGGCGTAGTCGTCGTTCTCGACGGCCTCGAAAGTGTCGCTGACTGCAACGTGGTCGTGGCCCATAACGGCGGCGAGCGGCAGGGGGCGCTTGCCGATCACGGTGCTCAGGCGTCCGCCGCTGATGGACTTGATGTCGCCGCAGAGGAACTCGGAGACGTAGGCCAGGTGGCTTCCGACGTCGGCCAGCGCACCCGAGCCGGGCCCGCCCTTGTAGCGCCAGCTCATGGGAGCCGACGGGCTGAAGCCGTAGTCGGTCCAGTAGCGGCCGCTGAAGTGCAGGACGTTGCCGAGCACCCCGTTGCGGATGAGGTCGCGGATGTAGGCAATGCCGGGCGTGCGGCGGAACGTGAAGCCAATGCGCGCGATGCCGGAGGCGTTGCGGGCGGCCTCGGCCATCGCGCGGGCATCCTCGATGGAGTCGCTCAGCGGCTTCTCGCAGAGGACGTGCTTGCCTGCGGCCAGGAGTCCCTCGACCACCTCGCGGTGGAGGGAATTCGCGATGACGACACTCACGACGTCGATGTCGTCGGCTTCCGCGATCGCCTGCCATGAGGTGTCATTGCGTTCGTAACCGAAACGTCGGGCGGCGAGGGACCCGAACTCAGCGTTCACATCGCCGATCGACACGAGACGCACCGGCGGAAGCACCGGGCTGTAAAGGGCGGACGCGGTGCGGTAGGCCGCCGCGTGTGCCTTGCCGGCCATTCCTGCGCCGATGACGGCGACCCCTAGGCTCTCAGCCATTGATTTCTCCTTCGAAATTCAGCCTGGGTGCCGAACACCCCTTTTGGCATTTTGGAGCGCTACAATTTAGCACTGGACTCAAAGCCTAATCATGTGAGTATGTCCTGTCAATGTCTTGCGAATACCCTTGACAGCAGAGGAGAAAGGTTTCCGAACCATGAGTGCCACCAGTCCAAAAACCCGCCGCCCGACCATCTATGACGTTGCCAAGCTAGCCGGCGTCTCGCCGTCGTTGGTGTCTTTGGTCCTCCAGGCGCCGGCGCGGGTCAGTGACAAGCGCCGCGAAGCCGTCCAGGCTGCAATATCGGAGCTCGGCTACCGGCCAAGCCGGGCCGCGACCACCCTGGCGAGCAACCGGACCAAGAGCATCGGCCTGGTGATCGACGACTACCGGAACCTCTGGTTCGTGGACCTGCTCAGGGGCATGGAGTCCGTCCTCTCCGATCTTGGCTACCACGTCATGTTGGCCGACTCCCGGCCTGGCGAGAACCGCATCAAAGAAGCCACGGACGGCCTCCTCGCCATGCACATTGACGCGCTGGTGATCGCCGCGGAACCGAGCGAGCCCATGTTGACCCGGACGTGGGTGCCCACGGTGGTGGCCGGGTGGCGCAATGGGATGCCGAGAGGCGCGGACCTCATTACCAACGACGACGACGGCGGTGGCGGCATGGCCGCCAGCCATTTGCTGGGTCTGGGTCATACCCGCATCGGCCATCTCTCAGGGTCCGACGGCGCGTCAGCCCATCGGCGTGCCGGTTTCCGGCGGCAGACCCAGGCGGCCGGCGTCGAACTCCTGATTGCCGAGTCCAAAGGTACTTCGGAGGAAGATGGCTACGCCGCCGCTTCTTGGCTGCTGGATCACCACCCGGACACGACGGCGATCTTCGCGGCCAACGACACCATGGCCGTGGGCGCCTTTGCCGTCCTCAAGGCCAGGGGCCTTCGCGTGCCCGACGACATTTCGGTGATCGGCTACGACAATTCCCCGCTGGCCAAGTCGAGGTACTTGGACATCACTTCCGTCGACAACCGAAGCGACCTCGTCGGTATTGACGCAGCGCACAGACTGCTCGCGAGGATTGAAGACCCCACTATCAAGCCCGAGCGCACTTTGATTGATCCCGTCCTTGTTGTGCGAAGTACCACGGCCCGACCGGCTCCGTAGCCTCGATCTCACGGTGTTCGCGGGGGATCATGAGACCGTCTCACGTAAAAACATCCTAATGTCAGGACAAAGTATTGACATCTGTGAGGCTAGTCACCATGATCTGTGTAGAGGGCTTTGAGCTCCTGCAGAGTGGCAGGGCCGTAACCCCTATCAAAGGAGATAAATCGTGAAGAAGTTTTCCTGGCGGAAGGCGGCACTTGTGGCAGCCGTCGTTCCGATGATGGCTCTCAGCGCGTGTTCCAGCACAGGCGGAAAGCCGGCCGACACCGCGAACGCCGCCGGCGGCGGTCAAGCCGCGAGCACTCCGCGGATCAAGGTGGCGCTCATCACCCACGCACCGTCCGGCGACACTTTCTGGGACATCGTCCGCAAGGGTGCTGAAGAAGCAGCCGCGAAGGACAACGTCGATCTTCAGTACCTGAACGATCCCGACGCCGGTCGCCAGTCCCAGCTCGTCCAGCAGGCCATCGACCAGAAGGTTGATGGTATCGCTGTCACGCTCGCCACCCCGGACGCCCTCAAGGATGTCCTCAAGAAGGCCGAGGACGCCGGAATCCCGGTGGTGAGCCTCAACGCCGGCGAGGACGTTTCCGCGAAGCTCGGAGCATTCACGCACTTCGGATCGAATGAGACGCTCGCTGGCGCCGCTGTTGGTACCCAGCTCGCTGCCCAGGGCTTCAAGCACCCGGTCTGCGTTATCCAGGCGCAGGGCCACGTCGGACTCGAGGCACGGTGTGCCGGTGTCAAGCAAAAGGTGCCCGGCACTGAGATCCTGTACGTCAACGGTCAGGACATGACCTCGGTCCAGTCGACCGCGACGGCGAAACTCCAGGCTACAAAGGACGCTGACGTCATCATCGGGCTCGGCGCCCCCATCACGATCACCCTGCTCAAGTCCGTCACGGATGCCAGCAGCTCGGCCAAGGTGGCCAGCTTCGACCTCAATGCCGAACTGGCCCAGGACATCGTGGACGGCAAGGTTCTCTTCACAGTCGACCAGCAGCCGTGGCTCCAGGGCTACATGTCCATCGACGCCATCTGGCAAAACAAGCGCGGTGGCTTCAAGATCGGAGGTGGCCAGCCGGTGCTCACCGGACCGGCCATCGTTGACAAGTCCAACGCAAAGGACGTCCTCAAGTTTGCCCAGCAGGGCCTCCGCTAGATCCAGGAACGTGGCCGCGCGGCGGGTGACCGTCGCGCGGCCTGACCAACAAGGAGTTATTCCCATGGCAAGCACAACTACCCTGCCGCCGGCGCCGGCTTCTGGCCCCGGCCCGCGTGGCGATGAGAGGGTGGGGCAGCGCAGCCCCTTCCAGAAGCTCTTGGGCCGCCCCGAGGTGGGCGCGCTCGTAGGAGCAGTGGTCCTCTTCATCTTCTTCTCCCTCGTCTCCAGCACCTTCCTGCAGCCGAACGCGTTTGCGACCGTGCTGTATGGCTCTTCGACGATCGGAATCATGGCGGTAGGGGTGTCTCTGCTGATGATCGGCGGCGAGTTTGACCTTTCCGCCGGTGTCGCCGTGATCTCGTCGGCGCTTACTGCCTCGATGTTCAGCTGGTATTTCTCAATGAACGTTTGGGTTGGGGTGGCCCTGGCGCTCGTCGTGTCGCTCGGGATCGGATTCATCAATGGCTACATTCTGATCAAGACGAAGTTGCCAAGCTTTATCGTCACGCTCGCGACATTCCTGATGCTGACGGGCCTCAACCTCGCCCTCACGCGCGCCATCGGCGGCAGTGTGTCGTCGCCGTCGATCGCGACCATGGATGGTTTCGCCTCGGCCCGGGCCGTCTTCGCATCGGACATTAATGTCGGAGGGGTCGACATTAAGATCCCGATCCTGTATTGGGTGATCCTCGTGCTCATCGCCTCCTGGATCTTGCTGCGGACCAAGGTCGGCAACTGGATCTTCGCTGCCGGCGGTGACGCGAACGCGGCCCGCGCGGTGGGTGTCCCGGTGACCAAGACCAAGATCGGGTTGTTCATGGCGGTCGGTTTCTGCGGTTGGTTCCTGGGCATGCACAACCTCTTCGCCTTCGACGCCGTGCAGTCCGGTGAAGGCGTGGGCAACGAATTCCTCTACATCATCGCGGCGGTCATCGGCGGCTGCCTGCTGACAGGCGGCTACGGTTCGGCGGTGGGCGGTGCGATCGGCGCGTTCATCTTCGGCATGGCGAACAAGGGCATCGTGTACGCACAGTGGAACCCTGACTGGTTCAAGTTCTTCCTGGGCCTGATGCTGCTGCTGGCCACCATCGTGAACCTCATCGTCAAACGCCGCGCAGAGCTCAAGTAAAGGGGCGGACCAAATGAATGCCAAACAGATCGACCAGCAGACCCTGCTCAAGGATGAAAAGGATCCGCTGACCCACACCCCCGTGCACCTGCTGTCCCTGGACGGTGTCGGAAAGCACTATGGGAACATCATCGCCTTGCGGGATGTGACCATGGCCGTGGACAACGGACGCGTCACCTGCGTGCTGGGCGACAACGGCGCGGGCAAGTCCACGCTGATCAAGATCATCGCCGGCCTCCACCAGCACGACGAAGGCGTGCTGCACGTCATGGGCGATGAGCGGAAGTTCAATTCCCCCAGGGACGCGCTCGACGTCGGCATCGCCACGGTCTACCAGGACCTGGCTGTGGTTCCGTTGATGCCGATCTGGCGGAACTTCTTCCTCGGCTCGGAACTGACCTCCGGTTTCGGCCCGTTCAAGTCCATGGATGTCCAGAAAATGAAGGACATCACCCTGAAGGAACTCGCCGCGATGGGCATCGACCTGCGCGATGTGGAACAGCCCATCGGCCAGCTCTCCGGCGGTGAACGCCAGTGCGTGGCGATCGCCCGGGCCGTGTACTTCGGGGCGAAGGTGTTGATCCTGGACGAACCGACGGCCGCGCTGGGTGTCAAGCAGTCCGGCGTCGTGCTCCGCTACATCCTGCAGGCCCGCGACCGGGGACTGGGCGTCATCTTTATTACTCACAACCCGCACCACGCCTTCCCCGTCGGTGACCGGTTCCTGCTGCTCAAGCGCGGCAAGTCGATCGGCTACTACGACAAGAAGGACATCACCTTGGACGAGCTCACGGCCCAGATGGCCGGCGGCGCGGAACTGGCCGAACTCGCCCACGAACTCGAACAGCTCGGCGGACACACGGAGGCACTCAAGGAAGTCCAAGCCGAAGTCGCCGGAGTATCCGAAGCTGCCGACGTCGCTGACAATTCAAAGGAAAACAGCCCACGGCACGCCTAGCGCGCAGGAAGACAGCGCGGACGGAGACGGGGGTCCGCCGGAAAACCGGATGGGCCCCCGCTCGCCATGCCACCGAGGGAATGTGCACGAAGTAGTAGACGGGAAGACAGCATGCCGATCCGGGTTGGCGTTATCGGCGCCGGTGTCATGGGCGCAGACCACATCAGGAACCTCTCCACCACCATCAGCGGGGCCGAAGTCACCTTCGTGGCAGACCTCGACGCCGGACGTGCGGCAGCCGCGGCGCCACCATCCGCACGCATCACCACCGATCCTTCCGAGCTGATCAGCTCCAGTGACGTTGACGCCGTCGTCGTCGCTTCACATGACTCCACCCATGCGGGACTGGTGCTGGAATGCTTCGAAGCAATGACCCCGGTGCTGTGCGAAAAGCCTTTGGCTCCCACGCTCCTGGAAAGCCGCGAAGTGGTGGAGGCCGAAGCTGACCTCCTGGCCGCAACGGGTGCCCGGCTGCTGTCGATGGGCTTTATGAGACGCTTCGATCCCGGCTATGTCGCGCTGCGCGAAGCCACCCGGGCACGCACTCAAGGCGAGCCTTTGCAGGTCCACTGCACTAGCCGGACGGCAGCTGCGGGACCGGGCGCGAGCTCGGAGTCCGCCATCACCAACTCGGCCATCCACGAGCTCGACATCATCCCCTGGCTGCTGGATTCGCCTATCACTGAGGTGTCCTGGCAAGCGGGACGGAGTTCCCGGCACAGTACCGGTGACCTGCGTGATCCAGCCTTCATGCTCCTGCGCGCGGCCGACGGCACCCTGGCCACCCTCGAACTCTTCCTCAACGCGCAGTACGGCTACACCACCCGGTGCGAGGTCGTATCAGAGTTCGGCACCGCGGCACTCCCGGAACCGGCTGCCCTCGATGTCCGGCAGGAAGGGAAGCGCAGTTCCGAAATCCCTGCCGACTGGCGTCCACGCTTCGCCGACGCTTACCGCTTGCAACTTCAGGCCTGGATTTCAGCCCTCGAAAAGGGAGAACCTGCGCCCCTCGCCACCGGTGAGGACGGCCTGCGTGCGTCGCAGCTCGCCCAAGCCATGATCCGTTCGCTCCACAGCGACGGAGCCTACACGAAGGTGGTCTACTGATGGTTTCATCCGGCCTGCCGATATCTGGTCTTCCGGTGTCTGGTCTTGCGGGGTCCCGCGTTCCGGATTCCCGTGACGCTCCCGCGTTGCGCTGGGGGATCATGGGCCCGGGGTGGATTGCCGAGCGCTTCACGGAATCGGCGAAGGCCCATTCAAGGCAAATGATTGCCGCCGTCGGCTCCCGTTCCTTGGATCGGTCCAAGGCGTTCGCGGACGCCTTCGGCGTGCCCGCCGCGTATGGGAGCTACGAAGAACTGGCCGCCGCACCGGACATAGACATCGTGTACGTGTGCACGCCACACAACTTCCACCACGCGGCTGCTGTGCTCGCCATCGACGCCGGCAAACACGTCCTCATCGAGAAACCGATCGGCCTGAATGCTGCGCAGGCCCGGGATATCGCCGCGCGGGCCAAGGCAGCCGGCGTTTTCGCCGCCGAGGCCATGTGGAGCTTCTTCCTTCCGAAGTTCGACGTGATCCGGCAAGTGCTCGACGCCGGGATGCTGGGTACTGTGACAACCGTCCTGGCGGAATACGGCGAGCACTTCGAACGCAGCCACCGAATCTTCGACCCAGCACTGGCTGGTGGGCCATTGCTGGACCTGGGCACCTACCCGCTGGCCCTGATCACAGAGATCCTCGGCGCCCCGGAACGCTTGAGCGCTTTCGGCGAGCCCCACGAATCGGGTGTCAATGCCCAGCTCTCCGCCATCATGCAATTCCCCGGCGGAAGCCAGGCCGTCATGAATACGCACCTGCACAACTTCACTCCGACCGCGGCAACGATCGTTGGCTCCGAGGCCACGTTGACCATCGACGGCCCCTTCAATATGCCCGGTGCTTTCGAGATCCGGTTCCCGGATGGCACGCGGCTTCGTCACAACGAAGCGGCGGGCGGGCATTTGGAAGGCTTGCACTACGAAGCCGCAGCGGTGGCCCGCGCCATCGCCGCCGGTGAGACCGAAACCCGACAACGTCCCTTGGCCTCTTCCATCCGGACGATGGAAGTTGCGGACGAGATCCGCCGCCAAGTGGGCATTGAATTTCCGGGCGAAGGCAACGCCGCCTAAGCAATTGTTGTACTGACTATCGAAAGGACAGGCCCATGGCCTACATCGAACAGCACTCCTCCAGTCTCCCCACGCCGGTGCGGCTTGGCCTCATAGGCTCCGGCTGGATGGGAGCGTTCCACGGCGAAAGCATAGCTCGCAGGGTTCCCGGTGCGGTCCTGGCCGCCGTCGCCGATCCCAACGTGGACTCTGCAGCGTCCGTGGCTGCCCAGCTTGGCACGGCGAAGGTCACCGCCGACGCCGCGGACATCATGGCGGATCCCGACATCGATGCCGTCATCATTGCCAGCCCGGCGCGTTTCCACGCTTCCCTGATCGCCCAGGCCGCAGCCGCCGGCAAGCACGTGTTTTGCGAGAAGCCAGCCGCGCAGAACCTCGAAGAGCTCGACGCCGCGCTCCTCGCCGTCGAAGCAGCAGGGGTACACTTCCAGATCGGCTTCAACCGCCGTTACGCCACCGACTTCCAGGCCGCCAAGAAGGACCTGGCCGAAGGCATTGTGGGGGAGCCGCAGCTCCTGCGCTCGTTGACGAGGGATCCGGGCACCGGGAGCATCGGGCACGCAGCCAGGATTCCGGCCTGGACGATCTTCCTGGAAACCCTCATCCACGATTTCGACACCCTGAACTGGTTCAACGAAGGTGCCGAGCCGGTGGAGGTCTACGCCGTCGCGGACGCCTTGGTGGAACCGGGCCTGCGTGACCAGGGATTCCTGGACACCGCCGTCGTCACCATCCGCTACAGCAACGGAGCCTTGGCGGTGGCGGAAGCCAACTTCAGCGCTCTTTACGGCTACGACGTCAGGGGCGAAGTCTTCGGCTCCAAGGGCATGGTGCAGGCCGGACGGCCCACTGAAACGGCTGCCGTGAGGTACACCGCCGAGGGCCTTTCCGCGGAGACTCCGAGGCTCAACGTGGAACTGTTCCGCGATGCCTATACCGAAGAACTCGTGGACTTCGCAGCGGCAGTCCGCGCGCGCCGCGACGGCACGCAACCGCCGTCGGGCGCTTTCACCCTCACCCCGGGAGGCGCTGACGCGCGGCGAGCCCTGGCAATGGCTTTGGCCTGCATCGAGTCGGTCCAGCAAGGCGGACCGGTGGCCGTTACAGCTGTTTCGAGCAACAGCAAGGCGGGTGTCTGATGCGGCTGGCAGTTTGCGCCGAAATGGTCTTCACGGAGTTGCCGTTCACCGAACGGGTACGTCGGATCCATGAGGCCGGATTCGACGTCGAACTCTGGGACTCGAGGAGCAAGGACATTGCGGCACTCAAGGCGAGCGGCGCGGTCTTTTCGTCCATGACCGGGTACACCTCCGGGAGCCTGGTTGACGCCGACACCGCCGATGACGTGGTGAGGACGGCGGAGACGCTGATTCCGACCGCCCTGGAACTCGGCGTCAGCCGCATGGTGGTGCACTCGGCCGAGCTCATCGACGGCAAAGCAGCCCGTCCCGTCTACCGCTCCAACGGCAGCATGTGGATCACGGGTGCCCGGACCCTGGAGCGCCTTGGAGCGCTCGGGGAAAAACACGGATTGACGTTCTGCCTCGAAAACCTCAACACGGTGCTGGATCACCCCGGAATTCCGCTGGCCCGTGCAAAGGACACCCTGGCGCTCGTGGAGGCGGCGGGACACCCCAACGTGAAGATGATGCTGGACCTGTACCACGCACAATTGGGGGAGGGGAACCTCATTGAGCTGGTTCGCACCGCCCTGCCGCACATCGGCGAGATCCAGGTGGCGGATGTCCCGGGGCGCTGCGAGCCCGGCACCGGCGAAATCAACTACCTGGCTGTGGCCCGGGCGCTCGTCGCTGCGGGCTACGAAGGCACCGTCGGCATGGAGGCATGGGCCAGCGGCGACGACCTGGGGGCGCTTGAGGCGTTCCGCAGGGCGTTCACGCTTGGCGTCGCGGAATCCCAGGACGACTCAGCTTTTTCAACGGAGGTAGCACTATGAAGGACGTCGTTCTCGGGCTGGTTGGAGTAGGGCGGATCGGCGTCATGCACGCCAACAACATCGCGGCCCTCAACGGGGAACTGAATGCGCAGGGCATCAACGTGGAGTTGCGGCTCACGGATGTGGCCGAAGAACACGCCCGCAAGGTGGCGGCCGGTCTCGGCGCCCAATTCCTGCCGTCGGTGGGGGCTTTGATCGCCTCCGGACTGGATGGGCTGGTGATCGCAACCGGAACGGGCACGCACCCGGAACTGATCCGCGCGGGAGTGGATGCCGGTATCCCGGTGTTCTGCGAGAAGCCCGTGGCCATGAATGTGGCCGATTCGCTGCCTGTCCTGGAACATATCCGCGCCAATGATGGTGTGGTGCAGATCGGCCACCAGCGTCGCTTCGATGCCGGTTACCTCGAGGCCAAGCGCGCCTACCAGACGGGGGAACTTGGCTGGATCCACTCGCTGCGCGCCGTGACCTGCGATATGGCTCCGCCGCCCGTGGAGTTCCTCGCTACGTCCGGCGGGCTGTTCCGCGATTGTTCGGTCCACGACTTCGACATCCTGCGCTGGTTGACCGGCCGCGAGATCGTGGAGGTCTATGCCAAGGGTTCCAACAACGGTGATCCCGCCATCGGCGAAGTGGGCGATGTGGACACGGCCTTGGCTTTGATCACGTTCGACGACGGGACTGTTGGCGCAGTCTCGGCAACCCGCTACAACGGTGCAGGGCATGACGTCCGCCTCGAAATCCAAGGCTCCAAGCGTTCCCTCATGGTTGGCCTGGACGACAAGACAGCCTTGGAATCAGCCGAGGCCGGGATTGCCTTCCCGTCCGGAGAACCCCACAAGACCTTCGCCGAACGCTTCGATCAGGCCTATCGCTCGGAAATGGCAGCCTTCGTTGAACTGGTCCTGGGCCAACGGGAAAACCCGTGCACCCCGGAGGACGCCGTGGCGGCTTCCCGCGTTGCGGATGCCGCGCAGGAGTCGCTGGCAAGTGGGGTCCCGGTCAAGGTGTCATCGGCAGGAACGCTCCTCCACAAATGAGTTAGATTCCCACGACCCTCCATCACAAAAACGCTCCTCCGGAATCATCCCGGAGGAGCGTTTTTTGCGTACTTTAGGACGACATCCCGCGACAATGGAAGCCACTCGATGTCGATCGTCATATTCACAACCGGCGGATCGCCCTATACTCAGTCCCACCTCGCAATGCAGTTCGCCGTCGTAGGCATGAAAGGGAGAGAGTCATGAACACCAGTCCGCTCTCGATTGATGTTTACGTTAGTCCGATGCGCCCCTATGCGTGTCCCGATCAGCTCGGTGAGGGCGAGGTGGCCACTTGGGCCCCGATGAGCTGCACGCTGATCTCGGGACCGACCGAGGGGATCCTGATCGACGCCATGCTTACTATCGGCAATGCGAACGAGATCGGCGCGTGGGCCAAGGATTTCGGCAAGAAGATCAGGGGCATTTACATCACCCACGGACACTCGGATCATTGGCTCGGCCTCGCACGGCTCCTCGAGCATTTCCCCGAGGCACGTGGCTACGCGGCTCCTGAAGTCGCTGCTCGCGCCGCGTGGGAGGTGGAGTTCAACAAGGCTACAAATTACTGGACCACGCGTTTCCCCGGGGAGCTCCCCGAGCCCCCGGTCGTGCCTGAGGTGCTGGAGAGCGACGAGATCCTCGTCGACGGGCAGGTCGTCAAGGTCATTCACGTTGGGCAGGGCGACGTGGAGGGTTCGACGATCTTCCACGTCCCGTCGTCTGAGGCGGTCGTCTGCGGCGACGTCGTCTACAACAACGTGCACATGATGATGTACGAAGCCGACGAGGCGAAGCGTGAAGCATGGATTGCAAGCATCGACGCGGTTGCCGCGCTGAACCCGAAGATCGTGGTTGCCGGTCATAAGAGCGTGGGTGCCCCGGATCTGCCCGAGAACCTGACGGCAAGCCGGCAGTACCTGCGCGACTTCACAGCCGTTGCGAACCGGGGCGGCACCGTCGAGGATCTCGTCCACGGCATGCTTGAGCTGCACGGCGAACGCGAGCAGCCGCACACGCTATGGATCTCAGCCCGAGCGGAAGCCGCTCGCCGAGCCTGAGAACCTATTCGGACTCAATCATCTAGGCGCCGAACGGCAAGCGAGGGTCGATGTTCTGACCGTCCCAGCTCTGCCGGACCCAACCGTGGTGGGGGTCGTCGCTGATGAGCCATTCGCGCACGGGTCCCGGGCCAGCCATGACGTTCAGGTAGTACAAGTCATAGCCGGGAGCTGCCATGGCGGGGCCGTGCCAGCCGTAGGGGACAAGAACTACGTCGCCCGTGCGAACCTCCGCGGCCACGTCGATCGGGCGCTCATCGGAGGCATAGACGCGCTGGTAGCCGATCGCGTCTGCATCTGCGGGGGCGCCGGAACCGTCAGCCACGCGGGTCTCGAAGTAGTAGATCTCCTCGAGCTGCGTTTCGCCGTCCTTTTCCTCGTCATGCTTGTGCGGGGGATAGGAGGACCAGTTGCCCGCGGGGGTCAGCACTTCGCAGACGATGAAACGATCCGCCTCGAGGGCGGCAGGAGTGCCGAAGTTGTGGACCTGGCGCGAGCAATTGCCTGCTCCGCGCAGCTCAACCGGGGTTTCCGCGGCGGTCACTAGCCTGGTGGGGTACGTCGCGTTGGCCGGGGCAGTCGCAACGGCGACGCGGCCGCCGTCGGGCGAACTGATGGTGACGGCAGCGTTCGTGCCGGAATACAGGACATCGCTGGGGCCATGGAAAACCGATGCCCGCCCCGCAAGGGGATACTCGACGTCGTCGACCGTCACCGTAAAGGCGCCGTTGAGCGGCACAATGATCCGCTCTTCAGCTGCGGCGGGGAGCTCGACGGCGGCGCCCGCGGCGAGCGTGGCGACCTTGAGCCCAGTGTGGGCCCAACCGTCCACAGTCAAGGCGGAATCGGAGGTTCCGAGCGAGATGTCCCAATCGCCGTCGTTGGCGGTTCCCAATGGATAGACCCAGTTGGCCATGAAGTTATGTCCTTGCGTTAGCGCTGTACGAGTGTCATTTCGAAGCTGTAGGAATCGGCCCGGTACACGTGGTGGCCGGTCTCCACCATGCGTCCGGTGTCGTCGACGGCGGTGCGCTCCATGGTGACCAAAGCCGAGCCGACCTCCGCCTCCAAGAGCGGTGCCTGGTAGTCGTTGGCGATCATGGCGCCGATCCGCTGCGAGGCGAGGCGGAAGTTGACCCCGCCGCGGCGGAGGATGGCGTAGAGGCCTTCCGAGGCGAGCATTGACTCGTCCATGGTGGTGATGTCGTCGCGGACCCAGTTCTCCATGAGCGCCAGCGGCTTACCGCCCACTTTGCGCAGGCGGGTGAAGTGGTAGACCTTGGAACCGGCCGGAAGCTGGAGGGCCGTCAGCGTGGCTGCGTCGGCTTCCATGTGCGAGAAGCTGAGGACCTGCGTTGTGGGCTTTTTGCCGTTGTTGGTCAGGTCGTCATAGAGGCTGGAGAGCTCGAGGGGCCGGCGGACCTGGCTCGACACTACCTGGGTGCCGACGCCGCGTTTCCGGACCAGCAGGCCCGAGCGGACGAGTTCGTCCATGGCCTTGCGCATGGTGGGCCTGGACAGGTTGAGCTGGGCGGCGAGGTCGATTTCGTTGTCCAAACGGCTGCCGGGCTCCAGCACTCCGCTGTGGATGGCGGCCTCGATGCCCTGGACCACCTGGTGGTACAAAGGCACAGGGGAAGAACGGTCGATTGTGAGGCCAAGTTGATTCGCCATTGCATGCTCCCTCGCATTCCGGGACTGTCCCGGAAATTGCAAGCATGTCCGCTCATGTTCGCTTGATAGGACATACTGCTTTACTGATGATAGCAGGAGCGTTGTGCGGGTCAAGGGTGACGAAGGCGCGTCTATTGTGCCGTTTCAGGTCTCTTGTTTGGGACATGTCCAGACATCAGGACCAGACCTCACGCCCTCAGCGGCGGGCGCGGCTTCCGGCGGCGGGCGCGCCCTCAGCGGCGAGCGCGCCTTCAGCGGCGGCGTCGGGCGCTGCTGCGTTGCCGGACGTAGCCGACGGCGGCAAGGACCGCGCCCAGTCCCTCGGCGACTGCGCTGAGGGACTTCTCAAAAAACCATACGGGCTCGTACATGGACGGGAGCGGACCGATGGCAGGTATGTCGACATATCGGAAGAGGAGGACCGCTATGAAGGCGCTTCCAGCGACGATCACCGCAGCAGCGTAGGCCGGCCGACTGCCTCGGACCAAGACATACAGGGCGACGAGGATTGCCGCCGCGGCCTCAAGGCGGAACAAGTTGCCTTCCCCGATTCCGCCCGGGGCACCCAACTGGTAGCCGGAGGCAAGATCGAAGTGGACCACGGCGTCGATGACCAGGGCTGCCGCCACAAGCAGTCGCAACAGGATGTCCCGTGGCCTGCGGTTCATCGGCTTGCGGCGGGCCGCTTCACGAGTACTCATTTCACTGTCCTCCTTTCCCGCGCGCTCATTTCACGACCAGCGTTCCGTGCATGTTGGAGTGGTAGGCGCAGTGGTAGGGGTAGCTGCCCGGCGTGGTGGGCGCGGTGAACTGTGCCGTTCCGCCCCCGCCGTCGACGGAGGCGTCGAAAGCCTTTCCATCGTCCGAGGTGACCGTGTGGGCCTGGGCGTCTTCGTTCTTGACGGTGATTTTGGCGCCCGGGCTGACCGAGACAGGTCCTTGATAGCCGAAGTCCTTGATGGTGATGGTGAGCGATTGGGAGGTCCCGGACGGCGGAGCAGTCGAGGACGAGGCGGAAGGCGGGCTCGACGACGCGCCCTGATAGCCGGTTCCGGACGCCCCGCAACCGCTCACGGCGATCAGGGCGGCCGCTCCTACGATGACCATCATGGCTTTGGGGCTGTTTCTCATGATTGGTTCCCGCTTCTCGTGTCCGGTGGCGCGAATGTGTTTGCCACATTGATGAGACGAATTCCGGAGCGGTCAGGTTCACGGGCGCGGGAAATTGATTCCGGCAGGCGGACCGGCCGCTCGATCACCCCACAGGACGCAGCGTCCTGCAGACCTCCACGAATGCCTTGAACGGCGCGAGCCGTTCCTCCTCAGGCAGCTGCGAGGCCTCGGGATGCCATTGCACGGATGCCACCCAGCGCTGCGGATCCTCGAGGGCCTCCACAGTCCCGTCCTCCGCGACCGCCGTCACCACCAAGCCATCGCCTACCCGGGCCACAGCCTGGTGATGCCCTGAAGCGATCCGCACCGAGTTCCGTGAACCATAGAGTCCGGCCACCTTGGAATCCGGTGAAAGTTCGACGTCGTGCCACGCCCAGGCGCTGAGCTCGCCCTCCGCCGGGGTCAGGCCGTTGTGCTCCACCAGTGAGGGATGCATGTCTTGGATGAGCGTCCCGCCATAGACCACGTTGAGGAGTTGGTGGCCGCGGCAGATGCCGAGGGTGGGCAAACCGGCGTCGAGCGATCCCCGGGCGACCGCCAAGTCCAGGCGATCCTGGTCAGGGTTGACGTCGTAGCAGGCGTCAGTCGCTTCCTCACCGTAGAGCCGCGGATCCAGGTCTCCGCCGCCGGGCAGCAGGACCCCGTTGAGGGAACGGAGTTCGGCGGCCAGCGGACCGGCTTCGTCGGTGAAGGAGGCGTCCAGCAGCACAGGCTCCGCGCCGGCGTCGCGCACCAGTTCGACGATGAAGTCGAAGAGTTCATTCGCCTCTCCCACGCGAGGATCCGCGGTTTCGGAGCCGCTGAGGCGGACAGGTATGCCGATCCGGGGCCTTAAGCTGCTTTGCTGTTCGGAAGTCTGCATGCTCCATGATGCACTGGCCGGTCGGCTCCTGCGCAACGGGAACCGCGGGCATACGCTGATGCCATGAATCCGTCCCGCGCCCTGACTCCTAGTCCCCGCACACTCGACATTGAGAGTGTGGCCCATTTCGACAGGCTTCTGGGCTCCGGGGCCGCAACGATGCACGGATGGCACGCCCAGTCGCTGGACCTGCGAGGTCGACGGGCTGACCTGCAGCGGCTGGATCCCCAAGGCGCCATCTTCCTGGGCTGTACCTTCGACGACGGCGTCGAGGACTCCCTCCGCAGCCGCGGCGCACTCATCTTTCCCAAGCTGCGCGGAGTGCCGTTCAACCCGTATCGGGGCAGCCTCTACAGCGCCGCCGAATTGTACGAGGACATTGACTCCACGGAGTATGAAGCCACGCTGGACGCCCAGGTCTATCACTGGAGCATCATGCCGGGGCAACGGACCAGCCTGGACGCTACCCTCGCCGCCGCGCTGCACGACCACGCCATCGGGGATGCCCTGGACGAGCTCCTGGGCAACGGGGATTTCGCGGGAAACAAGATCGTGGGAGTCATGGGCGGGCACGTCGCGCAACGCGGAACGACGGACTTCGATGACGCGGCCCGCCTGGGTCGGCTCTTGGCACTGTCCGGATTCACGGTAGCCACCGGGGGAGGGCCAGGTGCCATGGAAGCTGCCAATTTGGGCGCCTACTTGAGCGGACTGCCCGACGCCGACTTCGCCGTGGCGCTGCAATCGCTCGCGGCGGTGCCGGGTTTCCGTCCCTCGGTGACGGCCTGGGCGCGGGCGGCGGCCGCCGTCGTCGGGCACCACCCGAGCGGGACGATGTCGCTGGGCATTCCCACCTGGTTTTACGGGCACGAGCCGCCCAACCTCTTCGCCACCCACATCGCCAAGTACTTCGCCAACTCCATGCGCGAAGCGATCCTGCTCGAGCTATGCAACGGCGGAATCCTCTTCCTTCCGGGCTCCGCCGGCACCGTGCAGGAAATCTTCCAGGACGCGTGTGAGAACTTCTACGGCGCCCCGGAAACCGTCACACCCATGGTGCTCGTGGGGCGTGACCACTGGGAGCACAAGTATCCCGCGTGGCCCATGTTGCAGAGCCTCGCTGCGGGGAAAGTGATGGAGGGCCGGATCTTCCTGGTGGACAGCGTCGAGGAAGCGCTCGCCGTCGTCGCGGGCTAGCTGCGCGGCCCACCCCACCTTGGAGTGAGAGCGTTATGTCCGCTGCTGGGGCTTGGGGCTGGGCATGTCCCGCGGATGATTAGTGAACATGTCCATCTCTGGAGTCCAGAACTGGGCATGTCCGGTGGGGGTAACCGTGGTGTCGGGTTAGCGCGGGGCGCGGCCGCCCAGGCGCGTGGTGATTTTGCGGGCCGCATCTTGGCAGGCCTCGCCGAGGCTGGCGAGCGTGTCCTGCGAGACCCGGAACTTTGGCGCGGGGATCAGGACGGAAGCCACGATGTCTCCACGGTGGTCAAAGACGGGGGAGGCAACGCCGACTTCTTCGATGGACGTTTCGCCGAAATTGAAGGCCCAGCCCCGCTCCACAGACTCCCGGAGCCGAAGTAGGTAGGCCTCGAGTGCTTCCTCGTCGAGCCCGGGCAATGTGATGGAGCCGCTGCGGAGGAGCTTGCGGACACGGTCGGCGTCTTCGGCGGCAAGGAAGACCTGCACCGAGGAGCTGAGCGCCTCGTTGTAGCGGGCACCCAACGGTGCGAGGTGCTTGACCTGGTGTCGGCTGGCGATTTGCTCCACGCACATGGATTCGCTCCCGTTCCACACCATGAGCGCGCTCGTCTCGCCGGTCCGTTCGCTCAGTTCGCGCAGCACGGGATAGGCCACGCGGCGCTCTTCCAGTTCGGCGAGGAGTGGGCCGGCCAGGGCAATCATCCCCAGGCCGAGCCGGAAGCGGCGGGACTCGGGGTCGCGTTCCACCAAATGTTCTTGTTCAAAGGTTGCCAGGATCCGGGACACGGTGCTCTTGTGCAAGCCGATCCTGCCGGCGATCTCGGTGACTCCCAGCAAGGGTTCCTCGGCGGTGAAGCTGCGGAGCACGGCAATGGCGTTCTCGAGTACCGAAGCGCCTTTGGAATCGCCGTTGGCCGGGGTGTCGCTGATGGTTGCACGCGGTTCTGCACGCCGTTCTGCACGCGGTTCTGCACGCCGTTCTGCTGGGGTCATGATGGTCACTATATGGCTCTTTTAATGGGGACATGCCCAGCCTTGGCCTAAAGCAATGAGCATATGAGTCATATGTCCACTGCTCGGGCGCAAGGCTGGGCATGTCCATTGGAGGTGGGTGTTAGGCGCCGATGATGTTGTACTCCGGGCCGAACGGGAACTTGGTGATGTTCTCGGCGCTGTCTTCACCGACCACCAGGATGTCGTGTTCCCGGTACCCGCCGGCACCCGGCTGGCCGTCGAGGACCGTGATCATTGGTTCCATGGAGACCACCATTCCTGGCTCCAGGACCGTGTCGATGTCTTCGCGCAGCTCAAGTCCGGCTTCGCGGCCGTAGTAGTGCGAGAGGACTCCGAAGGAGTGTCCGTAGCCGAAGGTTCGGTTGGCGAGCAGTCCATGCGAAACATAGATCTCGTTGAGCTCAGCCGCGATGTCCTTGCAGACTGCCCCAGGCTTGATGAGCTCCAGTCCGCGCTTGTGGACCTCCACGTTGATGTTCCACAGTTCCAGGGAGCGGGCATCGGGTTCGCCGTAGAACAGGGTCCGCTCCAGGGCCGTGTAGTAGCCCGAGGTCATGGGGAAGCAGTTCAGCGACAGGATGTCGTGTTCCTGGATCTTGCGGGTGGTTGCCCAGTTGTGGGCGCCGTCCGTGTTGATCCCGGACTGGAACCACACCCAGGTATCGCGGATCTCGGAATCCGGGAACGTCCGGGCTATCTCGTGGACCATGGCTTCGGTGCCGATCAGGGCCACCTCGTACTCGGTGATTCCGGCCGTGATGGCGTTGCGGATCGCCTCGCCGCCAAGGTCGCCGATGCGGGCACCGTGCTTGATGACCTCGATCTCTTCGGCAGACTTGATCATGCGCTGGCGCATCGCGGCTTGGGCCACATCCACAAGGGTCGCGCCGGAGAAGGCGGCCTGGATCTTGTTGCGGTTGTCCAGTGGAAGGGAGTCGTCCTCAACACCCAGGCGCCGGACGTTGATCCCACGGGTGCGCAGTACTTCCTGGATGCCGAAGATGTAGTTGTCCCGGCGCCAGTCCGTGTAGACCAGGTTGTCTCCATAACTGCGGCGCCACGGCATTCCTGCGTCGATGTTGGCTGTGACTGTGACGGTGTCGTCGGCCGTGACCACCATGGCGTAGGAACGGCCGAAGTAGGTGAACAGGAAATCGGAGTAGTACTTGATGGAGTGGTAGCTGGTCAGGACAACGGCGTCCAGTTCCTTTTCGGCCATGATCCGGCGAAGACCGGCAAGGCGCCGCTCAAACTCTGCGTCGGAGAAAGTCAGGGAGACCTTCTCTCCGTTGTTGAGGACCTTGAGGCGCTCAAGCTTGGCGACGTCGCTTACGGCTTCATTCTCGGTGATGGTCATGGGTGGTGATCCTTTCAATGGGTGGGTTGTTTTCAGTCCTGCTGTAGGGGCTTCTTGGAAGTCTCCACAGCGAAGAGGACCGCGATGAGGGAAATTACGGCGGCCGCCACGAGGTACCAGCCGGGAGCCAGTTGGTTGTGGGTCAGGCCGATAAGGAGGGTTGCCATGAATGGGGCAGTGCCGCCGAACAGGGCGTTGGAGAGATTGAAGCTGACCGCGAAGCCGCTGTAGCGGACCCTCGTGGGGAAGAGCTCGGCAAGGAAGCTTGGCAGGGTGCCGTCGTTGAGCGTGAGCATGCCACCCAGCAGGATCTGCACCAGGACAATGACCAGGAAATTACCGGTGTCGAGGAGCATGAACGCCGGAACGGTCAGCACCACGAACAGTACGGAAGCCGTGATGAGCATGCGCTTGCGGCCGAACCTATCCGATGCGATCCCCGTCAGGAAGATGAATCCGATGTAGCTGAGGAGGGCAATGGTCGTGGCAAGGAACGATTCGGCCGCACCGAAGTGAAGCTCCTCGGAGAGGTATGTCGGCATGTAGCTCAGGATCACGTAGAACCCGACGGCGTTGAGCAGCACCGCGCCCGTCGCGATGATCAACTGCTTGCGGTACGTCTTGAACATCGCGAAGGCCGGAGCCTTGACCGCGGTGTCCTTCGCGGCCATTTCGCGGAAGGCCGGGGTGTCCTCGAGCTTGGTGCGGATGTAACGGCCGATCAGGCCCATCGGGGCGGCCAGGAGGAAGGGCAATCGCCAGCCCCATTCGCCGAGCTGCTCCGCGCTCAGGACCGAGCTGAGCAGTGCCGCCAGCAGGGAACCGAGCAGCAGGCCCGCCGCTGTACTGGCAGGCACGACGGCGGCATAGAGTCCGCGCCGGTTGGCCGGCGCGTATTCCACCAGGAAGGCTGAGGCACCTGCGTATTCCCCTGCTGCCGAGAAGCCCTGGACAACGCGGACGAGCAGCAGGAGGACAGGCGCCATGACCCCGATGGTGTTGTAGCCAGGGATGAGGGCGATGCAGAACGTTGCCACGGACATCAGCACGATCGACAAGGAGAGTGCTTGTTTGCGTCCGAGCCGGTCACCGATGTGGCCCCAGATGAATCCGCCCAGGGGCCGGACGAAGAAAGAGACGGCAAAGACGCCGAACGTGGCGAGCAGGGCGGTCTGCCGATCAGATGCGGGGAAGAAGACGGTCGAAATAATCCCGGCAAGGTAGCCGTAGACGGCGTAGTCGAACCATTCGACGAAGTTGCCGATGAAGCTTGCAGTGATAACGCGGCGACGGGTGTCTTTGCTGACTGTGTGGCTAGTCGTTTGCTTTGACGGGCCGCCCGGGGTGGCTGTCGCATCGGGAAGGTCGCCGGACCCGCCTTTGGATCCGGCATTCGCGCTTCCCTGGATTGCTGCCACGGAGGATGTTTCGTTTTTCATGAATCCACCAAGAACTTTTGGGTTGCATTCAACGCAACGCTGTTGCACCAGAATAGATGTGTTGTGCGTCACCGTCAAGAGCCTTCCCTCACCACGCAACTGACTCGCACTTATCGTCGTTTTGAGGGCTCTAAACGACAACAAGTGCGAGCTAGTTGGGGAAGGGCGGCGCACTCGTTGCAACGCGGTTGCGTAGAATGAGTAAGGCGCTGCTCTGGGAGGCAAAAAGAAGCTCCCCGGATCCAAGGACCCGGGGAGCTTCAAGGGGAGATGCGGAAAAGGACTATTTGAGCCAGGCCGCCACCACATCGGGGTGGGCATCCACCCATTTCTTGGCCGCGGCATCGGGCTTCATGCCGCCCTGGATGTCAGTTGCAACCGAGTTCTGGTCCGCGTTGGTCCAGGAGAAGGCCTTGAGCAGTTTCGCGGCAGGAGAGCCGCTGTCCGCAAACTTCTTGGCCATCACTTTGTTCAGTTTGTAATCGGGGTAGTCACAGGCCACCTTCTCGGCGTCGGCATCGCAGCCCGGGGTGTAGGCGGGCAGGCTGACCTTCTTGAGGGGGACCTCGGAGAGGAACCATTGGGGTTCGTAGAAGTAGCCCAGCAGCGGTGTCTTGTTCTTTTCCGCCGTACGGAACGACTGGATCAGAGCTGCTTCCGAGCCCGAGAAGACCACTTTGTAGTCGAGGCCAAGGTTCTTGACCAGGGCTTCGTCGTTGGTCACGAAGGCGGGGTCGCCGTCCAGGACCTGGCCTTTGCCGCCTGATTCGGAGGTGGCAAAGAGTGAGGCGTACTTGTTCAGGTTCTTGCTGTCCAGGATGTCCGGGTACTTCTGCACCATCCATGGTGGTACGTACCAGCCGATGTGCCCTTCGTTACCGGTGGGGCCGGCGTCCACAGCCACTTTCTGGTCCGTGATGTATTGCTTCGTGAGGTCCGCGTGACCCCAGTTCTCGAGGATGACATCGACTTCACCGGAACCAAAGCCCTGCCAGGAAATCTGCTCCGAAAGATCCTTCTGGACTACCGTGCAACCGAGCTTGTTTTGGGCTACGTAGCTGTAGACGGCCGCATTTGCCGTGTAGCCGACCCACGCGTTGAGGGCGACATTGACGGTTCCGCAGGGCGTATCCGAGGAGCCTGCGGCTGCCGCTTGGTTCACGGAAGCGCCTCCGCAGCCAGCTAGCAAGAGGGCTGCAGTAACGGTTCCGGCAAGGACGGGAATTGTTCGTTTCAAAAGCTGTCTGGTTCTACTCATGGTTGGGGTCTCCTTGTTGGGGCGGTGAACGGGGAGGAATTAGTGCGCGCTCGATTTTGCTGAGCGGATTTTACGGACGGGATCGGCTGCGGCAGCCTGGGTGATGCGGTCCAGCAGGATGCCGAGGAAGACGATGGCCAGGCCGGCGGCAAGGCCCTTGCCGAACAGCGAGCTCTGGACAAAGCCAGCGACGACGTCGTACCCCAGGCCGCCTGCGCCGACCAGTGCTCCGACGACCACCATGGCCAAGACGTAGATCAAGCCTTGGTTTGCGGCGAGGGCCAGGGATTTCCTTGCCATTGGGAGCTGGACCTTGGTGATGACCTGCCACGGGGTTGACCCGCTGGAAACCGCAGCCTCCATGACGGTGGGGGAGATCGCTGCGATGCCGTCGGCCGTGATCTTGATGGCCACAGGCGCTGCATAGATAATTCCGGCGACGATGGCCGTGAATCTCGTTGCGCCGAAGAGGCCTAGGAACGGAACCAAGTAGACGAAGGCAGGCATGGTCTGGCCCGCATCCAGCATGGGCCGCATGATCTGGTCCACCCTGTTGGACCTTCCCATCGCCACACCGAAGATGATGCCCAGCACCATGACCACGGCCGTGGCAACAAGGGTGCTGGCCAGGGTGACCATGGCATCGCTCCACAGGCCGAGGTAAATGATCGCGGCCAAGCATGAGGCGGTGACCAGTGCCAGCTTCCAACCACCGAGTGCGTAAGCCGCCACGAGGACAACCGCGACGAGGAGGTAGAAGGGGGTCTCGGTCAGAAGGGATTGGAACGGATTGAGGATTCCGTTGGTCAGGGCCTCGCGGAATGACACCGTAAACAGGGAGAGGTTTGTCTGCAGCCATTCGCTGGCAGCGCCGACTCCGCTGACGATGTCCGGGCCAAAGTTGAGGTTCTTCGGAAAGGCTGCGGCCCAGAGCATCGTCCGGGAAAGCTGGACCATGACAAGGGCGACAACGAGGCTGACAGCGAGCAGGATGTACCTGCTTCTCCGAGATATCCGGCGCTTACGGGCTGCCCCGGGCTCGGCCCGGCGGCTGGCAGCCGTGGTGACCCGGTCCAGCACAATGGCCAAGAGGACGATCGACAGGCCGGCGTTGACTGCTGTCCCGACGTCGAGCGATTGCAGGGCACGGACAACCACCTGTCCCAGCCCCGGCGCCGCGATCAGCGCTGCGATGGTGACCATGGACAAAGCAGCCATGGTGCTTTGGTTGATCCCCATCACGATGGTGCGCCGTGCCAGGGGGAGTTGAAGGGTGAGAAGCCGCTGAAACCCTGTGGTGCCCAAGGAGTCGGAGGCTTCCCGGGTGTTCTCCGGGATGTTCCGGATTCCGTGTGCCGTTAGTCGGATGAGCGGAGGCACCGCGTAGATCACCGTGGCGATGACCGCGGAGGCAGGGCCGATCAGGAAGATGAGGGCCAAAGGAGCCAGATAGACGAACGTGGGGAGGATTTGCATGAAGTCGAGGACCGGAGTGATCACTTGGGAAACCCGGCCCGAGATCCCGGCCAAGACTCCGAGCGGGATGCCGATCAGGAGGCTGAACAGCACGGCTGTGAGGACGAGGGCGAAGGTGTAAGCCGCTTCCGTAAACAGACCCTGGAGTCCGAAGAACGTGAATGCGGCTGCCGTCAGCAATCCCACCCGGGCATTGCCGACCGCAAAGGCGATCCAGCTGAGCAGGCCGACAGTTCCCAGCCAGCCGATTTCCGGTAGGCGAAGCCCGGTGGAGCTGGCGGCAAAAGTGCTGGTGAACAGGTTTGCGACTGAATCGACGGCGGAGCGGAAGGGAGTAAAGACGTACTGGAAAACGGGATTGTCCGCTCGGTTCGATGCGACCCAGGCATTGAATTGGTTGAGCGAACGGTGCAGGTCAGTCAATTCCGACGCCGGCAGCGTGAGGGTCGATGTGCCGTGCAGGAACAAGAACCCGAGGAGCCAGAGGACTCCGGCGGCACCGAGGAGTAATACTCGGCGACTCAGCCGCTTGCGCGGCGGGCGGAGGGCGTTGGCGTTGGTCTGAACCGGGGCCCGGTCACGAACGAGAGTGGACATCATGCCGCTACTTCCGTGCTGCGGATGACTGACAAGATGCTGTCGCGGTCGATCTGGCCGGTGATCCTGCCGGAGTCTTCCACAAGCACGGGACACGTCGAATTCATGACGGTGGGAATGGCGTCGCGGATGATCGTGCCTGCACTCAGGACGGGAGCATCCCCGGGAGTGCCCAAAGCTAGCGGATCGGTGATCCATTTGAGCGTCAGGACATCCGCGCGGGGTACTTCTGAGACGAAGTCGGCAATGTACTTGTCCGCCGGCGATCCGACAAGGTCATCGCCGGTGCCGCACTGGACTGTCTCGCCGTTCCGCATGATCAGGATGCGGTCCCCGAGTTTAAGCGCTTCGGATAGGTCGTGGGTAACGAACACCATCGTCTTGCCCATCTCTTTGTGCAGCCGGATGACTTCCGCCTGCATATCGCGCCGGATGAGGGGGTCCAGGGCCGAGAACGGCTCGTCGAAGAGGATGGTGTCCGGGTCGCCTGCCAAGGCGCGGCCCAGTCCGACACGCTGCTGCATTCCGCCGGAAAGCTGATCGGGGAAATGCTGCTCGTAGCCCTTGAGGCCCACCAGTTCGATGATTTCGCGGGATTTGGCGTAACGCTCATTTTTTGACGCTCCGCGGATCTGCAAGCCGTAGGACACGTTGTCCAGTACGGTGCGGTGCGGGAGGAGGCCGAAGTGCTGGAAGACCATGGACATCTTCCTCCGGCGCAGTTCCCGAAGTTCGGTGGTTCCGGCCTCCAACACGTCTTTTCCGTCGACCAGGACGCTCCCCGACGTCGGTTCGATCAGCCGGGTGAGGCACCGGATCAGGGTGGACTTTCCTGATCCGGACAGGCCCATGACGACGAACACCTCGCCCTTGGCGACGTCGAAGTTCATGTCCCGCACGGCAGCATTGCAGCCGGTGCGTTCAAGCAATTCGGCGGAGCTTAAACCCGACAGCTCGGGATTCTTGGGGATCTTTTCACCTCCGGGTCCGAAGACCTTCCAGAGGTTGCGCACTGATATGTCAGGACTGCTCATTGCTGTACTCCTGCCTGTGGCGGCTCGAACCAGTGGCTGGGCCCGGGGCTGATGTTTTGCCAGATGTGTTTTGTTTCTCGGTATTCGGCCAAGCCAGCGAGCCCCAATTCGCGGCCATTGCCTGACTGTCCAAAGCCGCCCCATTCGGCTTGCGGAACGTAAGGGTGGTAGTCGTTGATCCAGACCGTCCCGTGACGCAGCGCTTCGGAGACCCGCTGGGCCTTCGAGGCGTCTGCCGTCCACACAGCGCCGGCCAGTCCGTAGACGGTGTCGTTCGCCAGCCGGATAGCTTCTTCCTCGGTGGTGAACGTTTCCACCGTCATGACGGGGCCAAAGGATTCCTCCTGGACCACGCGCATCGAGGTCTTGCACCCGTCCAACACGGTGGGCGGGTAGTAACTGCCTCCGGCCAGCTGAGGGCTGTCCGGAATGAAGCCCCCGCAGAGCAACCGCGCGCCCTCCGCAACTCCGGCCTGCACGTAGGCATGGACCTTGTCCCTGTGGGCCGTGGAGATCAGCGGGCCGGTCTGGGCCTCCTGGTCGAAGGGGCCGCCCAGCCGGATCTGGCGTGCACGGCGGACTACTTCGGCCACGAACTCCTCGTGAATGGACTCTTCGACAATGAGCCGCGCCCCGGCCGAGCAGACCTGTCCCGAGTTCAGGAAGACGGCAGTCAAGGCGTTGTCGATCGCGGCCTCCCGGTCAGCGTCGGCAAAGACCACATTCGGGTTCTTGCCGCCGAGCTCGAGGGCCACGCGCTTGACCGTCTGCGCCGCAGCCACCATGATCCGCTTGCCGGTTTCCAGCCCGCCCGTGAAGGAGACCAGATCGACCCGCGGATCCGAACTGAGCACAGCCCCGACCTCCGGTCCCGTTCCCGTCACGAGGTTCGCGACGCCGTCGGGCACGCCTGCTTCACGCAGCGTGTCCATGAGCAGGATGGACGTCGAAGGCGTCAACTCACTGGGCTTCAGGACAAAGGTATTCCCGGCCAACAGCGCCGGTGCAACTTTCCACGAAGCCTGCAGGAGCGGATAGTTCCACGGCGTGATGAGGCCGCAGACGCCCACGGGTGCATGGACGACCCGACTGATGGCGCCGGGCCGGCCGGTATCGATCACGCGGCCCGCGTCCGTGCCTGCCACGCTGCCGTAGTAGCGGAAGCAGGCTATGACGTCGTCGATGTCGTATTCGGCTTCGACCAGGCGCTTGCCGGTGTCGAGGGCTTCGGCCGCGGCGTATGCGGCCTTGTCCCGCTCCAGCAGCCCGGCCACGCGGAGCAGGATCGCGCCGCGTTCCAGTTCCGGCGTGGTCGGCCAGAGGCCGTCGTCGAACGCCTTCCGGGCGCTAGCCACCGCTGCCTCGGCATCGGCCGAGGTGCACTCGGCGACGTCGGCAACATGGGTGCCGTCCGCCGGACAGCTGATGCTGCGGATTCCCCCGGCGGACTGCCGCCAGCCGCCGTCAACGTAGCTGCCGCGCACCGTGTGGGTCTGGGAAAGTTGTGGGCTGTTCATGCCGCTCCTTGGTTCCTTGCCGGAGTGACCTGGGGCTGGCCGTCCAGGCTTTCCAGGCTGTCCGGAACCGGGCTGCTGCCGTGCCGGTAGAACTCGGCGGCGATCGGAGCGAGGGGTTCGCGGCCCTGGATCAAGTCCGCAGCTTTCTCGGCCAGCATCATGACCGGCGCGTAGATGTTGCCGTTGGTCACGTAGGGCATTGCCGAAGCGTCGGCCACCCGTAGGCCCGAGGTGCCGTGCACCCTCATGCTGAGCGGGTCCACAACGGCCATGGGATCGGTGGCCGGACCCATCTTTGCGGTGCAGGACGGGTGCAGGGCGGTTTCGGCGTCGCGGGCTACCCAGTCGAGGATTTCCTCGTCTGTCTGGACGGACAGACCGGGGGAGAGCTCACCGCCATCGAAAGGCGCCATGGCCGACTGCTCCAGGATCTGCCGGGAAATCCGGATGGCTTCGACCCACTCGCGCCGGTCCTGCTCCGTGGAAAGGTAGTTGAATTTCATGGACGGGTGGGCGGTTGGATCCGTGGAAGTGATCTTCAGGCTGCCGCGGGCGTCGGAGTACATGGGCCCGATGTGCACTTGGTAGCCATGCTTGGCGTCGGCCTTTTGGCCGTCATACCGGACGGCAACGGGCAGGAAGTGGAACATGAGGTTGGGGTAGGCCACGTCTTCGTTGGAGCGCACAAAGCCGCCGCCTTCGAAGTGGTTGGTGGCCGCTGGTCCTTTGCGCCCGAACAGCCACTGCAGGCCGATCCATGGATAGCGCCACAGGCTCAGGCTCGGCTGCATGGAGACCGGTTGGGTGCAGGCGTGCTGGATGTAGACCTCCAGGTGGTCCTGCAGGTTTTCGCCGACGCCGGGCAGGTCGACTACTGGCTTGATGCCGACGGACTTGAGGTGCGTGGAGTCCCCGACGCCGGACAACTGCAGGAGCTGCGGGGTGTTGATGGCCCCTCCGCACAGGACGACTTCCTGGGCATCGACGCTGTGCTGCTTGCCATTGCGGCGGTAGCTGACGCCGGTGGCCCTGACCTCGGAGGTTCCAATCCCGTCGAAGTTGATTTTCGAGACGAGCGCCCGGGTCCTGACCGTGAGGTTTGGCCGGTTGAGGTTCGGCCGCAAGTATGCCCGGGAGGCAGAGAGTCGCTGGCCCTTGTGCACATTGCGGTCGAAGGGGCCGAAGCCCTCCTGCCGGTAACCGTTCACATCGTTGGTGCGCGCAAAACCGGCTTGTTGGGCGGCGCGGAAGAACGCCTGGAAGAGGGGATTGCGCGCTGGACCGCGTTCCAGGACCAAGGGTCCGTCGTGTCCGCGCAGTTCATCGTCGGGTTCCGCGGCGAGCGCGGTCTCCATGCGGTTGAAGTAGGGGAGGCAGTGCGCGAAGTCCCAGGTCTCCATCCCGGCGTCGGCTCCCCAGCGTTCGTAGTCCAAGGGGTTGCCACGCTGGAAGATCATCCCGTTGATGGAACTGGAGCCACCCAGGACCTTGCCGCGGGTGTGGGCGATCCGGCGTCCGTGCATGTGCGGCTCGGGGTCGGATTGGTAGCGCCAGTCGTAGAACCTGTTCCCGCTGGGGAAGGTGAGCGCCGCGGGCATCTGGATGAACAGGTCCCAGGGGTAGTCGCTGCGGCCAGCCTCCAGGACCAGGACGGTCTTGGAGGGGTCCGCGCTGAGCCTGTCCGCCAGCACCGATCCGGCGCTGCCCCCACCCACGATGACGTAGTCAAACTTTTCGTTGGCCATTAGTTGAACTCCTTTGAAGTGATCCCCATTGCTGTGTTGAGTAGCCAGGGGGCGTCAGCCCCGTAGCTTTTCCATGGTCGGATCCACGAGGGGATCGGCGGAGATGGTGGCGGGGATCCGCTTGCCGAAGTATTCGATCTCGACGGCGTCACCCTCGCCCGCTTCGGCGGGCAGCCAAGCGTAGGCGATGGGCTTCCGGACGGTGTAGCCGTAGGCGGCGCTTGTGACGTAGCCGGAGGGCTCTCCCTTGAAATAGACAGGTTCCTTGCCCAACACCACGGACGTGCCGTCGTCGACTGTCAGGCAACGCAAGCGGCGGTTGCCGGGCAGTTCGCGGCGGGCTTTGAGGGCCTCGGCGCCAACGCATCCTTCCTTGTCCTTGCTGACGGAGAAGCCAAGGCCCGATTGGAAGGGCTCGTGCTCGGGGGTCATGTCGGTGCCCCATAGCCGGTAGCCCTTCTCGAGGCGCAGGCTGTTGAACGCACCGCGGCCGGCCGCGATGATGCCCTGCTCCTGGCCGGCCTCGAACAGCAGGTCCCAGAGCCTTTGGCCGTTTTCCGCCGTCGTGTACAGCTCCCAGCCCAACTCGCCTACGTAGGACAGCCGCATCGCGGTGACAGGGATCCCGCCGATTCGGACCTTCTTGGTGCGGAAGTACTTCAATCCGTCGTTGCTGAAATCGTCATCGCTCACCTTGGCGATGACCTCGCGGGCGAGCGGCCCCCAGAGTCCCACGCAGCACGTGGATCCAGTCGTATCCCTGACCTGGACCCACTGGGTGACGTCCTCAGCGGTCTGTTTGCGGGCTTCGGTGGTGAGGTAGGCGAAGTCGATGTTGCCGTTGGCTCCGACTTGGAAGGTGGTTTCGTCGAGGCGGGCCACCGTAATATCGCTGCGGATGCCGCCGTCGCCGTTGAGGAGCAGGCAGTAGGTCACCGCACCCGGCTTCTTGTCGACCTTCCCGGCGCTGAGGCGCTGCAAGAGGGCTTCGGCGCCCGGGCCGGAAACCTCCAGCCGCTTGAGCGGCGTCATGTCATAGAGCGCGACGGCGGTGCGCGTCTTCCACGCTTCGGCCGCGGAAATGGGGGAGTGGAACATGGCGGCCCATGGTTCGCGTTCAGGTGCGCGCCATTCTTCCGGGAGCACCTCCAGCAAGCCGCGGTTGGCCTCGAACCAGTGCGGGCGCTCCCAACCCTGGGCTTCGAGGAAGAACGCCCCGAGCGCCTTCTGCCGCGCATTGAACGGGCTCACGCGCAGTTCGCGGGGGGAGACGCGCGGCTGCAGCGGGTGCAGGACATCGTAGATCTCCACGAAGTTCTGCTGGGAGGTTTCGCTGACATAGCTCTCCGCAGTCTGGATTTCCTCGAAGCGGGAGACTTCGCATTCGTGGAGCGGAATCCGGGATTGGCCCTCGATCAAGAGCTCGGCCACTGCCCTGGCCACGCCGGCGGAGTGCGTCACCCACACGGCCTCGGCAACGAAGAACCCTTCAACTTCCTTGGACTCGCCCACCAGGGGACCGCCGTCCGGGGTGAAGGAGAAGATGCCGTTGAAGCCATCCGCAATCCCCGCGCCGGCAAGTGCCGGAAGGAGTTCCTTGGAGTCCTCCCAGCTCGGCAGGAAGTCCTCTTCGGTAAACGCCAGGCGGGACGGCATCCGGTGCTCGGACATGTCCGCGGCGGCAACCTCAGGCAGCTCCCGGAGGTCCACGGGCATGGGCTTGTGGGCGTAGGAGCCAATGCCCATCCGGTCCCCGTGCTCGCGGTAGTAGAGGTCTTTGTCCTGGTGGCGAAGGATGGGCATCCACGCGCCGTTGGCGGGATCAAGCAGCCGCGAGGCATCGTTCCGGCCCACGAGCTCCGGTACGGAGGTGGTCTTGACGTATTGGTGGGCCAGCGGGAGGAGTGGCACGGACATGCCCACCATGGCGCCGATCCTGGGTCCCCAGAACCCGGCGCAGGAGACCACGATGTCAGCCGGGATCACGCCGTCGGGCGTTTCGACCCCCGTGACTTTGCCGCCTGTCTGTTCAATGCCGGTAACGGGAGTGGAACCGCGGAACGTGACGCCTGCGGCGCTCGCCTTGGCGATGAGCAGGCCGACGGCGCGGGCCGCGGAAGCCAGGCCGTCGGAGGGTACGTAGAGACCTCCGAGTACCTTTTCCTGATCGAGCAGCGGGTAGTGCTTGGCGCACTCGTCCGGATCGATGAGCCGGCCTTCGACACCCCACGACGCCGCGTAGCCCAGCTTGCGCTTGAGGTCCTCCAGGCGCCCTGGCGTGGTGGCCACCTCAAGACCGCCCACCTGGTTGAAGCAGGAGACGCCGGAACCGCTGAGGGAGAGCAGCTTGTCCACGGTGTAGGACGCGAATTCGGTCATGGCCTTGGAGGCGTTGGTCTGGAACACGAGGCCGGGGGCGTGCGATGTTGAGCCGCCCGCCAACGTCAACGGGCCCTGCTCGACCACGGTGATGTTGGTCCAGCCGCGGGTGGACAGCTCATCCGCAAGATTGGCGCCGACGATGCCGGCTCCGATTATGACGACGCGGGGTGTTGTGGACATGCGTGTTGCTCCTGAGGTAAGGCGTACGGAAGTTTGGGGCTCGCCGGAAGCTAGACGTGGCCGTCGACGGTCAACCCGGGCGGCAGGTTGGGCTCGTCCTCAGATTCCTTGACCATGATCTGGCCGTCCACTACCAGGACTTCGTGGACCCTGACGGGCAGTTTGGCCGGAGGCGCATCGGCGGCTCCCGTGCGGAGATTGAACTTTGAAGCATGGAGGGGGCACTCCACCCAGCAGTCCTCCACCCAGCCGTCGGCGAGGGAGGCGTCTTGGTGCGTGCAGGTGTCGTCGAGGGCAAAGAGTTCGCCCTCTTCGGTGTGGAATACGGCAATCGGCGGAGACGTCTCGAGTCGAATCGCGTCCCCCGGAGCCAACGAGCTAAGCGGACAAGCACTGTGCATCTCACGAACCTCTTTCACCGGATTGGTCGAAAACCTGGGGGCGGTTGTTTCATGATCAACGAAGATCACGATACGCAACAGAGTGATGGACCTCACAGGGGCTTGTCAAGAGGTGGAAATTACTGCGCAGATTGCTTGACATGCGATGTGAAGGCCGTCACACTGTTTCGCATAACGAAGTTCGTTGCGTAATGCGCAATAAAATTTCGAACGGCTCAACGAGGAGGAAGCCATGGAGACATTGGCGATCGTGGGCGCATCATTGGCTGGACTTTCCGCCGCCCGCGCTGCCCGCGCGCAGGGTTTTTGTGGCCGGCTGCTCATCATTGGAGATGAGCAGCAGCGGCCCTATGACCGTCCGCCCCTGTCCAAGGAGTTCCTGGCAGGAAAGATCGGCATCAAGCACTTGATGTTGGAAGCGGAAGAGGCGGGAACGGCAGATCCCCTGCAGGCCGAATGGCTGCTGGGCTCGCCTGCACGAAGCTTTGACGCCGCCACCAGGACCATCACGCTAGGCGACGGGCGCACGGTGGTGGCTGACGGCGTCGTGATTGCCACGGGAGCCTCGGCGCGGACGCTGCCCGAACTTGCGGGCCTATCCAATGTCTTTACGCTGCGGACTCTTGAGGATGCGCAGGACCTGGCTCCGGAACTCGTTCCGGGCGGCCGCCTGCTGGTGGTTGGCGCAGGCTTCATCGGCGCGGAGGTGGCGTCAACGGCCAAGGGCCTGGGAATGGACGTGACCATTATCTGCAAGAGCCCGATCCCGCTGAGCGCTCCGATCGGTCCGGAGATGGCTGCTGTCATGGCCACGCTCCACGGGACCAATGGAGTGGAACTGATTTGTGACACGGGAATCGACTCGTATTACAGCTACGAAGGAAATGTGACCGGTGTCAGGCTCAGCGACGGCCAGTACCGTTCCGCCGACGTCGTACTTCTCGGAATCGGTGCGGTCCCCAACGTCGGGTGGCTGGCCGGTTCGGGGCTGGCGATCGACGACGGCGTCACGTGCGATTCGATGGGACGGACAAACGTCCCCGGCGTGGTCGCCGTGGGAGACTGCGCGGCCTGGTTCGACGAACGCAGCGGGCAGCACCATCGCGTGGAGCATTGGAGCGGCGCCCAGGAACGTGCCGCCCTTGCCGTGACAGCGCTCTTGGATCACTCAGCCGCACCCCAACCGCTCAACCTGCCGTACTTCTGGTCTGACCAGTACGGAGTAACGCTCCAGTTCGCCGGCCATGCGCGGGACGCGGAGCGCGTCGAAATTGAGGCAGGGCAGCTCCAGAACCACAGCTTCCTGGCCGTGTACTACCGGGGCGAGGAACCAGTGGGCGTTCTAGGTGTGAACCAGCCGCGTCTGTTCACCCGTTGGCGCCGGCAACTCAACGCCCGCAACGCCCCGCCCGTCCTGGCAACCCCTTAGACATTCCAAGCCTCAACCACGTTCATCACTGAATAGGAGTCAGCATGACCACTGAAGTTGTTTCCCCCAGTCTGATCCCCACTCTCCCCGGCCACACTTATGTCAGTGAAGACATCTTCCGTGCCGAGCAGGAACACATCTTCGAACAAATGTGGTTCTGCGCTGTGCGGACCGCGGACCTGGAAAAGGCCGGCTCGTTCAAAACCGTGCAGATCGGCCGCGAGAGCGTACTCATCAACCGCACCCGCAAGGGAGAGATCCGCGCGTTTTACAACATCTGCCGGCACCGCGGCGTGAAGCTGTGCATGGAGGAGTCCGGCGAGGCCAACCGCTCGTTCCAGTGCCCGTACCACGCCTGGACCTACGATCTTGAGGGAAAGCTCATCGCGGCCCCGAACCTCACCAAGATGCCGGATATCGATCGCAACGAATACGGACTTGTCAAGGTCCACGTCCGGGAATACATGGGCTACGTCTGGGTCAGCCTCGCGGATGAGCCACCGTCGTTCGAGGAAGACGTCATGGGTGCGATTGAGGAGCGCCTCGGGGATCTGCGGGCGGTTGACGACTATGACATCGCGAACCTGAGCCTTGGCCGGCGCATCAAGTACGACGTCAAGGCCAACTGGAAGCTCATCATCGAAAACTTCATGGAGTGCTACCACTGCGCCACGATCCACCCCGAACTCACCGAAGTCCTGCCCGAGTTCGCCGACGGCCTGGCAGCGCAGTATTTTGTGGGCCACGGCGCCGAGTTCGGTGACGACATCAAGGGCTTCACGATTGACGGTTCCGAGGGCCTGGATCGAATTCCCGGAGTCGGCGACGACCAGGACCGCCGCTACTACGCAGTGACCATTAAGCCGAATGTCTTCGTCAACCTGGTTCCTGACCACGTCATCATCCACCGCATGTTCCCGTTGGCAGCGGACCACACGATCGTTGAATGCGACTGGCTATACCTCCCCAGCGTGGTGGAATCCGGTAAGGACGTGAGCGCTTCGGTGGAGCTCTTCCACCGGGTCAACGAGCAGGACTTCGATGCCTGCGAACGCTGCCAGCCAGCCATGGGCTCCAAGATCTACGCCAAGGGCGGCGTCCTGGTGCCGAGCGAGCACCACATTGAGGCGTTCCACAGCTGGGTCACCAGCAAGATCGCCGACGTCCCCGCCGACAGCTAGCCTGAGGAATGTCTGTCGATGTAACGAGCTACCGGAACCTAGGAAAAGGAAACGCAGCCAATGGTTTACAAAGTAAGGGCGGTCATCGCCAAGGAAAAGAACGCTCCGGTCTCGGTGGAGACCATCCTGGTGCCGGACCCCGGTCCGGGCGAGGCACTGGTGGACATCCTCACGTGCGGCGTGTGCCACACCGACCTGCACTACAAGCAGGGCGGCATCACCGATGATTTCCCCATCCTGCTCGGCCACGAGGCCACAGGCGTGGTCAGCGCGGTCGGGCCGGACGTCACCGAAGTGGCGCCAGGGGACCGGGTCATCCTGAACTGGCGGGCCGTGTGCGGGGAATGCCGGGCGTGTGCCAAGGGCCAGCCGCAGTACTGCTTCAACACGCACAATGCCACCCAGAAGATGACCCTGGAGGACGGCACGGAACTCACGCCGGCCCTGGGGATCGGCGCCTTCGCCGAGAAGACCCTCGTGGCCGCCGGGCAATGCACCAAAGTAGACGACGACGTCGATCCCGCCGCGGTCGGGCTGCTCGGCTGCGGTGTGATGGCAGGCATCGGCGCCGCCATCAACACAGGTGAGGTCAAGCGGGGCGAGTCCGTGGCCGTGATCGGCTGCGGGGGCGTCGGCATCGCCGCCATTGCCGGGGCAAAGCTCGCCGGCGCCACCACGATCATCGCCGTGGACATCGACGCCAACAAAATAGAGATGGCCAAGTCCCTTGGAGCCACGCACGGTATCAACTCCAGCCAGGAGGACCCTGTCGAGGCCATCCGGTCGCGGACCGGCGGCAACGGTGCCGATGTGGTGATCGACGCCGTCGGACGCCCCGAGACCTTCAAGCAGGCCTTCTACGCGCGCGACCTCGCCGGCCGCGTGGTGCTGGTGGGCGTCCCGACGCCGGGCATGTTGCTGGAACTGCCCCTGCTGGATGTCTTCGGCCGCGGCGGTTCGCTGAAGTCCTCCTGGTACGGGGACTGCCTGCCGTCCCGCGACTTCCCGATGCTGGTGGCGCACCACAAGCAGGGGAACCTTGACCTGGACGCGTTCGTGTCGGAACGGATCACCATCGACCAGGTGGAAGAAGCGTTCGCGAAGATGCACGAGGGCAAAGTGCTGCGCTCGGTAGTGGAAATCGCATGAGCGTCACCATCGAAAACCTCATCACCTCGGGCACGTTTTCGCTCGACGGCGGCAGCTGGGACGTGGACAACAACGTCTGGATCGTCGGCAACGACGACGAATGCGTGATCATCGACTGCCCGCACGACGCGTCGGCGATCATCGACCAAGTTCGTGGCCGGAAGGTGCGCGCCATCTTGCTCAGCCATGCTCACAACGACCACATCGGAGCAGCGCTCGACGTGGCGAAGGCCGTGAACGCGCCGATCTACCTGCACCCGGCGGACATGGTTCTGTGGGAGCAGGTGTACCCGGATGCCGCGCCGGACCGTTACATTGCAGACGGCGACATCTTCGAGGTGGCGGGCACGGCCCTGCAAGCCATCCACACGCCAGGCCACTCACCGGGTTCCACGTGCTTCTACCTGGAAAGTGAAGGCACGGTGTTCACGGGGGACACCCTCTTCAACGGCGGTCCGGGGGCGACGGGCAGGTCGTTCAGCGACCACCCGACCATCCTGGCCTCGATTCGGGAACGCCTCCTGACGCTTCCCGCGGAAACCGTGGTCCGGACCGGGCATGGCGGGGACACCACCATCAAAGCCGAGGGGGACAACCTCGCCCAGGCAGAGCTGGATCGCCAGGTCGACGGCGTTTAGGCGCCGCTGGCTGCGGTGTAACCCATCTTGACGCTGATTGAATACCCGGCTTGCTTGAGCGCATCGAGCAGGCCGGGTATTTTTTCCGGCTCAAAACGGAAGGCCGGCCCGGAAAGGCTGATAGCTCCGATCACCGTGCCGCTATGGTTGCGGATCGGAACGGCGACGGCGTTGAGTCCGCGTTCGAGTTCCTCATACGTGGCGGCGTACCCGGCCTCCGCGATGACCGGCATTTGCTGCTCCAGCTCGTCCCGGTCGGTGATGGTCTGTGGCGTGTATCGCACCTGGCCGGATTCCCTGAGAACGCGGTCACGCGTCGCGGCCGGCAGCGCTGCAAGCATGACCTTGCCGCTGGACGTCGCGTGGAGCGGGGTGAGCCCACCGATCCAGTCCTGCGTGCCAAGCGTGTTGGGGCCGATGGCCTGATCCACATTGACCGCGAAATTTGACCGCAGCACGGCCAGGTTGGCTGTCTCCGCGAACTTCTCAGCCAGGGCTTCGAGATCTTCCCGGGCCTCCCTCACCAAGCTGAGACGGGCCGGAATGGCACTGGCCAAGCGCAGGATGTTGAAACCGAGTTGGTACTTTCCGCGCTCGTGATTCTGCTGCACCATGCCACGGGCGTCCAGGGCGCTCAGCAGTCGCGACGCCGTTGACTTGTGGACGCCCATTTCCTCCGCGATCTCACTCACACCGGCATCTCCGTTGCGGGCGATGATTTCGAGCACGGTGATGGCCCGGTCCACGGACTGCACCCCGGCGTGCTGCGCGGCGGCGGGATCGGTATCGGGGTCGTTGGAAATGCTTGCATCAGCGTCCATGTGGTTCATCGTCTCAAACGCCGTCAAATGAGTGGCCTCTCCGGGCAGCGTGTCTTGGGGTACTGCGGTCTGTCTCGCCTGCCTGGATATAGGATCGGGCGATATGGCACTGCGACTTGTTCAAGTGAATTTCAAGGCCCGGGATGACTCGGCCCTCGGCAGGTTTTGGGGGGAGGTCCTTGGCTGGGATATTTCCAGCGAAGGACCCGGTGTGAGCAATGTTGAACCCGTCGGCTTCATCGGGCCGGACCCCGTTGCCGTCTGCGTCGACGTCGTCACGGTCCCGGACCCCGAAACGGTGAGGTACCGCGCCCACCTCGACCTCGCCACCACCTCTGAGGCCTATCAAGCGGAGCTTGTGGCGCGCCTGTTGAAGCTCGGCGCGACGCCCGCCGACATTGGCCAGGGCGATGTGCCGTGGACGGTCCTGGCCGACCCGGAGGGCAACCTGTTCTGCGTGCTGGAGCCTCGGCCGATCTACCGGGACACCGGGCCGATCGCCGCGGTGGTGGTCAATTGTGCGGATCCGCGGGCCATGGCCCGGTTCTGGAGCGGGGCGATGGACTGGACCCTGCACGAGGTGAGCGATGATCTTGCGCGGCTGCGTTCGGCCAAGGGTGTTGGGCCGTATCTGGAGTTCGTCCGGACACCCGCCGCGAATGCCGCGTGTGGCCGTGTACATCTCGACCTGAGACCGTACCGCGGCGATGATCAAGCGGCAGAGGTGGCCCGGCTGCGGGCCCTGGGCGCCACGGACGCCAACGTCGGCCAGGGCGACGTGCCATGGGTATGCCTCGCCGACACGGAGGGCAACGAATTCTGCGTCCTCACCCCCGGCTGACTCAGCGCTTCGGGGCTAGCGGCTCGCCGAATCGGCAGGGGAGCCGGGAACGAAAGGCGGAGGCCTAAAATCATTGTCCGTTAGGTTCCCGGGTCCATGCGTTATCCAGCGCAGGACCAGAAGGACCAGAATCAACGAAAGGGCGGCGCCAACTAGCAAAACAGGAAATCGCCACTTCATTCTCGGCATCCGCAAACCCCTCGATCTAAAACAGCTAACACGCGTCCCTTTTGGCCTGATGCGATTGCGCAGCAAAGCATCGTCCCCCGCACTGGCCGCCTTCGCAATGAACCATGGGGCAGCAACCATGTCAACCAGGCAGGCAATCACAAACTCCATATCGGGGTCAAGACGCGATCCGGTGCGACAGGGATACCGAACTGGCCAGCCTGCCCGCATTCCTTCGCCCACCTCGAACCTGATGGCCCATGTCTGAAGTTGTTTTTGGTTTGGCTTTGGCGAGGATTTCCTCGGGTGTCTTGATCACGCCCTCACGCTCAGGGTTCTATGTGCTTCTCCTCGCTACCACTCAAATATGGGCGATTCGCCACTCATTTTGATTCGGTAGACCACTCAGTGCTGTTTTCCCTTGTTAGCGTTTGCGATGAAGGCCCCCGTCGCGGCCTAAAGAACTCGGTGTATCTGTTCTTTCGATTACCGAAAAGGAAGATCGATGAGGCCTTCGTGAGGCGGGTCGTCGACCACGCCCATGACAGTTTCACGATTGGGGACCAAATGAATATCAAAAGGATCCTGGCCTGTCTGGCCATGGCTGCGCTCCTAGCCGCTTCAACAGCGACACCCGCCATAGCTGTCGTCGATGCCAACGCGGGAGGCGCTCCGGCGGGAGTGGAAAACGCACCCAAGGAAGCTGCGAAGGCTGAGGCCGTAGCGCGCAAGGTCTTTGAGTCCAACAATCCCGAGCTTGCGGCCAAATCGCTCGGCTCGGAAGAGCTTGGTTTGTTTGAGGCCTATAGCGCGGTCGCGAATGTCATCAGTTCGCCGAAAAGCTACGCTCCGGCAGATAGTCTGGCCAAGCAATCCACATTGAAGGGAATGACGCCTGCTCAGCTTGGCACTCTGGCTTCCGGATGCTGGAACACTTCGTCCTGGGTGATAGGAACGAATGCCTTTGGAGGGTGGCTTTACAAGCTGACCGTTAGTGGCGGATGGTGTGGCAACGGTTCGTCAGCAACACGTTCCTGGTTCAACGGCACGTGGGGTGAGACGTTTGCAATCGGGTGGCGCGACAATGGCCAGGTCTCCAGCCACGCAATCATCTCGGGCGGCTCGGCTAAAATTGTCGGACAGCGCGAATTCAAACTCGGTGTTGGGGGTTGGGACGTGTCGTCGCCTCGCCCCTGCGTACGGATCATAGGTCACGGCAATGGTCAAAAAGGAGATGACCTATCATGCAGCCCTTGGTAAGGAAGCGCTCAGGCGGTGCGCTCTCCAGATTTTTCCTGCTGGGAGCGGCCATCTTGTTGATTTTGCCGCTCTATCCGTTCACAGCTATCTCTGCTGTCCTGTCAGGATCTGCCCTCTGTCTTGCAGCCAGAGAAACGCCGAGTCGGAACCGCACCGTAACCATGGCCACGGCCGTTGTGCTGCTCGGAATGGTCATCCTCTTGACGCTCCTGAGCCTGCAGACAGGAACAATTGGCCCCCACAGCGGCGAGGTCTCGAAAGTGTAGCTCTAGCTCCCGCTGTTCAACGCTCTCAGGCGCACACGACGGCGACACGCCCCGAAAAAGACACGTCGCCGTCGTTGTCAATTCCTTCGGTGCGGGCCGCCGTCGATCGCCTCAAGCCGTTCCTTCTTGGGCGCCGTCGTGCCACACTTGGTGGACTATCGATTGACTGGGGGATCCGGGTCAGGAGATTGGTATGTGTGTTCTGATGCAACCTCGCACCTCGGGCCGCCGGCTGGTGGTGATCGAGCCATGAACATCGGTTGGGCTTACTTCATGTCGGGAATAATCGCAGTTGACTCGCTCTTGCTTGGATTGCTGCTGTTGAACCTGAAGTGGCCTAGGCACTGGAAGAGATGACGCCTGAGGTCCTCGAACCTAGAGCATCTTGCGGATCGTTTCTTCGAAACTCACCACGTGGTGCAGGGCGAACGCAGCCGCCCTGTCCTCATCACCGTCGGCGATTGCGGTGAGCAACTCAGCGTGCTCTGCGACGTGGCCCGTCACTGAAGGCATCTTGTCCAGCATGTGGCACCAGATGCGTGTTGCCAGGTTGTCGTAGCGGATCAGCACGTCCTCGAGGTGCGGGTTGGCCGCGGCCTTGTAAATAAGTCGGTGCACCTGGATGTCGTAGCGCATGAGTTCCTGCTGCCCGGCGTCGTGCGCTTCCAGGCCGCTTATGGCTGCCGCGACCTCGCGCAGTTCCTCCCGCAGCTTGGGGCTGGCCATGCGGGCAGCGCGCCGCGAGGCCAAGGGTTCAAGCAGTTCCCGGATTTCGGACACATCCGCCAATTGGGTGATGTCGACGCCGGTGGCGAAGGTTCCGCGGCGGGGATACGACACCACGAGGTGGTCGCTTTCGAGCCGCTTGATGGCCTCGCGCACGGGGGTCCGTCCGATGCCGAGTTCCGCGGCAATCTGACCGTCGTTGATGGGGTCGCCGGGTTTGATGTCCAGCATGATGAGCCGGTCGCGCAGGAGCAGGTAGGCGTTTTCCGCCAAGGACGTTCCCTGTGTGCCTGTGTCCAGTGCCTCCAGTGCAGTGCTCATGTGCCCTCTTCCGTTTGTCACAATTCCAAGTCTGGCGGATCAGTTGCTGCCGGGCTGTTGACGGTTGTGTGATCTCCAACATACTATGGCAACAGTTCTAATATATCAGTTGCTGATTAGTCAGTAAATATAAGTATCTCAAAAGGAGACCATCATGGTTGAACCGCTGATCCGCCCGCTCGCCCAGGCGGACCCGGAGGTTGAACAGGCGATCGCCCAGGAACTCATCCGCCAGCAGTCCACGCTGGAAATGATCGCCTCCGAAAACTTCGCCCCTGCAGCCGTCATGCAGGCACAGGGCTCGGTCCTGACCAACAAGTACGCGGAAGGCTACCCGGGCAAGCGCTACTACGGCGGCTGCGAGCACGTCGACGTCATCGAGCAGCTGGCCATCGACCGCGTCAAGGCTCTCTTCGGCGCCGAAGCCGCAAATGTCCAGCCGCACTCCGGCGCCCAGGCCAATGCCGCAGCCATGTTCGCGCTCCTCGAGCCGGGGGACACCATCATGGGCCTCGACCTCGCACACGGCGGCCACCTCACCCACGGCATGCGCATCAACTTCTCCGGCAAGCTGTACAACGTCATCCCCTACCACGTCAGTGAATCCGATCTCCGGGTGGATATGGCGGAAGTCGAAGCCTTGGCCCTGGAACACCGCCCGAAGCTGATCGTTGCCGGCTGGTCCGCGTACTCGCGCCACTTGGATTTCGCCGAATTCCGCCGCATCGCCGACCTCGTGGGCGCCTACCTCATGGTGGACATGGCCCACTTCGCCGGCCTCGTCGCCGCGGGACTGCACCCCAACCCCGTCCCGTATGCCGACGTCGTGACCACCACGACCCACAAGACTCTCGGCGGTCCGCGCGGCGGAGTGATCCTGTCGAAGGAACAATACGCACGCAAGATCAACAGCGCGGTCTTCCCCGGCCAGCAGGGCGGCCCACTGGAGCACGTGATCGCGGCCAAGGCGGTCGCGTTCAAGATGGCAGCAGAGCCCGAATTCCAGGAACGCCAGGTGCGGGTGCTGGAAGGCGCCAAGCTCCTTGCCGAACGGCTCTTGAAGGAAGACGTGGCCGCAGCAGGGATCTCGGTGGTCAACGGAGGCACCGACGTCCACCTCGTCCTCGTTGACCTGCGCCACTCGGAACTGGACGGACAGCAAGCCGAGGACACCTTGCACCGCATCGGCATCACCGTGAACCGCAACGCCGTCCCGTTCGACCCGCGTCCGCCGATGGTTTCCTCGGGACTCCGGATCGGCACTCCGGCACTAGCCGCCCGCGGCTTCGGCGCCAAGGAATTCGCGGAGGTCGCGGACATCATCGCGACGGCGTTGATCGCCGCAGCAAGCGACGGCACTCTAGGTGACCACACCGCCGTCGAACTCCGCGCGAGGGTTACCGCGCTCGCCGAACAATTCCCGCTTTACCCGCATCTTTCCCAGAGTGGCAGCGGCAACGACGCCGCTGCGACCGAACTTGAGGCAGAAATGATTGGAGCAGCCCAGTGAGCGCAGACCAACTCCCCGAACACCCGGATTTCCTGTGGCGTAACCCGGAGCCCAAGGCTTCCTACGACGCCGTGATCGTGGGCGGTGGCGGCCACGGCCTCGCCACCGCATACTTCCTGGCCAAGAACCACGGAATGACCAACATCGCCGTCTTGGAAAAAGGCTGGCTGGCCGGCGGAAACATGGCCCGAAACACCACGATCATCCGTTCCAACTACCTCTGGGACGAGAGCGCTGCTATCTACGAGCACGCCTTGAAGCTCTGGGAGATCCTGCCCGAGGAGCTTGAGTACGATTTCCTCTTCAGCCAGCGCGGCGTCATGAACCTCGCCCACACCCTGGGCGACGTCCGCGAAAGTGTCCGCCGGGTCGGCGCGAACAAGCTCAACGGGGTGGACGCCGAATGGCTGGACCCGCAGCAAGTCAAGGAACTCTGCCCCATCCTGAACATCAGCGACAACATCCGCTACCCGGTCATGGGCGCCACGTACCAGCCCCGTGCAGGCATCGCGAAGCACGACCACGTCGCGTGGGCCTTCGCCCGCAAGTGCGACGAGCTCGGCGTGGACATCATCCAGAACTGTGAAGTGACGGGCTTCCTCAAGGACGGCAACCGCGTGGTGGGCGTCAAGACCAACCAAGGAACCATCCACACCGAAAAAGTTGGCCTCGCCGCGGCCGGCCACAGCTCGGTCCTCGCCGAAATGGCAGGATTCCGCCTCCCGATCCAGTCGCACCCCCTCCAGGCGTTGGTGTCCGAACTGCATGAACCCGTCCATCCCACGGTGGTCATGTCCAACCACGTGCACGTCTACGTTTCCCAAGCCCACAAGGGCGAACTGGTCATGGGCGCTGGGGTCGACTCCTACAACGGCTATGGCCAGCGCGGCTCCTTCCACGTGATCGAGCACCAGATGGCCGCCGCCGTCGAACTTTTCCCGATCTTCGCCCGGGCCCACGTGCTCCGGACGTGGGGCGGAATTGTGGACACCACCATGGATGCCTCGCCGATCGTCGGACTCTCGCCGGTGGAGAACATGTTCGTCAACTGTGGCTGGGGAACGGGTGGCTTCAAGGGCACGCCCGCTGCCGGCTTGACGTTCGCCCACACCATCGCCACGGGTACTCCTCATGAGCTCAACAAGCCTTTTGCGCTGGAACGCTTCGAGACCGGTGCCTTGATCGACGAACACGGCGCCGCCGCCGTCGCCCACTAGCCGCAGCCCTTTAGGAGACCAACCATGCTGCTCATCAGCTGCCCCAATTGCGGGCCACGAGACGAAACCGAATTCCACTACGGCGGCCAGGCCCACGTTGCCTACCCGGAAAACCCGGACGCGCTGACGGACCGCCAGTGGGCCGAGTACTTGTTCTACCGCGACAACACAAAAGGCGCCTTCGCCGAACGCTGGGTGCACAGCACCGGTTGCCGCCAATGGTTCAACATGCTCCGCGACACTGTCAGCTACGACATCCAGGCCATCTACAAAATGGGCGAACCGCGCCCCGATGTGAACACCTCAGCAGCCACCACTCCGGAAGGAGCCACGAAGTGACCCCGCAGAACGCCCGCCTCGCCACCGGCGGCCGCATCGACCGCAGCATCTCCTGGCGGTTCACCGTGGACGGCCAGGAATACGCCGGGCACCCCGGAGACACTGTTGCCTCCGCATTGCTGGCTAACGGCCGCATCAACGTCGGCAACTCGCTCTACGAGGATCGGCCCCGCGGCATCATGTCCGCCGGAGTGGAAGAATCGAACGCCCTGGTCAAGGTAGCTGCCCGCTTCCCCGGACATGTCGCGGAGTCGATGCTTCCCGCGACCACCGTGTCCCTCGTGGACGGGCTCAACGTTGAGTTCCTGAACGGCCTTGGCAAGCTCGATCCCAACGAGGACCGCGCCGAGTACGACAAGAAATACGTCCACACCGACGTCCTGGTGGTTGGCGGCGGGGCTTCCGGCCTCGCGGCAGCCCGCGAAGCGGTCCGCACCGGCGCCCGGGTCATCCTGATCGATGACCAGCCCGAACTCGGCGGCTCAATGCTGTCCGGCTCCACCGCCCCGGAACTCGCCGAAGTGATCGAAGGCAAACCTGCCCTGGAATGGATCGCCGACGTGGAGGCCGAGCTCGTCTCCGCCGCCGAATGCACCGTCCTCAACCGCACCACGGCGTTCGGCTCCTACGACGCGAACTATGTGATCGCGGCACAGAACCGTACGGACCACCTCGGCAGCCCAGCCGCGGACGGCGTCTCCCGCCAGCGTATTTGGCACATCCGTGCCAAGCAGGTGGTCCTCGCCCCCGGCGCCCATGAGCGTCCGCTCGTCTTCGAGAACAACGACCGGCCCGGCATCATGCTGGCCTCTGCGGTCCGCAGCTACCTCAACCGCTACGCCGTCGCTGCAGGGCGGCGGGTCGTCATCGGGACCACCAACGATTCGGCCTACCTGTTGGCCGCGGATCTGCTGGCCGCTGGTGTCAAGGTCGCCGCCGTCGTCGACGCCCGCCCGAAGCTTAGCGACAAAGCGGCAGCCGCCATCGAAAGCGGCATCCGCGTCCTCGTCGGCAGCGCCGTCGCCGATACCTCCGGCGCGGGAGAGAACGGCCGGATCGACGGCGTCACCATCCGCAGCCTCAACGACGACGGCGAAGTCACCTCGGGCGTCGAACGGATCGCTTGCGATCTGCTGGCGGTTTCCGGTGGCTGGAGTCCCGTGGTCCACCTCCACAGCCAGCGCCAAGGCAAGTTGCGCTGGGACGATGAGCTGGCCGGCTTCGTGCCAAGCTCCGTGGTCAGGGACCAGCACGTCGTCGGCGCCGGCCGCGGAAGCTACGAACTGGAGGATTGCCTCGGCGAAGGCGTCTCCGCCGGTGCCGCGGCCGCTATCGCCGCAGGGTTCAGCACCCAGGCGGTTCCAGCAGAGGCGAAGGCGCCGGTTGCCTCCGCCCCCACCCGCCAGTTGTGGCTGGTGCCGGGCCAGAGCGGAAACGCGGGGGAGTGGCACCACCACTTCGTCGACTTCCAGCGCGACCAGTCCGTGGCCGACGTGCTTCGTTCGACCGGGGCCGGTATGCGCTCGGTGGAACACATCAAGCGGTACACCTCCATCAGCACCGCCAACGACCAAGGCAAGACCTCGGGCGTCAACGCCATCGGCGTGATCGCGGCGGCCCTCAAGCAGGCTGGCGAAGCATCCCGCGGCATCGGTGACATCGGAACCACGACCTACCGGGCACCGTTCACGCCCGTGGCCTTCGCGGCGTTGGCCGGGCGCCAGCGCGGCGAGCTCTTCGACCCCGCCCGCGTCACCTCCATCCACCCCTGGCATGTTTCCCAGGGAGCGCTCTTCGAGGACGTCGGGCAGTGGAAGCGCCCGTGGTACTACCCGCAAGCGGGCGAAGACATGGACACTGCCGTGCTCCGCGAATGCGCCGCTGTGCGGGAATCCGTGGGCTTCATGGACGCCACCACCCTCGGCAAGATCGAGATACGAGGCAAGGATGCCGGGGAGTTCCTGAACCGCATCTACACCAACGCGTTCAAGAAACTCGCCCCGGGTTCCGCCCGCTACGGGGTCATGTGCACCCCGGACGGCATGATCTTCGACGACGGCGTGACCTTGCGCCTCGACGAGGGCCGCTACTTCATGACCACCACCACCGGCGGCGCCGCGAAGGTCCTCGACTGGCTCGAGGAATGGCACCAGACCGAGTGGCCGGAGCTGGACGTGGTGTGCACTTCGGTGACTGAACAATGGACGACGATTGCCGTCGTCGGACCCAAGTCCCGCGCCGTGATCGCCAAGGTCGCCCCGCAACTGGCGGCCGACGGCGGGTTGGACGCCGAAGCGTTCCCGTTCATGACGTTCCGCGAGACCACGCTGGCCTCCGGAGTTCAGGCACGGGTTTGCCGGATTTCGTTCTCCGGTGAGCTTGCCTACGAAATCAATGTTCCGTCCTGGTACGGGCTCAACACCTGGGAAGCCGTTGCTGCGGCAGGGGCCGAGTTCAACATCACCCCGTACGGCACCGAGACCATGCACGTGCTTCGTGCCGAGAAGGGCTACCCGATCGTCGGGCAGGACACGGACGGCACGGTCACCCCGCAGGACGCCGGGATGGAGTGGATCGTTTCCAAGGCCAAGGACTTCATCGGCAAGCGTTCCTACAGCCGCGAGGACGCGGTCCGCACGGACCGCAAGCACTTGGTCAGCGTACTGCCGGCGGACCGTTCGTTCCGTCTTCCGGAAGGCACCCAGCTCGTGGAAAAGGGAATCCCGGTCAACCCGGCATACGGCCCCGTGCCGATGCAGGGCTTCGTGACCTCGAGCTACCACAGTGCCGCTCTGGGCCGGTCCTTCGGCCTGGCACTGATCACCAACGGCCGCAACCGGATCGGCGAGACCCTGGTGGCCTCCGTCGGCGACCAGTTGCTGGACGTCGTTGTGGGAGAAACCGTACTTTTCGACGCTGAAGGGACCCGTAAAGATGGCTGAAACAGCAACACCCGCAAACCCCGAGACGCTCCGTGCGGCACGCCGCAGCCCGGCGTCGCACCTTGCACCGACCTTTGAGTCCGGTTCCGTGCCTGGAATCGTGGCGTTGAAGGAGATCCCGTTCCAGACCATGGTGGGCGTCCGGGTTGACCGGGCGTCCGACGCCGGAGCCCGCCTCGCGTCCGTGACCAGCGGACTGCCGGCCGCCTGCGGTGAGATCAGCGGGGATGAGAGGGCCACCACCCTCTGGCTTGGGCCGGACGAATTCCTGGTGGTCGCACCGGAATCTGCCCACGATTCCCTGGGCGGAGACCTGGTCCGTGCACTGGTGGAGGCCCTGGGCGACGACCCGGGCCAGGTGGTGGACTTGTCCGCCAACCGCACCACCTTCGAGCTGTCCGGCGTCCGTGCCCGGGACGTCCTTGAAAAGGGCTGCTCGCTGGACTTGCACCCCCGCGCCTTCCGCACCGGGACGGCTCTGGCCACGGAAATCGGCAACATCCCGGCGATGCTGTTGAAGACCAGCGAGGACAGCTTCCGGATCTTCCCACGGGCTTCGTTCGCCGAGTTCCTGGGCCGCTGGCTGCTTGACGGCATGAGGGAATTCGCTTCTCCCGAGGTTCCCTGATGGCACTGAGTGTGCTTGACCTGTTTTCCATTGGCATCGGGCCGTCGTCGTCGCACACGGTCGGCCCGATGCGGGCGGCAAAGCAGTTCACCGACGGCCTGGAATCCTCCGGGCAACTCGCGGCAACGGTGCGGGTCCAGGCAGAGCTTTTCGGCTCGCTGGGCGCCACCGGCCGCGGCCACGGCTCGGACAAAGCCGTAGTACTTGGGCTCCAAGGCCAGGCGCCGGAAACGGTGGACACCTCCACCGCCGACGACCAGGTAGCGGCCGCAGCCCTGGACGCCGAATTGCGGATCGCCGGACACCACCGCGTGGACTTCAATTGGGACGAAGACGTGGTCCTGCACCGACGCAAATCCTTGCCCGCCCACCCCAACGGCATGACTTTCCGGGCCCTGGACCACACCGGGGAAGTGCTACGCGAACGCAGCTACTACTCGATCGGCGGCGGCTTCGTGGTGGACGGCGATGCGTCCGGAAGCGACAAAGTCGTCGCCGACAGCACCGTGCTGCCCTATCCCTTCACCTCCGCGGACGAGCTCCTGGCGATCTGCGCACGGGAGGACATGTCCATTTCCGATGTCATGCTCGCCAACGAGCTCGTGTGGCGCAGCGAAGCCGAACTTCGCGAGCGGCTGCTGCAGATTTGGGCCGTCATGCGCGAATGCGTGGACAACGGCTGCGCTGCGGAAGGAATCCTGCCGGGAGGCTTGAACGTGCGGCGCCGGGCGCCGTCGTTGTTCAAGACGCTCAAGGCCACCGACGCCGGTCTGCAGGGTTCAAGCTCGGCAGACCCGTTGCTCGCCATGGAATGGGTGAACTTGTTCGCGCTTGCCGTGAACGAGGAAAACGCCGCGGGCGGCCGCATCGTCACGGCACCCACCAACGGTGCGGCCGGCATTGTGCCGGCGGTGCTGCACTACTTCACGAATTTCGTGCAGGGAGCCGACGACGACGGCGTGGTCCGCTTCCTGCTCGCGGCGGCCGCCGTCGGGATCCTGTTCAAGATCAACGCATCCATTTCAGGCGCCGAAGTGGGTTGCCAGGGTGAGGTGGGCTCTGCCTGTTCCATGGCTGCCGCCGGTCTGTGCGAAGTCCTTGGGGGTACTCCCGAGCAAGTGGAGAACGCCGCCGAAGTGGGTATTGAACACAACCTCGGCCTCACGTGCGATCCCGTTGGCGGGCTGGTGCAGATTCCGTGCATCGAACGCAACGCCATCGCCAGCGTGAAGGCCATCAACGCCGCCCGCCTTGCACTGCACGGCGACGGCAGCCACAAAGTGTCCCTTGATAAAGCCATCAAAACCATGCGAGAGACAGGAGCGGACATGAAAAGCAAGTACAAGGAGACCTCCCGCGGAGGCCTCGCCGTCAACGTAGTGGAGTGCTAGCCATGACTGTCACACAGAATGAAACCGCTGCCTCGGCGCTGCCGGCTACCACCGTTGAGCATGTCCTGACGCTCGATTGCCCGGAAACGCGGGGGATCGTGCACGCTGTCTCCGGCTTCCTCCTGGAACACGGCTGCGACATCATCGACAATAAGCAATTCGACTCCCAACTGGATCACCATTTCTTCATGCGGATCCACTTCGCATCGGATGGGGATCAGTCGACCATCGACTCGCTGCGGGAATCCTTCGCTCCTGTTGCCGAAAAGTTCGGCATGCGCTGGCAGCTCCAACGCCACGGTGCCAAGCGGCGGGTGTTGATCATGGTCTCGAAGTTCGAGCACTGCCTCAACGACCTCCTGTTCCGGGCCCGCATCGGGGAACTGCCCATCGACATTGTCGGGGTCGTCTCCAACCATCCGGACCACAGACGAACCGTCGAATGGCACGGCATTCCGTTCTTCCACGTGCCGGTCACGCCGGACACCAAGGCGGCGGCTGAAGGACAGCTCCTCGATCTCATCGATCGCCTGGATGTCGAACTGGTGGTCCTGGCCCGCTACATGCAGGTCCTCAGCGACGATCTCGCCCGAAAGTTGGACGGCCGGGCAATCAACATCCATCACTCGTTCCTCCCCAGCTTCAAAGGTGCCAAGCCGTACCACCAGGCCTACGCGCGGGGGGTCAAGACCGTGGGTGCCACCGCGCACTACGTCAACGGCGAGTTGGACGAGGGGCCGATCATCGCACAGCAAGTGGTGGAAGTGGACCACACCTTCGGTCCGGACGACCTGGTCGCGGCCGGGCGCGATACCGAGTGCAAAGCACTCAGCAACGCCGTCCGCTGGCATTGCGAAGGGCGCGTGATCCTGCAAGGCAGCAGGACCGTGGTGCTCAAGTAGTGCTCGAACGGCCCACCCAACGGTGGGCCGTTCAGGCGCTGTTTCGTGAGTAGCGGAGCAAAACCACACCATTGCCGAAGGTGTGCGTCCCCTCGAGCCTGAGGTCCATCCGGACACCAGGGTCCTCGAACAGCGGCCGGCCCCGCCCCAAGACCACGGGATTTACGCGAATTCGGAATTCGTCGATCAAGCCGTGCCGCATTAACGCGGAAGCCAGATTGGCGCCGCTCAGGACGATGTCGCCGCCGGGTTGCGCCTTCAGTTCCGCGATGTGTTCAGGCACGACGTCGTGAATCACCGTGGTGTTCGAGCCTGCCTGTGTGAGGGTCCGCGAAAACACGAACTTGGGCATCCCGCGCCAGATCCCGGCAAACTCGAACATGGGCGCCGAGATGTCCGGATCCGGCGCGGCCGTGTTCCAGTAATCGGCCATCACATCGTAAGTAATGCGCCCGAACATGAAGGCCCCCATCCCTCGGAACTCCCCGTTCAAGAAGCCGAGGAGTTCGTCGTCGACGAGGCCCCAGCTGATGTCCCGATCGATCGTCTCGAAGAATCCGTCCAAAGAGACCGACATCATCAGGATGATCTTGCGCATTCGAGTACCTCCCCTTGCGGCGAAAGGCGACACGGCCGCCGTCGTAGCTTCCAGTGAAGCACCCCGGGATCAAGCCGAACAGGGCACGATCGGGGGAGGCCGCCTAAAGGCGGGCCAGGCGGGTTGCCAAGTGAAGGGCGGCCAGCCGGCCCGTCCCCCGGGGATCCCCGCCGCACAACTCGAAAATCCGCTGGAGCCGGTGGTGCATCGACTGCCTTTCCAAGTGCAGTTCCCGCGCCGACTGAGCGGTATTGCACCCGGAATCCAGCCATGCCGCCAAGGTCCGCATCAGCTCCGAGCGCCGCTGCTCGTCATGCTCGACGACGGCGCCGAGCTGCCGCCGCACGAATCCCTCGCGGGCGGCCGCGTCGAGGCTTGCTTCCGCCAAGCGCTCGACCGCGAAGTCCTCGGCATCGACCACACCGTTCCGGGTTTCGGACCCCGGGATGAGTTCAAGCGTCCGGCGCGCCTCTGCCAGCGACCATGGCGCCTCGCCGATTCCCTGCGCAAGCGGACCCACGGCAATGACCGAGCCGTCGGGGACCTCCAAAGCCTCAAGCGCTCGGATGAGCGCGATGCGCGAAGCCACTGCCGTGGCGTGGGGGATCGCGGCCAAGGCGATCAATTCGGCGTTATCCGCGTAGCTCGCACTTTGCGGAACCGCGTCGTCCAGGATGCCGTCGAGCCGTGTCCGGAGCTGTCCCGCAGCCGGGGAACGCACGACGACGGCGGCGACCGGACCGCTGGCGGGAAACCCTGAGGCCGGCCCCAGTTGCTGGAGTCTCCACGACTGGGTGCCCGAACTGATGGCCCGCATGAGCTCGATTCCCGCAAGTTCCTTGAGCCCGGGTGGCATGCGTTGCAGCAACGCCAAGCCGAGGATATCGACGCACCGCTCGCCGGCCACCCGCGCAAGGTTGGCGTCGCCGTCGTCGGGTACTTCCAACTCCAGGCGGGCTGCCAGCACGCCGCGGACGGGCACATCGACGGTGGTGACGGTGCAGGATTCGGGCTGGACGGCCGCCGTCGCGCTTCCCAAAGTGATGCCCGACGGCGAGACGAGCCTCGCGCTGGAACCCGTCCGGCCGGCCAGCACGGCAAGGAGCTGATCCAGTCCGCCTCCGTGCGCGAGTTCCGCCGCCATGGCATGGCTCGTTTCGTCGCCGAACTGCAATTGCGCCACCGATTCGCTGACCAGCCGCGAGTTGATGGCTTGCATGATGCCCACGAAGGGGGCCACTTTGCACAACTCGATGATGGGAAGCCCGGCCATCTGGCCGGCGTCGAGCATGGACTCCGGTATCGCGGGCAGCTCGGGACCCGTCTCGATGGCCAAAGCGGTGATGCCGCGGGCCGCCAGTTGGCGGACGTAGTCCACCCGCCGCTCGTCCGAAGCAGTGGCGAGAGCCTGCCCGCCGCTCAGAAGCAGCTCGCCGCCCCGCAGCAGCGGAGCAATGTCCAGCACTTCGCTCGAATGGACCCAGCGGAGCTGCCGGGACAGTGCCCCAGGCACATCCGTTCGCAGGACTGGTTCAGCCGCTCTCAGGCTCTCGTGTTCGAAAGCGTCGGCAAGGAGTAGGGACATGACACTCCGTAACTAATTTCGGGGAACTATCGTACACATCGTATCTTGTTGCTGTGATCTGGGGCACATACATTGAAGTAGTCCCTTTCCTACACGGAGGATCCCCCAATGCACGAGAACTTATCCACTGCGACGCCTGGGGCTGCAACGGCGCAGACCGACGTCGAACAGAACCTGCAGTCCATTCCCGAATCAGCGCGTACCCGCAGCGTAGCGGGCCAATTCTGGATCTGGGCAGGCGCAAACCTTGCCCCCATCAACTGGGTCCTTGGGGCCCTCGGCGTCCAGCTCGGACTCGGCTTTGCCGATACCGTCACTGTCCTGGTGGTGGGAAACCTGATCGGCATGGCACTCTTTGGCCTGTTTGTCCTCTTGGGGCAACGGACCGGCGCTACCGGCATGGTCCTGGCCCGGGCCGTCTTCGGCCGCCGCGGCAACTACCTTCCGAGCGCCATCCAGGCACTCCTCGGAATCGGTTGGTGCGCCGTCAACACCTGGATCATCCTGGACCTGGTGATGGCACTCCTTGGGAAGCTCGGCATGGTCGATCCGGAGCAGCCCAACGTGGGCCCCAAGATCGTGGTGGCCTTCCTGATCATGTCCGCCCAGGTCACCATCGCGTGGTTCGGCTACAAGGCCATCGCGGCTTTTGAAAAGTGGACCGTCCCGCCCACCATCGTGGTGCTGATCGCCATGTCCGCCGTGGCCTGGTTCGGCATGAATATCGACTGGGGCTACGCGGGCCCTCCCGGTGCTGTCCTTGAAGGCGGCGCGCGGATCGCCGCCATGACCACCGTGATGACGGTCATCGGCATCGGCTGGGGGATCACCTGGTTCACCTACGCGGCGGATTATTCACGCTTCGTCAGCAAGTCCGTCCCCAAGCACAAGGTTTACCTGGCCTCGGTATTCGGCCAGTTCCTCCCGGTAGTGTGGCTCGGCATCCTCGGCGCCAGCCTGGCAACGAAGAGCGGCACGGCCGATCCCGGCCACCTCATCGTCGACAACTTCGGCGTCCTGGCCATCCCGGTCCTGTTCCTGGTCCTACACGGTCCCATCGCGACGAACATTCTGAATATCTATACCTTTTCGGTGGCCGCGCAGGCATTGGACATCAAGGCAAAGCGCCGTTCCTTGAACCTTTTTGTCGGGCTCCTGGCCCTGGTCGGCGTCGTGTTCTTCATCCTGCAGGAGGATTTCGCATCAACATTGAGCACCTGGCTCGGCGGCCTCGTGGCGTGGGTAGCCGCGTGGGGCGGCATCATGCTGGTGCACTACTTCTGGGTGGACAAGCGTAGCCCCGTGGCAGTCGATCGACTCTTCGACCCCGTGGGCACACGTCGGCTCCCGGCAGTCAACTGGGCCGGGATCACCGCGCTTTTGGTAGGAATCTTCGCCACGTGGCTGTTCATGTACGGCGTTCTGCCGATCATGCAGGGCCCCATCGCCACGGCCATGGGCGGGATCGACTTGTCCTGGCTGGCAGGCGGGCTCGTTGCCGCGGCGGTTTACGGCGCACTAGGCCCACGGGTTCATGCCCGATACCTTCCGCTGCCGTCCGCAGGCGCGGTTTCCTCTGCAGCCGCGACGTCGCAGCCCCTTGCGGAAGACGCCGTCGCCAATCTGGTCAACGACTGAGAGGAACCCCGATGACCACCAACGCTTTCCCTGACGAGGCACACCCGATCACGTGGCCCGAAAACTTCAAGGCGGCGGCGTCGTTCACGTTCGACGTCGACGCCGAATCGTGCACCATTGCGCACGATCCCACAAGCACCAGGCGCATGTCCCTCATGAGCCACCAGTCCTACGGCCCCCGGGTCGCCGTTCCGCGCCTCCTGAAGATCCTCGGGCGCCAAGAGATCCAGGGAACCTTCTTCATCCCGGGGTTCACGGCGGAAAGCTACCCGGACGTGGTGCGGCGGATCGTCGACGGCGGCCATGAAGTCGCCCACCACGGCTACCTGCACGAACCCATGCAGGGAATCGATGCCGCCACCGAGGCCAGCTACCTGGATCGCGGGCTCGAAGCCCTCGCGAAGGTAGCCGGGGTCAGGCCGGTCGGCTTCAGGGCACCGTGGTGGGAGCTGAACTGGCACTCGCCGGCGCTGCTCGCGGACCGGGGCTTCCTCTACGATTCAAGCCTGCTCGACGGCGATGCCCCCTACCGCATGGCGGTCGCCTCGGGTGATTCACGGGACATTGTTGAGATTCCGGTCGATTGGGCCCTGGACGATTGGGAACAATACGCGTTCTACCCGGGAGTAACAGGAAGCGGCGTCATCGAGAGTCCGGCCAAGGTCTTGGAGATGTGGACCCTCGAAGCCGAAGCCCACCACGCCCAAGGCAGTTGCTTCGTCTTGACCAACCACCCGTTCATCTCCGGCCGTCCATCCAAGGCCGTTGCCTTGGAGCGGCTGATCGAACGCGTCAAGGCCATGGACGGGATGTGGGTGACCACTTTGGAGCGGATCGCCGAACACGCCATGGCCACGGTCAACGAGATCCACAGCCATGCCCGGATCGAGGTCCCCTCCTACCCAGGCGCAGGAGCCAGCTTCAAGCCTGCCCGTTTGCTGGAAGCCATCCCCAGATAGCTCAACCCGTCCCCGCCCAACTAACTCGCAGTTGTTGTCGTTATCAGGGCTCAAAACGGCATCTAATGCGTGGGCCCACGCCGCAAGGGTTCCCTGGCCGAGCTTGCGAGGCAAGGGTGGCGGTGGGGACTAGTTGGGTGGGGCATAGCTCAGGCAGGGCCTCGACTGGGCTAGAGATCGCTCCGGCACGGGGCCGTGTGGAGTTTGTAGAGTCCGTTCAGGTCTCCGGCTGCCAGGCCATCCGGGGCGCCGATCTCCGGATACATGAGCTGGATGGGGTCCTCTACGTGGTCAAGGCCCACGACGTGGCCAAGTTCGTGTTGAATCACGGCGGAGACGTAATGCGCGCCCCCGGGGACGCCCAGCAGTTCCGTGATTTGCGGGGCGTCGAGGTCCAGGCTTCCGGAGACGTAGCTCTTGGGTCCGGTGCCGAAGCTGTACATGGTGCTGCCGCCGGTTCCGATAACGGTTCCTGCCAACGCCGGAGCCGCCGCGGGCGTGGTCCAGGAAATCAACAGCGGTGCCCAACGATCTCCATAGAGCGCGGGCTGGTAGGGCTTGCGCTTCTCGGAGGGGCTTTCCGTGCTGGGGCCGTCGTCAACGAATTTGAGGCCGGTGGCGGCAGCGATCTTGGCGATGGCGTCGGCGATGAGCCCCTCGGATCCGGCCGGGGCGAGGGCTGCGTTGACCACGTAGTGCAGCGGCCGGCACGGAGAGTAGCCAACGGGGGTGCCGTCGGCGTTGGTGGCCAGGAATTTGTAGGAGCCGCTGGCTGCCGCAGGCTTCGCGGGGGAGCCGAGCGGCTGCCCGGCTTCCTCCAGTCCAGGCGGTGGGGTATCCGGCGCACGAGCCGCCTTTTGTGGTCCCTGCCCGGGAGCCCCGTCCTGCCCGGGCGTGTTTGCGGTGGCATGGGCAGAAGGGGTCAGGTTTGGAAGCAAACCTGTGATGCCGGGGCCGCCGCGGAGGAATCCACTGACAAGCACGGCTACGGCAGCAACCGCCGCCACCACCAGCAAGTTTCGGAACAGCGCCAGAACGGTACTGGGGCGCTTGGACGGCGGACCGCCGTCGTAACCGTAGTTTGAATGCAAGTCTTCCCCCAAGTCCCTGCACCGGCGCCCCGTCGGGCCGGCGCTACTAACCGATGACTGCGCCGAAGACGAGTCCCAGCCCATACGTTGCCGCCGCCGCACCGAGCCCGATGGCCAGCTGCCGGAGGCCGCGGGTCAGCGGCGAGGTTCCGGACAACAAGCCGACGACGGCGCCGGTCGACAGAAGCGCGATGCCCACCAGCGTACCGGCCACAGCAAGCGCCGCGAAGCCCGTCATGCCGAAGATGAACGGCAGGATGGGCACGATGGCGCCCGAAGCGAAGAAGCAGAAGCTCGAGATTGCGGCGCCCCAGGCGGAGCCTACGGCCTGGTGCTCATTGACGGTTTCTTCCACTTCGGGGTGGAGCGAGAGGCTGGGATCGCAATCGCAGCTGTAGAGGCCCATGCGTTCGGCGGCCCGGTGTTCGGCGGCTTCGCGGGACATGCCCCGGGCCAGATACACGAGGACCAGCTCATTGTGCTCGATGTCCAGTGCAGGGGCTGCGGTCAGCGTGGCCTGGGTGGGCCGGGTGGCCTTGAGGAGCTCGAGTTGCGAGCGGACCGAGACATACTCGCCGGCACCCATGGACAGGGCGCCCGCCAGCAGGCCCGCGATGCCGCTGAACAGGACCACGGTGGCGGGAACGCCGGTGGCCGCCATGCCCATCACGAGGGAAAGGTTGCTGACCAGGCCATCATTGGCGCCGAATACGGCGGCGCGGAAGGTGCCGGACAACCTGTTGCGGCCGCGCGTCGCCAGGCCGCGGACTACTTCTTCGTGGATCTGTTCGTCGGCCGCCATGGCGCGGGTCGCTGCTGGATCCTTCGCGTAAGGCGAGCGGCCTTCAGCCCGTTGGGCGAGGGCCAGCACGAACACAGATCCGAAGTTCCGGGCCAGGAAGCCGAGCATTCGGCTTCGGACCGAGGCCGCCTTAGGCATGCCGGCATGTTCGCCGAGGAGCTTGAGCCAGTGTGCCTCATGGCGGCCTTCAGCCTCTGCGAGGGCCAAGAGGATTTCGCGTTCCTCGCCGTCACGACGCTGCGCCAGTTGGCGGTAAACGGCGGCCTCGGCTCGCTCATCCGCCAGGTACTGCCGCCAGCGCTTGATGTCCGACGACGACGGGGGAGTCTTGGGGGCTGCTACGTCTTGCGATGGACTGCTTGAGTCCTGCGGATTGTCTGAATGCGAGTTGTCTGGATGCGAGGGTTTTGTGTGCGGTTGCACCGGGACTCCTGGGTTGCTGGGGCGGGCTTCATCGCCTCATTGCGGCTCCACTCTATCGCCAATTTCCGCGGTTTTTCGGCCGGTAATCCTCACTGGAGAATTTAGGTCCCCCTCAAAAACAGGAGGCTCCCGGGAAGCCTTGACCGCGGCTGGGGGCAGTGCTGGGATGGATGGACAGGGTCCACGAATTGGCGGGGTAGCGCTGGACGGTTGCCTCCTATGCCTGTGCGATGGGCTCAGCGGCACGTCGAACGGAGGTTGCACCATGGACAGCACCGAGACCCACGCCCGCCACCCCGACCGTCCCACGGTCGAGGCCGATCCCGCCTATGACTACAACGAGGACCTGGCGGTGGACGAGGACTGGGAGGACCAATCCGAGGTTCTTGACGACGACGAGCGGCCGGTTGCCCTCGATGCCGACGAACACCGTGAGGCTGAAGATATCGAATAGCCCCGGCTCGCTAAACCCGACGTGCTAAACCCTGGCAGCTAAAACGCGCTCAGGATGAAGTGCTTCTGCACGCCTGCCCGGTGCCCGGTTGCCGCCACCGTAAGGGTGAGTTTCCGTGTCGCCGGGAACCAGCGGGCGGGCTGGACCGCCTTTGAGAGCGCTTCGGTGATGAGCCGCGGCTCATGATGCCAATAGCGTTCCAAGTTCCCGTCCACCACGAACGTGATGGAGCCTTGGGACAGGTCGACGCCTGGAATCACCCGGACGAACTCGTCCACCCGCCGGGGGCGGGGCAACAATAGGGTGCCAGACTGGGTGGTGCGGTCGGCGCCGGCGCCGTTTTCGAAAGGCATGGCCTTCTCCTGTGGAGTTGCTCTTGCCCGTTCGGTTGTCTCTGGTCCGAGCCGGGCCGCTTCTTCATCCGAACCACCCGTGAACATGGGGTTGGCGTGTGGCAAGTCGGAGCTTGGCACCACATCTCTTGAAGCTCTTCCTACTGTACATGGAACGGTACAATCGCTGCCCGGTATTAAGGCCCGGTAGAAACGGTTCCAAACGGCAGCGGCGCCGCACCCTCGAGGAGAAGGTGCGGCGCCGCCGTCGTACTTGGTTCTGTGAAGCTTAGTGGCTGGCAACCGGGTGGGCTTCCAAGGGGAGTTCCTCCACGGCCGCTCCGGCAACGCGGCGGTCCCAAGCTTCGCGGACCGCGGGCTCGGTTGGCGGGGTCAGCAGGGAGACCACAACGTAGACCAGGAGCGAGGCGCCGAGGCCCCAGTAGATGGGATCGTTGGCGTAGACGCCGTCTTCGCTGGGGATGATTCCCGTGGCGTAGGCGATCAGCAGGCCAAGCGTCAGTACGGACCCGACTGCCATGGACCAGGCCGCGGCAATACCGGTGCCGCGCTTCCAGACCAGGCCGCCCAGGATGGCAACCAGGAGTCCACCCACCAGGATGTCGTAGGCAATGGTCAGGGCCACCACGACGTCTTGCGCCGCCATCGAGATCAGCACGGCCACGATGCCCAGGCCAAGGACCCAGTACCGGTTGGCCTTGACGTCGTGCTCGGGGTTTTCGGTGTCGTCGGTGTTGATTGTCTTGCCGAACCAGCTGGCCACGAACGGGACTACGTCGGCGCGGGCAACGGTGGCCGCGGCGATGAGGGCCCCGGAAGCGGTGGACATCATGGCCGCGACCGCCGCGGCCATGACGAGGCCGCCGATGCCGATCGGCAGGATGTGGGTGGCTACCTCGGCGTAGACAACATCCTTGCCAAGGGCCTTCACGTCGATGTTGGGCAGGGCCACGCGGGCGGCCAGGCCGATCAAGGCGCCGGCGACGCCGTACAGGACGCAGTAGATGCCGGCAGTGGCGCCGCCCCAACGGGCCACCTTGGGGGTCTTGGCGGTGAAGACGCGCTGCCAGATGTCCTGGCCGATCAGGAGGCCCAGGGTGTAGACCACGAAGTACGTGACGATGGTCTGCGCTCCGATGCCGTCCAACTGGAAGAAGCTGGCGTCAACCCGGGCACGGATGCCGTCGAAGCCGCCGGCGGCGTTGAGGACGAACGGGAGCATGAGGAAGAAGATGCCCACAGTCTTGATGATGAACTGCACCTGGTCGGCGAGGGTGATGGACCACATGCCGCCGATGGTGGAGTAGACGAGGACGATTGCGCCGCCGACGGCGATGGCAAGCCAGCGCTCCCAGCCGAAGAGGACAACGAAGATGGTGGCGTAGGCGCCAGTGGACGTGGCGCACAGCATGAGGGTGTAGGCCAGCATGACGATGCCGGAGGTCTGCGTGGCGCGCTGGCCGTAACGCAGGCTCAGCATCTGGGAGACCGTGTAGATCTTCAGTCGCTGGATGGTGCCGGCGAAAAGCAGGCTCAGGAGGAGCACGCCCGAACCGATCGCGACCACCAGCCACATGCCGGAGACGCCGAACTTGTAGCCGAGACCGACGCCGCCAACCGTCGATGCGCCGCCGAGGACGACGGCGGCCATGGTGCCGGTGTAGAGCATCGGACCGAGGCGGCGTCCTGCCACCAGGAAGTCGCTATTGTTCTTGGTGCGCGACTTGCCCCACCAGCCGAAGGCCAGCATGGCGAGCAAATACACCACCACGATCGCAATATTGATGAACGAAGAGTCCACGGTTGGCTCCTGAAAGTGATGCGCAGAGCTCCGGGGGATTCCGACGCCGGTCCGCTGGGTTTCGTGCGGGGTTGCGGAAGGTCTCTGCGCTGGTGATTGGGGAGAGTAGTCTGTGATGTATGCCTCACAAACAACACTTGTTGCCTATGAGGATACGTAGTGATGCGAGTAACAGTCAAGACGCTGTCTTGCGCAGCGGACTCATCGGCGGCCCTCCAGCTAGCCAAAGGCCCTGCCACGCGGGCGATCCGGCTACTATTGCTGCAATGACAGGGCCGCATAAACGGCCTGAAAGGTTCGTGAATGAAGGCTCTCCCCGTTGAACCGAGCAACGTCCCCGTTGCCATCGGTTCCAGAATCCGCGCCGCCCGCCAATCGCAGCGGCTCACCATCGAGCAGGTTGCCGACGCCACCGGCCTGACCAAAGGGTTCCTGAGCCGTGTGGAGCGTGACCTGACATCGCCGTCGGTCGCTTCCCTTGTGACGCTTTGCCAAGTTCTTTCAGTGTCCATCGGAGACCTTTTCGCTGCACCGGAGACGCACCTGACCCGGCGCGACGACGGGCCGCGGATTTCGCTCGGTGGCCAGGGCATCGTGGAGCGGCTCCTGACTGCCCGATCGGAACGGCGGTTGCAGATCCTGCAGGCCTCCATCGAGCCACGCGGCCGCGGAGAAGCCGAGCTTTACGCCGTCGATTGTGACGTCGATGTCCTCCACGTCGTCAAGGGCCGGATCAAATTGATCCTCACCAACGAGGAGTACGAGCTCGAAGAGGGAGACACGCTGTCCTTCCCGGGCCGCGAGCCGCACACCTGGGTCAATCCGACGGACGAGCCCGTCGAGGTGCTCTGGATCCTGGTGCCGGCAGCCAGCCGCTGACGCTGGCGCCTTGCCCACCCGGCGTACGAGGCCGACACGCGGCGTGTTACACGCCTGAAACATGACTGACTTCCGGATTTAACCCTAGGGCCTTTGGTGTTACGTGCCTGAAATGAACCGTGCCGAAGGCTGAAACAGGCCGACTGTACGTTCGAGTCAACGCAACTTGTCAAGGTCGGTAACCCGTGAGGTACCAGGACCTGTTCGTTTTAAAAATGGTCTCGCCGTGCGGGCGCCATGGAGCGCCGTATATGCAGGAAGGCTCCCGAAATGAACCCAGTATTCTTCAGCGTAGGGCTGGATGTGAACCCCCAGACCCTCGATCCCGGCGCAACAGCCTGGATGCTTGCAGCTTCCGCCCTCGTTCTTCTCATGACGCCAGGTTTGGCGTTCTTCTACGGCGGCCTGGTCAGGATGAAGTCCGTCCTCAACATCATGATGATGAGCTTCGGTGCCATTGGCGTGGTCGCGGTGGTCTGGGCCCTGTGGGGCTACGGACTCGCGTTCGGCCCGGATACCCTGGGCGGCTTCATCGGAGATCCCTTCGCGAACTTCGGACTCAGCGGACTGGCCAACGTCATTGGCGGGAAAGCCCCCGGGCTGCCGGACATGGTCTTCATAGGATTCCAAGCCACGTTCGCCATCATCACTGTCGCGCTGATCAGCGGCGCTGTGGCTGAACGTGTCAGGTTTGGCCCGTGGCTGCTGTTTGCCGGTCTTTGGGTCACCATCGTCTACGCTCCCATCGCCCACTGGGTCTGGGGTGGCGGGCTCTTCGGTTCCACCGGGATCATCGGCAGCAAGATCTCAGCCCTCGACTTTGCCGGTGGCACCGTCGTCCACATGAATGCGGGCATGGCCGGACTGATGCTGGCAGTCGTGCTCGGCAAACGGCTCGGATTCATGAAAGATCCCAACATCCGGCCGCACAACCTCCCCTTCGTGATGCTCGGGGCAGGCCTGCTGTGGTTCGGCTGGTTTGGATTCAACGCCGGTTCGGAACTGGCCGCTGATGGAATCGCCGCGCTCGCCTGGACAAATACCCTCCTGGCCACAAGCGCAGCGCTCCTCGGCTGGCTGCTTGTCGAAAGGCTCCGCGACGGCCACGCCACGTCCCTCGGCGCCGCATCCGGCGCCGTCGCGGGCTTGGTGGCAGTCACCCCGGCCTGTGGATTCGTGGATCCGATTGGCGCGATCGTCATTGGCGTCATCGCCGGTGCCGTCTGCGCGCTGGCCATCGGACTGAAGTTCAAGATCGGCCTGGACGATTCCTTGGACGTTGTTGCCGTCCACTTTGTCGGCGGCCTGTGGGGGACCCTGTCCCTCGGATTCTTCGCCGTACCTTCGGCAAAGACTGAAGGCGGTCTTTTCTACGGCGGCGGCCTGACCCAGTTCTGGCCCCAAATATTGACGGCGCTGGTGGTCACCGCGTGGACGGCGATCATGACGACGCTCATCGGGCTGGCCATCCACAAGACTGTGGGCATGCGCGTCAAGGAGCACGAAGAGCTGGCGGGCATCGACATCACGGAGCACGCGGAAACCGCCTACGAGTTGGCCATGGTCGGCGGATCCTTCAATCCCGGAGAACCACAGAACGGCAAAACTCCGTCGGGTTCCAGCGGTGAACCAGAAACTAGCTCCAACGGGAAAACAGATCGGATGCGCAGCAAGGCGTCGACGTGAAACTGGTTACGGCCATCGTGAGGCCGGAGCGGATCGACGAGGTCCGGGAAGCCCTGGAACGCTTTGGAGTCAACGGGATGACCGTGAGCCAAGCGAACGGATATGGCCAACAACGGGGCTACATCGAGGTGTACCGGGGCGCGGAATACAACTCCGATCTCCTTCCCAAAATCCGGGTGGAGGTCCTGGCGACGGACGAGCTGGTGGACGGAATAGTGGACGCCATCATCTCCGGCGCCAGTACCGGCCAATTCGGGGACGGCAAGATCTGGACCATCGAGGTCTCCCAGGCGGTGCGAGTCCGGACAGGGGAGCGCGGCGCGTCTGCGATCAGCTAGGGCGATCGGCTGGAAAACACTGTGTGGGTGCCGCTCCGTGAGGAGCGGCACCCACACTGCCATGTTCAGCCCACGTGCACCCAGGGCCTGCGCGTGATGTCCGGTTCGGCTTCGCGCAGCACTTCGCGGGTTACCGGGGCGATCTCGCCTTCGCCGAAGAAAAGGAACTTGCTCAGGTTGGCGATGGGGTTGCCCTCGGTCCAGCGGAAATAGATATGCGGCATAAGTCCCGTGACGTCCCGGATGTGGAGGAGCACCGCGGCCAGGGTGTTGGGCACGTTGTTGCTGTGGATCTCCAGGATCTTGAAGCCGTGCCGGACCTTGCCTTCCACAAAGAGTTCCTGCTCGAAGTCGGAGCTGTCATCCACGATGATCTCGATGAAGATCGCGTCGCTGTCTATCGGCAAGTGGTTGGCCTGCTGGGCATGCTGCAGCTTCAACTCGTACCGGTCGGCACTCAGTCGCTTGGGCTCGTGCGCGATGATGCGGATGGGCCCTTCCTCGTTGGAGGCCGTGAACTCGAGTGCCATCTGGTCCATCTTGATGTGCGTAGCCCGCAGCTCGAAGGACCGGCGTATACGGGACGCGAAGCTCACCAGGACAATGCCAAGGATGAACAGGGCCGCTATCCTGATGCCGTCCGGACGTTCCACCACATTGGCCACGGTGGTGTAGGCGAAGACGACCGCCACCGCACCGAAAGCGATGGTCTTGGCCTTCTGCTTCTTCCGGCGGGCGGACAGGGTGACTGCGATGGAGGCCGAGGTCATGAGGACCAGGACGCCGGTGGCGTAGGCGCCGCCTTGGGCCTCCACGTTTGCCTCGAAGACCAACGTGATGATGAATCCAACTGCGGTGAAGACCAGGACCAGCGGGCGGACGGCTTTGGTCCACGCGGGTGCCATGCCGAAGCGCGGCAAATAGCGCGGCACGAGGTTCAGCAAGCCGGCCATGGCAGAGGCGCCCGCAAACCACAGGATGGCAATGGTGCTGATGTCATAGACCGTGCCGAAGCCGTCGCCCAGGAACTGGTGCGCAAGGAATGCGAGGGCTCGCCCGTCTGCCTTCCCTCCCGGCTGGAATTCGGCGGCCGGAATCAGGAACGTGGTGATGAAACTCGAGGCCACCAGGAAGGCACTCATGATGAGTGCCGCCGTCGTGAGCAGTTTGTGGGTGCCGCGGATGCGGCCCGCGGGATTTTCCTCCGTGTCGCTCGGGCTGCCCTTGATCTGTGGCATGACCGCGACGCCGGTCTCGAACCCTGAGAGGCCCAGGGCAAGTTTCGGGAAGACCAGGAGCGCGATGCCCACCATGATCAACGGGTTTCCGTGCTGCTGGTTCAGCGCTGCCCACCAATCGGTCACCACATGCGCCTCGGTCACCACGTGCGCCAAGCCGACCGCGACGACGACGGCGTTCAGCACCAGATAGACGCCCACCAACACGACGGCGACGTTGATGGCCTCCTTGAACCCCCTAAGGAACACCACGCCAAGTCCGGCGATGAGCGCCAGGGTGATGGTGATTTCCTGGCCATGGAGCCATTCCGGGGCGAAGGGGTTTTCGATGGCGTGGGCGCTCGCATCGGCGGCGGAGAGGGTCATGGTGATCATGAAGTCCGTGGCGGCGAATCCCAGCAAGGCGAGGACGAAGAGTTTGCCGCCCCAGCGGGGGAGGAGCCGCTCGAGCATCGCGATGGAGCCTTCGCCGCGCGCGCTTTCGGCGGCGACCCGGCGGTAGACCGGCAGCGCGCCGAGCAAGGTGACGGCGACCAGGACGATCGTGGCGAGCGGCGAGACGATACCGGCCGCGAGCGCCGCAATGGCGGGCTGGTAGCCGAGGGTGGAGAAGTAGTCGACGCCGGTGAGGCACATGACTTTCCACCAGGCCTGCGGCGTGTGGTCCTGGTCCGGTTTGCCGTGCGGACCTTGGCGCTTTCCGGACGTCTCCGGCATTCCGTCGAGCAACCATCGCTTGAATTGCCCCTGTTTGATGTCGCCCGCGGGTTTGGGCCTGTCAGAGGGTTCGGCAGGTGGCCTGGTCAGCGTTGTCACATGGTCCTTTCGCGCGCAGCGTGGAAGCTGCTCCAGATGGAGCGTACGGGTGGGGCGGGGACCGGATGCCGGTCTTTATGGAATCTTTACGCCGCATGTGAGGCGGGTCACTTCCTGGAAAGACGCATTCAAGCATTTGGCATGTGAGCGGCATCACGTAGCATATAGAACGTCCTATGTTGGATGTGACCAAAATACGAAAGGGCTACGCATGAATAACCCGCTACTCAGTGACAGGGTCAGGAGGCGGCCGGGATGGAGCCGGGGCAGACTTGCCGCCTCCATGGCAGCCGCCGCAGTTCTCGTGACGTCAACCGTCTTGCCCGCCTATGCTGCGTTGGATCCGTTTCCGAGTCCCAACGTTCCCTCCAGCCCTCCGGGAAACTACACCGAGCAGGTCCTCGCTTCCAACGCTGACAACGCCATCGATCCCGTCCTGGGCAAGTACTACCGAATCGTCGCGCTCGCGGATTTGGGCGACGGAGTCCTCCTGGCTTCCTATGACGGCCGTCCCGATGGGGGCGATTCTCCTTCTGCCAACTCCATCGTCCAGCGGCGCAGCACCGACGGCGGAAAGACGTGGGGCAGTCCCGCCTTCATCGCCCGGGGACAGATGGGCTCGGCGGGCGTGCAGAAATACGGTTTCAGCGACCCCAGCTACGTCGTGGATAAGGTCACCGGGACGGTATTCAACTTCCACGTCTACTCCAAGAACCAGGGATTCGCGGGCAGTGTGCTCGGCAACGACGATTCCGACCCCAACGTGATCAGCTCACAAGTGTCCGTCTCCACCGACCGCGGACTCACCTGGTCCACGGATCCGGCCAATCAGCCCACCCTGCCGGTGCCGTCCAGCTATCCGGCGGGTTCGGCCTACGCCGGGTTCGGAGGTCCGCTGGTCACCGGTACCGTCAAGCCAAACGGCAGCACTGTCAACGGCGTCCCCAATGTCGGCGGCGTGGTCAGCATGTTCGCCTCGTCCGGCGAGGGCATTCAGCTCAAGTACGGAGCGCACGCCGGAAGGCTCATCCAGCAATTCGCCGGAACCATTGTCCAGCCTGATGGAAGCCGCCAGATCCAGGCCTACAGCGTCTACTCCGATGACCACGGCAAGACGTGGAACATGGGTACGCCCACGGGTACAGGCATGGACGAGAACAAGACGGTGGAACTCTCCGACGGCCGCGTCATGTTGAACTCGCGGGACAGCACCGGCGCCAATCCGCACTTCCGCAAGGTGGCATATTCCTCCGACGGCGGTGTCACCTACAGCACGCCGGTTGCCGAAATGCAGCTCCCGGATCCGCGCAACAACGGCTCCATCACGCGGATGTATCCGGACGCGGCTGCGGGATCGGCCGATGCCAAGAAGCTGCTGTTCTCCAACTCGCCCACACCCACCGCCGGCGGCGCACGCGTGGACGGCACGGTCCGTTACTCCGCCGACGACGGGAAGACGTGGGGCTCCTCCCGCGTCTTCAAGCCCGGAAGCATGTCCTACTCCACGTTGAGCGCCCTGTCGGACGGGACTTTCGGTGTCCTGTACGAAGGCGACAACAACACCATCACCTTCGGGAAATTCGACACGGCCTGGCTTAACCCGGTTGCCGCCGTCGTTGTCCCCGGCGCCGCCACCGTCACGAACGGTGGGAGCACCCAGCTCAGTGTGACCGTCACCAACAAGGACAGTTCACCGCTTCCCGCTTCGACCGTCAGCCTCGACGCCCTGCAGGATTGGACGTCGACGACGGCGCAGCTCGCCTCCCTCGATCCGGGCGCCTCGGCGACTGTCCAGCTGACTGTCACGGCGCCGTCGTACGCCAAGGCAGGTGCGGTACCCCTGACCGCAAGGTTGAACGTCGGGGCGTCATCGATTACCGCGCCCGTCCCGGTGACGGTTGCGGGTGGTTCCGCCAGCAACGTGGTGGGCGCCTACATTTTCGGCGCCCGCAACGACGCCGGAAGAGACCTGGCAACCCATCCGTATGTGGCAGGGAACACCGTGCCCTACAAGTTCCGGGTGTACAGCACGGGCAATGTGACGGAATCCGTTGTCCCGCAGTCCGGCAACTTCCAGCCGTTCCTGCCGCCGGGTTCGGGCAACTGCCGGTTCAGCTCCCTTGGCGTGTGGGGAAATTACCTCTGCGGCACCCCGCAGCACACCGTGACGGCAGACGAAGTGGCCCAGGGATTCTTCGTCCCCAGCACCGTCTGGCAGGTAACGGGGAGTGGGGCTGCCACCCAGAATTACACCGTTACGGGCGACGAGGTGGACCTGCTGGTCCGCAATCCCCAGTTGAGCGGAGCGGTGGTGTCCACGTTCAACGATGTGGACGGAGACGGGTTTGCCGGTCCGGGCGATATGGTGACCTTCGCCTACACGGTCACCAACAGCGGCAATGTGGCGTTGACGGACCTTTCGGCTGCAGCCATTGGGCTTTCCAAGCCAACCGTGGCCGTGGGTGAGTCGGTCAGCCGCACCTCCACCTACACTCTGACCGACGCCGACATTGCTGCCAAGCAACTCCCGGCGATGACCATCCCGGTCAGTGCCGGCAACGGCACCAAGGTTGCGTCCCTTCAATTGGCCAGGCAAGCGCTCGCGCTGAAGATCAAGCCGGCAATGCCCGGCTCGGAGCCTGCCTTGGCTGCCCAGGATCTCATCGGCACGAATCCGCCGCTGGACTTGGGGCTCGGAACGGATAAATACCGTACTGGACAAACCGTGACGGTCCACAACGTCGAGTATGGCCAGTGGTACTACGTCTACCTGAACAAGCGTGGATACCGTCTGGGCTGGTTCTTCCCCACGAAGCAAAACACCCTTTCCTTCGTGCTGCCCAACGATGTCAAAAACGGAATGGACAGCCTCGTCGTGCTGGACTCGGAAGGCCATCAAGTGTCATTCGGAGACTTCCACGTGACGCCCTTTGGGGGCCAATAGCCCGCGAGGGAGCATGGAGTGACAAGCTGGGCCGGGCTCTTGGGGGAGCCCGGCCCGGTCTTGTTGCGGGGAGTTTGGTGGTTTTTGTTGGTGTAAACAAGTGATGCATATAAGGCAACTTTGAGTGTATGATTGGTGTCACAGTCATACCCCATCCCGCCTATTCACAAAGGAGTGGCGCATTTTGGAAGAGCTTCGTATTGAGGCCAACGGTAACCTTGGTCCCATTGATTCGGCCCGAATCCCGCGCTATGCCGGTGCTGCCACCTATGCCCGCTTGCCCCGCTTGGACCAGGTTTCCAAGGCCTATGTCACGGTGGTCGGCGTCCCCTTCGACTCCGGCGTTTCATACCGTCCCGGCGCCCGCTTCGGTGCCAACCATGTGCGCGAAGCCAGTCGTTTGCTGCGCCCGTACAACCCGGCCTGGGACGTCAGCCCGTTCGAGAACATCCAGGTTGCCGATGCCGGCGACATGGCCGTGAACCCGTTCAACATCAACGAGGCCATCGAGACCATCCAGCAGAATGCGCTGGATCTGACGGCCAACGGAAGCAAGCTCGTCACGCTCGGCGGCGACCACACGATCGCCTTGCCGCTGCTCCGCGCCGCCGCCGAACGCGCCGCCGAGCCCGTTGCCATGCTGCACTTCGACGCCCACCTGGACACCTGGGACACCTACTTCGGCGCCGAGTACACCCACGGCACCCCGTTCCGCCGCGCCGTCGAAGAAGGCATCCTGGACACCGAGGCCATCAGCCACGTCGGTACCCGCGGCCCGCTCTACGGCAAGAAGGACCTCGACGACGACCACCGCTTCGGCTTCGGCATCGTCACCTCGGCGGACGTCTACTACCAGGGCGTCCTGGAAACCGTGGCCAAGATCCGGGACCGCATCGGCAACCGTCCTCTGTACATTTCCGTGGACATCGACGTCCTGGATCCGGCCCACGCCCCGGGTACCGGCACGCCGGAAGCCGGCGGCATCACCAGCCGCGAGCTCCTCGAAATCATCCGTGGTTTCCGTGGGATGAACCTCGTGGGCGCAGACATCGTCGAGGTCGCCCCCGCCTATGACCACGCTGAGATCACAGGTGTCGCAGCCAGCCACGTTGCCTACGAACTCGTCACCCTCATGGCGGACAACGCAGTCGAAGGCAACCGCCACGGCGCCCCGAACGGCTACGCCGCACAGGCCCTTGGCCAGGAATCCCGGCGCCCGGCCGGTTTCGCCGCGGCGGTCACGAAGTGACGGACCAGCGCAACGGCGGGGACCTCGTCGTCGAGACTCTCGAGGCGCTCGGCGCGAAGACGGTCTTCGGGATCCCCGGCCAGCACGCCCTGGGCCTGTTCGACGCGATGGGCCGCGGCAATCTGCATTTCGTGTCCTCCCGCGTGGAGAACAACTCCGCTTTCGCCGCGGACGGGTATTCCCGTGCCACGGGCGAGGTCGGGGTGCTGTTCCTATCCACCGGTCCGGGCGCGTTGACGTCCCTCGCCGGATTGCAGGAAGCGTACGCGAGCGGCGTGCCGATGGTGGTCGTGGCGAGCCAGATCCCCTTGGAGGGTTTGGGTGCGCGCCGGAAAGGCATGCTCCACCAGCTCGATGACCAGAAGGCCTCGGCCGCGAACGTCACCAAGAGCCAGCGCCTCATCCAGCACGCTTCCGGGATTCCCTCGGCCATCCAGGATGCCTGGACCGAGGCCATTTCCTCCCCGCAGGGTCCGGTGTGGATCGAGATTCCGCAGAACGTGCTCCTGGACCCGATCATGGTCCCTCCGGTAGAGGACGCCCTCGCCGAAGCCGCCGACAACCCGCCGCGTGTGGAGCTGATCCGGGAAGCGGTCAAATGGCTCTCGACGGCGGAGCGTCCGGCGATCATCGCCGGCGGCGGCACGCGCCGTGGCCGGGCCGAGAAGTCGCTCCTGTCGATCGCCGAGAAACTCCGCGCCCCGGTGATTTGCACGCCCGGTGGTAACGGAGCGTTCCCGTGGACCCACGAGCTGTCCCTGCAGTCCTGGATCGAAGACCGCCACATGACGGACGTCCTCGAGGATGCCGACGTGCTGATCGTCATTGGTTCCTCCCTGGGCGAGGTGACGTCCAACTACTTCACCTTTGAGCCGCGCGGGCGCATCATCCAGATCGACGCCGAACCGCGGGTCCTGGAGTCCAACCGGCCCGGCCTGGGCATCCGCGCCGACGCCGGCCAGGCGCTTGCCGCGCTCGACTCTGCCTTGGATGAGGCCTTGTCTGCGACGGCGGCGGTACCGGACTGGCAAGGCACCACGCCCGAAGACCTCGTCAAGGAGTCCCTCGCGAAGGTCAAGGCTCGCCTTGAAGAGCAGGACCTCGGCAAGGAACTGAAGTTCATGGCCGATATCCGCGAAGCCGTTCCGGCGGACATGCAGACCTTCTGGGACATGACGATCTCCGCGTACTGGGGATGGAGCTGCTGGGATTCCCGCGAGGGCCAGTTCCACTCGGCCCAGGGCGCCGGCGGCCTCGGCTACGGCTTCCCGGCGGCTATCGGCGGTGCCGTGGGACTGGAAACGGTGGGCAAACCCAGTCGCGTGCTGGCCGTCTCCGGCGATGGATCCTCCATGTATTCGATCTCCGAGCTGGCCACCGCCAAGCAGCACAACGTCCCGGTCACGTGGCTGATCGTGGACGACGGCGGCTACGGCATCCTGCGGGAATATATGGTGGGTGCCTTCGGCAAGGCCACGGCCACGGAACTCGCCCGCCCGGACTTCGTCAAGCTCGCCGAGGCTTTCGGTGTCCCGGCACGCAGGGTGGACCCGGGCGACGTCGGGGACGCGCTCAAGGAAAGCTTCGCCGCGGACGGCCCCAACGTCGTCGTGGTTGAAACCCTCCTGAAGATGTTCGGCCCCACGCACTTGGGCGACTGACACTCCGAACCCTCCAAACCCCAGCGCGAGCTGGCAGATAATGACCCCTTTTTCGAAAGATGAGGGCATTACCTGCCAGTTCGCGCTTGGTGTTTAACGCACCTCACACATCATTAGTTTCCCAAAGCAATCAGTTTGGCGTATAGTTGCTTTAGGCAAACAAAAGTGAGGTGTCTTCCATGGCTGTCGCATCGAGCACAGCAACCGAACTCGTCCATCAGATTTTCGATCTGCAGCGGGTGTTGCGTTGCATCGTGACCGCGAACATCGCGAAAGATGCCGACGTCGGGTTCGCCCTGCAGGGTGTCATGCGCTTCATTGGCGAGGGGGAGTCCCGGGCTACGAAGCTCGCCTCCCGGCTCGGCGTCAGCCCCCCGGTCCTCAGCAGGCACATCGCCGAACTGGAGGAACTCGGTTTGGTGGTCCGGCGCCCCGATCCCGCCGACGGCCGCGCACAATTGGTGGCCCTCTCCGAATCCGGGATTGAGAAGGTCCGGGACTTCGAAGAACAGCGCAGCCTCAATTTACGGGCCTACCTCGCGGAGTGGAGCGAGGAAGACGCCCTGGAGGCAGGGCAGGTCCTCGAGAAATTGACCACATCACTCAACCACTCAGTCCGGGCAACGGCGGCCGGCTCCCACCACTCGAACCACACAGCTTAGGAGCAGCAGCAATGGCAACCCGAATACAAGAACGTTCGACGGCGGTGCCGGCGTCAACCGCGCCCATGACGCACCGCCAGATCATGGAAGCCTTGACCGGCCTCCTCGCGGCATTCTTCACCGCTATCCTGAGCAGCACCATCGTGGCCAACGCGCTGCCGACCATCATGTCCGATCTCCACGGCACGCAAACGGACTTCGCGTGGGTCATCACGGCCGCACTGCTGGCCAACGCCGCCACCACGCCCATATGGGGCAAGCTCGCCGACCTCTTCGACAAGAAACTCCTGGTCCAGCTGAGCATCGTGATCTTCGTGGCCGGCTCGGTCATGGCCGGCTTCTCCATGAGCATTCCCTTCCTGCTGACCGCCCGCGTCATCCAGGGCATCGCCTTGGGCGGCCTCACCGCACTGGCCCAGGCGATCATCGGCACCATGATTCCGCCGCGTGACCGTGGCAAGTACTCGGGCTACATGGGCGCAGTCATGGCGGTCGGTACCGCAGGCGGCCCGCTCCTCGGCGGCTTCATCGTAGACAGCCCGCTCGGCTGGCGCTGGACGTTCTTCGTCTGCGTGCCGCTCGCCGTCGTCGCGCTCATCCTGCTCCAGGTGACCCTCAAGATCCAGCACATCAAGCGCCCGGCCAAGATCGACTGGCTCGGCTCCATCCTGCTGACCTCGGGCGTCAGCCTGCTCCTGATCTGGGTTTCCTTCGCCGGCAACCCGGACTACTACGACTGGATCTCCTGGCAGTCCGCCCTCATGGTTGGCGGCGGCGTGCTTCTGCTGGCACTGCTGGTACTGGTCGAATCAAAGGTGGCCCAGCCCATCATCCCGCTGAAGATCATCTCCCAGCGCACCACCGCCTTGGCGATCCTGGCCTCCGTGGCCGTCGGTATCGCGATGTTCAGCTCCTCAACGTTCCTGGGCCAGTACTTCCAAGTAGCCCGCGGCGCCACGCCCACCGAGGCCGGCCTCCTGACGCTGCCCATGATTGCGGGCAACCTCCTGGGCTCGGTGGCATCCGGCCAGCTCATCAGCCGCTTCGGCAAGTGGAAGCGCTTCCTCCTGGCGGGCACCGTGTTGCTGGCCGGGGGCCTTGCCTTCACCGGGACTATCGACCACACCACTGAACTGTGGATCACCTGCTGCTACACCGCCATCTTCGGCCTGGGCCTTGGCTTGCTCATGCAGAACCTGGTCCTCGCGGTCCAGAACACCGTCCGCGCCCAGGACATCGGCACGGCCAGCGCGTCCGTGGCGTTCTTCCGCTCCGTCGGCGGTGCGATCGGCGTTTCGGTGCTCGGTGCCATCATGGCCACGCACGTCAAGGACCTTGCCACCCAAGGCCTCGCTGCGGCCCACATCCCGGTGAGCGGCGGCTCCAGCAACGCGAGCATGGACCTGACGGACTTGCCTGCCCCGATCCGCGACATCATGCGGGCCGCCTACGGCGATGCGACCGCCCAGATCTTCATGATCTCCGCGGCCATTGCCCTGGTCGCCTTCATCGCCGTGCTGTTCATCAAGGAAGTTCCGCTGCGGAAAACCGTGGACGCATCGCCGGAGAAGGAACTGCTGGCAAACGCTTCCGGCGAGGCCGGCATGACGCTGGATACCTCCGCGCTGCCGGTTATCGAATCCGCTGAGTTTGCCCAAGCGACCGACGACGGCGGCACCCCCTTGGGTGCCAGCCGCGCCCGTGCAGCGGCCGAGAAAGAGCACGATGACCTGGACCTTGAGTTTGCCCGGATCCTGACGCAGGAACGGCCGGACCCTGCCGCGGGACTGCGCGAGGTCCAGGACCAGCTGGCCCGCACCCAACGCTTGCTGGCCGAGCAGCAGCTTCAGCTGAGCAGGGCACAGCGCGAGCTTCAGGTACGCGTCCACGAACAGCAAGCCACCGCCGTCGAGCAGTCGCGGATCGCCGAGGAGTTGGCCGCGCTGCGCAAGGAACTCAAGCGTGAACGCCGTCGCCAGGAAAGGGCTGCCTTGCTGCTCCTTGCCGGCGACGCCTCGAGGGCAGGGGAAACCGGGCGGCACGCCGGCTAAGCGCCGGCGGGCAACCGCCCCGGAATGTGTGGCGGTATGTGTGGCGGGAGCCGCTGCAGCGAGTTTGGAAGCGCTGCAGCGGCTCAGCTACGCCGCAAGGATGATATTCGGCTATCGATATTTCGCTGAGGCAACGGATTTCGTAGAGTTGAGGGACTAATACTGTCAGCGCCTGCTGCTACCTATGTATTTAGTCATTCGCAGCATTTAGTCATTCGCATTAATTCATTCGCGCACTCTCATTAAGGATCCGTGGGCATGCTTGTCACCCTGATACGGCGCTACTCCAAGCCGTATTTGCCGCAGATACTGGCCGTCATCATCTTCCAGTTGGCGTCTACCATTGCCACCCTTTACCTTCCAAGCCTCAACGCAAAAATCATCGATGAAGGGGTATCCCGGGGGGATACCAACTACATCTGGCAAACCGGAGCCCTGATGCTCGCGGTCGCGCTCGGCCAGGTCATTGCGGCCATCGCGGGGGTCTATTTCGGATCCCGCGTTGCCATGGCCATGGGCCGCGACTTGCGCAGGGACGTCTTCCGCAAGGTCAGCAGCTTCTCGGCCAAGGACGTCAACAGCTTCGGCGCACCCACGTTGATCACCCGCGGCACCAATGACGTCCAGCAAGTCCAGATGCTCATGCTCATGGGCCTGAACTTCATGGTGTCCACGCCCATCATGTGCGTCGGCGGCATCATCATGGCCCTGCGCGAAGACCTCAGCCTCTCGTGGCTCGTCTGGGTCTCGGTGCCCGTCCTCGTGGCCGTGGTTGGTTACCTCGTGGTCAGGCTCATGCCGCTCTTCCGCTCCATGCAGAAGAAGATCGACGTCATCAACGGCGTCCTGCGCGAACAGATCATCGGCATCCGCGTGGTCCGGGCCTTCGTTCGTGAACCTTACGAAGCCAAGCGCTTCGGCGACGCCAACAAGGACCTCACCCTGGTGTCGGTCAAGATCGGCAACCTGTTTGTCTTGATGTTCCCGGCCATCGGAATGATCCTGCACCTTTCCACAGCCGCAGTGCTGTGGTTCGGCGGCCAAAGGGTGGACGCGGGCAACATGCAGGTGGGTTCCCTGACGGCCTTCCTGCAGTACCTCCTGCAGATCCTCATGGCGGTCATGATGGGTACCTTCATGGCCATGATGATCCCGCGCGCCTCCGTGTGCGCGGACCGGATCGGCGAGGTCCTCGACGTCGAACCCTCCATCCACGATCCGAAGGCGCCCGTAGCGCCCGCGGAAAAGAAGGGGCGCGTCGAATTCCGCGATGTCACCTTCAAATACCCCGGCGCCGAAGCTCCCGTGTTGAGCAACATTTCCTTCACCGCGGAGCCGGGCCAGACGCTCGCCATCATCGGCTCCACCGGCGCAGGCAAGACCACCTTGGTGTCCCTGCTGCCGCGCCTGTACGACGTCGCGTCCGGCGATGTCTTGCTCGACGGTGTCCCGGTCACCAGCCTGGACCGCGATGAAATCACCAGCCGGGTGGCCACCGTGCCGCAGAAGCCGTACTTGTTCTCCGGAACCATCGAGCACAACCTGCGCTTCGGCAAGACTGACGCCACGGACCAGGAACTCTGGGATGCGCTGGAAACCGCCCAGGCCAAGGACTTCGTCATGGAAAAGTCCTCCGGCCTCAACCGGAGGGTCGCCCAAGGCGGAACCAACGTCTCCGGTGGCCAGAGGCAGCGCCTCTGCATCGCCCGGGCCTTGGTGACGCAGCCCAAGGTCTACCTCTTTGACGACTCCTTCTCGGCCTTGGATGTGGCCACGGACGCCCGCCTTCGCAGGGCGTTGAAGGAAAAGACGCAGGATGCCACGGTCATCATCGTGGCCCAGCGCGTCTCCACCATTGCGGACGCAGACCAGATCCTGGTCCTGGACAACGGCAGAATCGTTGACCGCGGCACCCATGAGGAACTCCTGGAAACGTCACCCACGTACCAAGAGATCGTCGAATCCCAGCTGAGCGCGGAGGAAGTGGCATGAGCGAACAGAATCAGCAAAAGCGCGGCTGGGCCGCGAAGGCCGAAGCAGCGAAGGCTGCCCGCGAAGCTGCGGAAGCAAAGGATGCAGCCGCAGCCGGTGCCGTAACAGCCGTGGAAGATGACGACATCGAGGAAACCGAATACACTCCGGGCGAAGCCGACGGTGGCATGTTCGGCAACCTGCCGGCCAAGAAGGCCAAAGCTTTCGGGCCGTCGGCCAAGCGGCTCCTCGGGCTGCTCAAGCCGGAGGCTGCCGGGGTGGTCTTCGTCATCGGCCTCGTGGTGGTCTCCGTCGTCCTGAACGTCATCGCCCCGAAGATCCTCGGCAGCGCCATGGACGTCATCTTCGGCGGCGTCATGGGAAAGCAATTGCCTCCCGGCGTGAGCCAAGCGGCTTTCGCCGAAGGACTCCGCCAGGCCGGCCAGAACAACTTCGCGGACATGGTATCCAAGATGGAGCTCACCAACGGGATCAACTTCTCCAAGCTCACGTTCCTGATATCGATCGTGCTCTTGATGTACTTCGTGGCCAATATCTTCCTGTGGGCCCAGGGCTACATCCTGAACAAGATCGTCATGAAGGTCATCAACCGGCTCCGCAACGACGTCCAGGCCAAGCTCAACCGCTTACCCCTGAACTACTTCGACACCCGCCAGCGCGGCGACATCCTCTCCCGCGTGACCAACGACGTCGACAACGTCCAGCAAGGACTGCAGCAGGCGTTCGCGCAGCTGGTCAGCTCGGTGCTGACGGTCTTCGGCATCACCATCATGATGTTCATCGTTTCCTGGCAGCTGGCCCTCATCGCGCTGGTTGCCTTGCCCCTCTCCGGTGTCCTTGCCGGTGTCATTGGCTCGCGCAGCCAGAAGCTCTTCGCCGCCCAGTGGAAGAACACCGGCTCGCTCAACGGCCAGATCGAGGAATCGTTCTCGGGCCACGAGCTCGTCAAGGTCTTCGGGCGCGACGCGGACATGCTGGAGCGTTTCGACGAACGCAACGAAGCCCTGTACAAGGCCTCGTTCGGGGCACAGTTTGTTTCCGGCATCATCTTCCCGGCCATGAACTTCGTCTCCTACCTCAGCTACGTGGGCATCGCCGTCGTCGGTGGTTTGCGGGTGGCCTCCGGTTCCATGAGCCTCGGCGACGCCACGGCGTTCATCCAGTACTCGCGTGAATTCACCCAGCCCCTCGGCCAGATCGCCGGCATGGCCAACATGCTCCAGTCCGGTGTGGCTTCCGCTGAGCGCGTTTTCGAGTTCCTGGATGCCGATGAGGAAATGCCGGAGAACGCTGCCCGTCACCTGCCCCCGCGCACGGACGGCCACGTCGAGTTCGAGAACGTGTCCTTCAGCTACGTTGCCGACAAGCCGCTCATCGAGAACCTTTCCCTCAGCGCGGAGCCCGGACACACAGTGGCGATTGTCGGACCCACCGGTGCGGGCAAGACCACCCTGGTCAATCTCGTCATGCGGTTCTACGAGCTCAATTCGGGACGTATCACCCTGGACGGGGTGGACATCAAGGAGCTGAGCCGTTCCGAGCTTCGCTCCAAGGTGGGTATGGTGCTCCAGGACGCCTGGCTGTTCGGCGGCACCATCTACGACAACATCAAGTACGGCAACCTCGACGCCACCGAGGAACAGATCATGGAGGCGGCCAAGGCCACGTACGTGGACCGCTTCGTGCGTGCCCTGCCGGATGGCTACCAGACCATCATCGACGAGGAAGGCAACAACGTCAGCGCGGGCGAGAAGCAGCTCATCACCATCGCGCGGGCCTTCGTCTCCGATCCCTCGCTGTTGATCCTGGACGAGGCCACAAGCTCCGTTGACACCCGTACCGAGCTGCTCTTGCAGAAGGCCATGGCTGCCCTCCGCACCGATCGCACCAGCTTTGTCATCGCCCACCGTTTGTCCACCATCCGCGACGCCGACACCATCCTGGTGGTGGAAAACGGCAGCATCGTGGAGCAGGGCAACCACAACCAACTGCTCACATTGCAGGGCGCGTACTACCGCCTCTACATGTCGCAGTTTGCCGGTGAGGATGCCGGGGAAGCAGTTGTGGATGACTCGACGGCGGTGCACAGCTGAGCCAGCGGATTACGGTCCAAGTGCCGATGCGTTGGGGAGACATGGATGCGTACGGGCACATCAACAACGTCCAGATCGTGCGCATGCTCGAAGAGGCCCGCATCGCGGCCTTCGGTCCGCCCCGCGGAGCCGGACTCCCCGGAGTTGAACCGCCGGTCTCCGTCTTCGACTCTGTTGAAGACGGGGTCATGACCCTCGTGGTGGAGCACAAGGTCCGGTACGTCCGGACCTTGGAATACCGGAACATTCCGGCAGTGGTTGAGATCTGGGTCGGCGCCGTGAAGGGGGCAAGTTTTGACCTCCATTACGTCATTAAGGATCCCGTGACCGGCCAGGACTGCGTCAACGCGAGTACCCATCTGGCGTTCGTCGACGAGTCCACGGGCCGTGTCCGCAGGCTCACTCCCGAGCAGAAGGAGCAGTTGGCGCCCTATCGGGCCTAGCGAAGCATGGCAGCAGCGCCCTGTGCACCCCCGGTGGCCGTAGAGTTTCCCCATGAAACTCGAGATCGTCGCCGTCGGTGCCCAGGGCGCTGCCGTTGCCGCTGAAGAAGGCGCGGACCGGATCGAACTTTGCAGCGCCTTGGAGCTCGGGGGACTGACCCCGAGCCAAGGGCTGATGGAAGCCGCGCAGGAGGCTGCCGGTGGGCGGCTGGAGATCCACCCGTTGATCCGTAGCCGGCCGGGAGATTTCCTGTATTCCGGCGCGGATTTGGACACGATGGACCGCGAGATCCGGTTCTTGCTCACCCAAGGGGCTCACGGAGTGGTGATCGGAGTCCTTACGGCCGCCGGTGATATCGACGTCCAAGCCACGCGAAAGCTCGTCGCCACCGCCTTGGAGACCAGCCCCGACGCCCAACTGACCTTCCACCGGGCCATCGACCACACGCCGGACCCGGCGGCCGCCGTCGAGCAGCTCGTGGACCTTGGGTTCACGCGGGTGCTCAGCTCTGGCGGCGCCGCGACGGTGGGGCCGGGGATCGGGACCCTCGAGCGCATGGTCCAGCGGGCAGCGGGCCGGCTTGAAGTCATGGCAGGCGGCGGACTCGCCCTGGACGATATCCCCGCACTGCACGCCGCAGGACTGAGCGCGGTCCATTTGTCAGCCAAGACCACGGTTTCCACGTGGAAGAACCGGGCCGCTGGCCTCGATTCGCCGGATGCTTCAGACCCGACGGCGTACATGGTCACCGACCGGGAGCTGGTGAGGGCAGCACGCGCCGCCGCCTGGTGACATCCCAACTAGCTCGCAGTTGATGCCGTTTTGCCCGCTGTAAACGACATTAACTGCGTGGGCCCACGCCGCCGGGGTTCCCTGGCCGAGCTTGCGAGGCGAGGGCAGTGGTGGGGACTACTTGGTTGGATCCCTTTACACGGCGGTGACTTGGGTCAAAGATGGGTGAAGCATTGCGATCGAAAATAGCCCCCAGGAGTCACAAAGATGCAAAACCTGAGCCTCTCCACTATCACCCTGAACATGGCGGAGTTGGGCCCCGAGAGCCCGTTGCCCGTGGTCATGGCTGAACTGGACCAGCCCTACAGAATCGGCGACGGGGTTCCGGAGGAGCTGCAGGCCGCGGCCCGCTACGGCCAAGTGCCGAACATGTTCCCGTACCTGATGCAGGACGGCTACTCGCGCGAGCGGACCGCCCACGAAGTGCCCGCCGTCGTGCTTGAGAACAGCAAACTGCGCGCCGTTGTCCTGCCCACCTTGGGCGGCCGGCTGTGGGAGCTCTTCGACAAAGGGTCGGGAAAGCAACTCCTCCACACCCACGGGACCCTGCAATTCGCCAACATCGCCCTGCGCAAGGCCTGGTTCGCCGGCGGGCTCGAATGGAACATCGGCACCCGCGGGCACTCGCCCACTACATGCGATCCGGTGCACACTGCCATCGTCAAGACTCCCGAAGGCCACGACGTCCTGCGCATGTGGGAGTTCGAACGCCTCCGCGAGGTGGTTTTCCAAGTGGACATGTGGCTTCCGGAGGACTCGGACGTCCTCCTCACGGCGGTCCGGATCCGGAACCCCCATGACCACGAGGTCCCCGTGTACTGGTGGAGCAACGCAGCCGTTCCCGAGACGGCGGAAACGCGCGTGATCGCGCCCGCGACGGAGGCTTTCGGCAGCGATTACACCACCGACATCGCCCGCGTCCGGCCCACGGAACACCAAGGCACGGATGCCACTTGGCTCGTGAACAGCCCGCACGCAGCGGATTTTTTCTTTGACATCCAGCCGGGCCATCGGCACTGGATCGCCGCGGTAGACCACGACGGCGATGGCCTGGCCATGCTGTCCACGAGCCTCCTTCGGGGGAAGAAGCTGTTCGTCTGGGGCCAGGGTGACGGCGGGAAACGCTGGCAGGAATGGCTCAGCCCCGGAGCCGGCCCCTACGCAGAGATCCAGGCCGGGCTCGCGCAGACCCAGTTCGAGCATCTGGCCATGCCTGCCGGCGCCGAGTGGAGTTGGGTGGAGGCCTATGGCAACGCGAAGCTGGATCCGCTGACGTCGCACGGCCAGGATTGGGATGCGGCAGTGATCCATGCCAGCGCCCGGCTCGAAGAGCTCGTCCCGGACGAGGAGCTCGAAGTCGCCCTCGCCGAAGCCGCACGGAACTATGGCCTGCCTCCGGACGAGATGCTGGTGCGCGGCAGCGCTTGGGGTGCTTTGGAGAGTGCCCGACGGCGACACTCAGGCCGCGCGTGGCTGGACGAAATCGGCACTCCCTTCGCCGACGATGCAACCCCTGAGGCCATCGAGGAAACGGGCCCGTGGCACAGCCTGCTGGATGGGGCCAGCTTCCTGGGCGCCGGGACCTTCGTGACTGGAGCCGATTGGGAAGAACTGCTGGCAAAGGATGGCGGAGCGGAAGCGCAGTTCCACCTGGCCACGATGAAGCACGCCCGCCAGGACCTCGCCGGTGCGATCGCCGGGTACGGCGCCGCGCTGATTGCCGAGGACCTCTCGCCCCGTTCCAAGGTCCTCGCCACAAGGGGCCACGCCCTAGCGCTGCTTGCCAGCAACAAGACTGACGAGGGCCTGGCGGAGCTTGCTGCAGCGAGCCGGTTGGAGCCCTCCAACCTCCCTTTGCTGAGCGAAGTGATGACCCTCAGTATCCGGCACGGAAACGCCGCCCAAGCACTCGCCCTGGCGAGCGAGGCACCTGCCGGATTGGCCGACGTCGGGCGCATCCGTTTCCTGACGGCGCTCGCCCTCGCGGGCGTCGGCAAAGGCCAGGAGGCCGCGCGGATGTTGCGGGACGGCGTCGAGATACCAGACATCCGGGAAGGCGAGGACGGGATCGCCGAGCTGTGGCAGGAAGTGTGCCGCGGGGAGCCGGTGCCCGCCAGCTACCGCTTCGGGATGCACTGACTTCCGGGGGTGCGCCGGCTCGGTGCGCATGCGGCAGGAGGCAAGATGTGGGACGCATGTGGCAGAACGCAAGAGGCGGGACGCATGTGGCGGGGGTGCCGACTTTGCTGATGCCAGCACCAAGATAAACCATGTAAGTTGGCATGGTGACTCCCTCCACCAAAACCCCACTGACCCGCGCCCCCGGTATCTCCAAGGAGATCGAAGATGCGGCCTGGTTCGTGCTGGGCCCGGGGCTTCAAGGCAAGGCTTCGGCGCTCGACGCCAGTACCCGCACTTGGACGGTGGACGCCGCCGGCGAGCTCCTGGAGCGCCTCGAACGCGGCGTCGGAGACGCCAAGGCGCCCATGATGACCAACCTGCGCCAAAACCTGGAAGGGGCCTCGCGTGAGGCCAAGTTGCTCGCCGTCGAACTCCTCTTCCTGCAGTCCCTGCCCCTGGCACACGAGGTCAAATCGCTCAAGGTGAAGCGTGCCCGCGTTGCCGAAGCCGCGTCCTGGCTCGATCCCGAGCTCGAGCTCCCCCAGGAGCTGTACCAGGGGATGACCGATCACGGCGTCATCCGTGACCGGACCGCGGAATTCAACTGGACGATCTGGGACCACCTGACCTGGTTGTGCCGGTTCGTGGCGCATGTCGACGGCCAGTCCAACGCGAGCATCAACAAGGCCCTCAAGGACCCGCTGAAATTCCACGAACTCGCGGCGGCAACCCCCGAGGACCAGCCGGCCATCCGGCGCAGCATCGAATACTTGGCGTGGCCCAGCTACTTCGAGCCAGTGGTCGCCGACGTTGAACGGCGCGAAATCCGGGACGCTTTCGCCTCGCTCGTTGGTGGCGCCCACGGCGAAACGGAAACCGACATCACCGCGGACGTGCACCGCATCCGGCTGTACCTGGACGAACAGGCCGGCCAGCGCATCGACTGGTACGATCGCCAGCTCGTCAGCCAGTGGCGCAAAGTGGGAGATCCCGGGCGTCGTGCGTGGCTGCTGCGCACGCACCAGGACTCCGCCGAGCTCCTCGCGGCGTGGCGGGACGAGGAAAAGGCAACACTCGACGTCGAACACCTCCGCGAACTCACCCCCGGCGTGACGGCAGGCCTCGTCCAGCATGCGGTGGACGAGGACTACAAGCACCTCGGCTACGTGGAGCGGGAGGACACCAAAACCGCTGTTTTCGCGTTCCTGACCGTGATGAAGCCAGGCGACCTCGCACTGTTCCAGAATTCCGGAGCCATCAGGATCGGCGTGGTCCTGGGCGAACCGGAACACAACGAGGACAACCGCAGGCTCCGCCGCAAGGTGCGATGGTTCGATGAGACCCACCCGATCGCGGAAGCCCCGCGGCACGTCCAGCGCCAGCTCTCCACTTCGGGGATCGTCGTGGACGTCACCAGGGTCATCCAGTCCCTGCAGTCCCTCCTGCCCGCCGAAGCCGAATCCGACGGCGAGGAAACCGCCGCCCCGGACGCCGTCGTCGAGCCCGTGATTGAAGGGTTCCGCCCCCTCACTGAAGAGTTCGCAGCTTCCCTCCACATGGAGCTCGAACCACTCACCGAGATCGCCGAGCTCCTGGAGGAGAACCGCCAACTAGTGCTCTACGGCCCTCCGGGAACGGGAAAGACCTACCTCGCCAAGCACTTGGCGGCCCAGCTCGCTGGCGACAGCACCGATGAGCGCGTCAAGCTGGTCCAGTTCCACCCTTCCTACGCGTACGAGGACTTCTTCGAGGGGTACCGGCCGGACAAGACCGACGACGGCCAGGTCTCGTTCAAGCTCGTGGCCGGACCGCTGCGACGGCTCGCGGAAGAAGCGGCGAAGCCCGGGAACGCCAACAAACCGTACTTCCTCATCATCGACGAGATGAACCGGGCCAACCTGGCCAAGGTGTTCGGTGAGCTGTACTTCCTGCTGGAATACCGCGACGACCGCATCTACCTCCAGTACAGCCCCAACGAACCGTTCAGCCTGCCGGACAACCTCTACATCATCGGCACCATGAACACGGCGGACCGCTCTATCGCCATGATGGATGCGGCAATCCGTCGTCGCTTCGCGTTCGTGGAACTGCATCCCAAGGTGGAACCGATCCGCGGTTCGCTCCGGCGGTTCCTCATGGCCCGCGGTTTGGACACCCTCAACGCGGACCTGCTTGACGCCCTGAACGACTCCATCGACGACTGGGACCGGGACCTGATGATCGGCCCCTCCTACTTCATGAAGAACGCGGCCCAGAACCCTGCCGGGCTGCGCAGGATCTGGAAGTACGAACTCATGCCACTCCTGGAGGAGCATTACCACGGTCAATTGAACCGGGCCCAGCTGGAGGAGCGCTTCGGCCTGGACCAGTTGTTGGGTCGACTTGCGGTCCGCTAAGACCGCGCCACCGCGGCCGGCCCGCGCGCCGGGCATCGGAAAGCCAGCGGTCCGCGCTTCCACGAAGGCTCCGGCTGTGCGGCACATCGTCATGGACGAGCTCTCCGGTGGCATCGTGGACAAGCTTGATCCAGACGCCGCCGCCCTCCTCAACTCGAGCGGGCTCGCGAAGGCCTCGCCCATGGGAATGGGCCTCTACCGCATCGAGCCCGTGGGCAAGGTCGGGTCTGTGCGGACGCCGACCGTCCAGTTCGAGGTACGTCCCAAGGACCGCTTGGGGTTGAACCGGCTGCTCTTTCTGCTCAGCTACGCCGGGGACCAGGGATTCCGCGAGGATCCCGTGGCCGCCGTCGAGCACAAGGACCTGTGGAGCGCCCTCGCGGAGTCCCTTGCCCAGCTGGCGGAGCGGGCCCTCAGTCGCGGCCCGCTGCAGGGCTATCTCACTGTGGACGAGTCCCTCAGGACGGTCAAGGGCCGCATCCGGATCTCGGACCAGATCTCACGCCGCCCCGGGATGCTTGTTCCGCTGGAAGTCTCCTATGACGAATTCACCGAGGACATTGCCGAAAACCGCATCCTGCGTGCCGCCCTCGAACGGATGGGCAAGGTTCCCGGCGTGCGGCAAAACGTCCTGAGCCGGATGCGGCAGCTCAAGGGAAAGCTCGACGCCGTCACGCGGCTTCAGGCTGGGGCGCCCCTGCCGAAATGGCAGGCCAACCGGATGAATCTCCGCTACCATCCGGTCCTTCGCTTGGCCGAGCTCATCCTTAGGAATGCCTCTGCCGAAGCGGGTGAGGGCAAACAACAGACCGCCTCGTTTGTCGTGGACATGTCCACTGTGTTTGAGGAATTCGTGGGCGTGGCTTTGCGGGCGGCCATGCGGGCACATCCGGGTGAAATGCGGCTCCAATACGGCGCCACCCTCAACGAAGCTGTCCGGGATTCGGACCGGCTCACTGTGCGCCCCGACGCCGTGCATTTCCTGGGAGGCAGGCCCGTGGTGGTGTACGACTCCAATTACGCGGCGGCCACGGATTCCGGGGCATCGCTGAACGCGGACCACTATCAACTCCTGGCCTACTGCACTGCCCTGCAAGTTCCCACGGCGTGGCTGGTCTACGCGGGCAAGGGAGAGATGAAGCTGCGACGGATCCTCAACACGGACATCGACATTGTGGAGTACCCGCTCGACTTGTCTCGGCCACCGGCGGAGATCCTTGCCGCCGTCACAGACCTGGCCCAGCAGTCTTGGGGAGAAGTGGTCCGCCAGGCGCGACTGTGAGGGGCCTCCTCAGCCGGGCGGTGGGGACCGGTTCCGTCCGGGCGGTGGGCGGACTAGCCTGAGAGAGCAAGTCACCGCAGATGGAGGCATCATGCACGGCAAGAAAAAGAAGAAGTCCTGGAAGGACATGACCCCTGGGCAACGGGTGGGCATGCTCGTGGTGGGTGCGGGACAGCTGGCGTTGCTGGTCGCGGCACAACGCAGCATTTCCAAGACCCCCGCGGCCCAGATCAGGGGTAACAAAGCCGTATGGCGGGCCGCAAGCTTTATCAATTTCTTTGGGCCGCTGAGCTACTTCCTGTTCGGCCGCCGTCGAGGAACTGCGTGAGCTGATTCTCCAAAGCCGAACGGTCCCGCAGTTCGCATTCCCACACGGTGAGAACCTCCCAACCTGAGGCTCTCAGCAGTTCGCGCTGTCCGGCGTCGCGCTCCCGGGTACGGTTGCGCTTGGCTGCCCAGAAATCCGCGTTGCCGGTCGGTGCGTGTTGGCCTGCCTTGCAATCGTGGAAGTGCCAGAAGCATCCGTTCACGAAAATCACCTTGCGCCGGCCGGCAAACACGAGATCCGGGCTGCCAGGCAACTTCCCGCCCGCGGCCCGGCCATGGAGCCGGTACCGGTAACCCTTGGCATGCAGGAGCCGACGGACCAAGAGCTCGGGCTTGGTGTTCTTGCCCCGGATCTTGGACATGTTCAGGCTGCGTTGCTCAGGCGTCAGCAGGTCGCGGCTCTCGCCCATATCCTCAGTCTACGCAGCGCACCCTGCGACGCTCGCTCACGTATGTGGGCTTTTCCTCGGACGCTCGCTCACGTATGTGGGTCTTTCCTCGGACGCTCGCTCACATTTGTGGGTTCTTCCCGTGACGCTCGCTCACATTTGTGAGCGGGGGTTGGTTGGGGGTGGTTTGTTTGTGAGCGGGGGTTGGTTGGGGGTGGCTTGTTTGTGAGCGGGCGTCGGCCGGGGGTGGCTTGTTTGTGAGCGGGCGTCGGCCGGGGGTGGTTTGTTTGTGAGCGGGGGTCAGGCCGGAACGCGGAATGTGAAGGTTGTTCCTTCGCCGGGGATACTCTCAAGGCCGATGGTCCCGCCGTGGGCATCGACGATTGCCTTGCAGATCGAAAGCCCCAGACCGACGCCCTGAATGGCCGTATTGCGGACGTTTCCGGCCCGGAAATACCGGGTGAAGGCGTCCGCCTGGTCCTGCTTGTCCATACCCATGCCGGTGTCTTTGACGTGGCATACCACCGCGTTTTCCTCCTGCAGCAGCGTGACGCGGACGTCGCCGCCGTCGGGGGAGTATTTGATGGCGTTGGAGATGAGGTTGTCCAGCACCTGGGAAATGCGGTTGGCATCCACGTGCGCCTCGAGGCGTTCGGGGGCGTTGACGTGAAGCCGCACTCCGCCGTCGTTCGCTTTCGGCTCGGCCGAGGCGACACTCGACTTGACGAGTTCGGATACGTCCACCGCGTGTGGCTGGACGATCATGTGGCCCGAACGGACTGCCAAGAGGTCGGAGACGAGGGAGAGGAGCCGGTCCGCGTTTCGTTGCACAATCTCAAGTTGCTGCAACGCCCAGGTCGGGAGGTTTTCAGCCTCCTCCAGCACAAGGTCCACGTACCCTGTGATGGACGTCAGCGGGGTGCGGAACTCATGGGAGACGTTTGAGACGAAGTCGTCCCTCGCAGCGAGAGCGTCCACAAGTGCCGTGACATCGCCGAAAACGACCACTGAACCCAGATAGCTGCCGTCGCAGTCCTTCATGGACCGCGCGCTGGTGGTGAAAGCGCGCTGTTCCCTGCCCGTCCCAACCCAGACGAGGTAGTCAGTGAACTCCTGCCGCAACGCAGCACGGCGCATCGGCAGGCGATCCGACGCAGTGGGGGTCACGCGGTCGGCGTCGAAAACCAAGAGCTCTGGCTCGCCGTGGCGATCGGTGTCCCCAGAAGCCTCGAGCACTTGGTTCTCCCGCTGCTTGCGGTTCGCCATCATTTCGCGGCCGTCGGCGTCAATAGCCACGACACCAAGGTGGACGGTTTCAAGAACCGTGTTGAGCAGTCGTTCCTTCTCCTGGCTGTCCGCCAAGGCGCGGAGCAGCGCGGCGTCCCTTTCCTCAAGACGGTTCTGCTGGGCGACCATGCTTTGGGTCATCACGCCGATGGAAACGCCGATGCCGAGCATCATGATGGGCAGCAGCAACCCGCGTAGGAGATCCTGCGGCGTGTACGTTCCATGGATGAATTGCGGAGTCCAAATCATGGCGAGCGGCCCCAGGAAGGAAACAACCAGGGCAGAGCGTAGATACAACCCCGAGGCGCAAAGCCAAATGACGGGAAAGACGGTCAGGAGGCTGATTCCGATGGGGCTGTCTTGTCCTCCCTCCCGCCCTAGCCCGATGGACACCATGTCGAGGAGCGGGATGGCCAGGAATGTCGGAAAGGGGAGCCTGTCCCACGGAACTGCGTAGCAGAGCACCCACGCTGCCGCTTGGGTAGCCAGGAAGATGACAAAGAGCGGATTGCCGAGGGTTGCGGGGAAGTAAAGACCAACCAGGACCGCAGTGAGGCACACCGTCACGGTCAGCGGCAATTGGCTGAGCGCGACGCGATCCTTGAGTGAGTACTCATGGAAGGCATGTTGAAAGAACATCACCCGGCCGCTTTTGGCATCCCATTCAAACGGACGTTTCATAAGGCCAAAATTCGCAATTGTTCAAGGTCGCGTCGCATGCCAGAAAGGATACCGGCAGCCCGATATACTTCCATTCGTAGCGGGCTGGGAGGGCTGCAAATGACTGAATTACGGGTTGGGCTTGTCATAGAAGACGATCACGACATCCGGGAATTGGTCCGCGTTGTCCTCAGCCAAGCTGGCTTCGGGGTTCATATGGCGACGAGCGGGGCAGCCGGTATCCGGGCAGCGCGTGATTTGCAGCCACATGTCATCACCCTGGACTTGGGCTTGCCTGATATTGATGGCTTCGAGGTGGCACGCCAGGTCCGGAACTTTTCCGATGCATATATCGTCATGTTGACGGCCAAGGCCGACGAGCTGGATACCCTCCTGGGCTTGGAGTCCGGCGCCGATGACTATTTGACCAAGCCTTTCCGGCCCCGGGAGCTTCGCGCCAGGGTGGCCGCAATGATGCGTCGCCCGCGCTCAGGAGCCACGCCAATCCATCAAGGGGAGGCTCCGCCTTCCCAACGGACTTTCCGGCACAACGGGCTGGTATTCAGTTATGCGACGCGGACCGTTTCCATCGACGGCCAGGACGTACGGCTGACCCCCACGGAGTTCGATCTCCTGTACTCCTTGCTTGAGGCAGGTTGCACGGTCTTGAGCAAAGCGGACCTTGTGCGCGGCCTCCGGAACGAACCTTACGACGTCGGGATCTACACGAGCGACGCCGACGAACGGTCCGTCGAAGTCCACATTGGAAACCTTCGCCGCAAGCTCGGCGACGACCCGCAGAACCCGCGTTGGCTGCAAACCGTACGCGGCGTGGGATATCGGCTGGCTCCGGCAAGGACTTGAACGCCTTCGGCAACCCATAAGTAAATCTTGGGGCACGGACGCGCGCTCGTCAGATGTGAGCGAGCGTTGGGGAATTTGCCGTTAGATGTGAGCGAGCGTTGGGGAATTTGGGGTCCACCGACTTCCTCAAAGCTCGACGCTGACCGTCCGCGGCGCTTGGAAGGACAACAGGCGGAGCCACTCGGGGTTCGGATCTGCCAAACGAACGCCTTGCAGCGCTGCCGCGGTTTCCTGCACGACGACGGCGGCCTCCAGTTCCGCGAGCTTCGCACCAAGGCAACGGTGAATCCCTGAGCCGAAGGCCAGCCCGTAGGCCGTAGGACCCTGCTCCGACAACGAGTGGTTCCCCGTGAGCTCCAAGAGGATTTCGGCACCGGCCGGGATGTGCTCGCCGTCGAGCACGGTGTCCTCTGCAGCAACCCGACGCCACGTCGGAACCGAAGATTCCGTGGCCAAAATGTGCCGGATGAGATCCCGGGCCGTGGTGCCGAAAGCTGCGTCTTTCCAGGCAAAGCCTGTGGACCCCCCGGCAAGCCGGAATAGTGCCGTGCTGATGAGCTGAGTGGTGGTTTCCTGCCCCGCGATGAGCAGGAAGTAGCCGAGGGAGCAGATCTCTGGAGTGCTGAGACCGTGTTCCGCCAAGGAGTTGAAGAGATTCCGCCCGTGTGAGGCTACCGACTCGAGGACGAGTTCCCGCAGCCAGCCGTAGAACTGTGCCGCGCTGTGTGCCAGCTCCAGTTGCCGTTCGGGATCCGGCCAGCCCCAGAAAAGTTCCAGGGAGTCCAGGCTCCAGGCTTTGAGCTCCGGAAGGTCGCGCACGGGGAGACCCAGAAGTTCCAACATCACGATCGCCGGCGGGTATGCGGCTACGGCCTGCACGAGATCCACCCGCCCGCCCGCCCTCAGCAGCCCGGCCGCCGTCGCTGCGGCATCCCGCGCGATGCCGCGAATACGTGGCTCGAAAGCACTCACCGTTGCGGGGGTAAAGTACCCGGCCACCACTTTGCGGATGCCTGCATGGGAATCGCTGTGGTTGCTGGCCAGCACGGGCGGCAGGGCGAAGCGGGCACGCTGCAGGACGCGCAATGACGGTCCGGACAACGGTGTCACAGCGATGAGGGCGTTCGCCGGGCTGAAGTCTTCGGGCCGGTGCAGGACCTCCCGCACCGCAGCGGGCTCCCGCAGCACCATATACGGGCACGTCTGGACGCCGGCGGAAGCGGCGCTCATGACGAGGCCCCGTTCAAGCAGCCCAAACCGCTCAACCAATGCACACTCGCCGCCCTGAACGTCACCGGTGGGAGGTCCGCGGCGCGCTCGGGGAGCACCCCAAGAAGCGGCCGCGACGCGCCGAGCGTCGCCCGGTTGCCGTGTTCCAGCACGCCAGGGTCGTCCGGCCAGGTTCCCAGAATCACGCCATGGATGGCAAGAGCCCTGCGTTCCAGGGCCTCGAGTGTCAGTGCCGTATGGTTCAGGGTTCCCAAGGCGGGACGGGCGACCACAACAAAAGTCGCGTCACTTCCAAGGTGACTGCCCAGATCTGCCAGCGTGCCGCCGTCGGCGTCCAACTCCACGAGGAGACCGCCGGAACCTTCCACGAGAACGTGGTCATGCGTGCTGGCAAGTTCGCGGATGCGTGCGGCATGTGCCGCAATCGGGGGCAGCGTGATTCCGTCCAGCGCGGCTGCGGGCACTGGGGCGAGGGGTTCTTGAAGCACGACGCCGGCCTCAGCCGTGAGCGGTCCAGCCAAGCGGGTGATTTCGGTGCAGTCGGAGTCGCCCACCACATCGCCGCTCTGGCAAGGCTTGTACACGGACACCGAGCGGCCCTCAGCCTGCAGCGCGGACGCAAGCGCCGCCGTCGTGACCGTCTTGCCGACGCCGGTGTCCGTTCCGGTGACCAGCACTAAGTGTGGCAGTTTCATGGCGTTTCCTCCAGGATGCGGCGCAACGTTGCGCACGCGTAGTCGATGTCGTCGGAAGTGAGGGTGGCGCGGGCGGTCAGCCTGAGGCGCGAGACGCCGTCGGGAACTGATGGTGGCCGGAAGCAACCGACCCGGACACCCGCCACATGTGCCGACCGGCTTGCCGCAAGCGCCGCCGCGGCAGAGGGCATGGGGATGGATTGCACGGCGCCGGCCGTCTGAAGCGACGCGCCAGCGGGCCCGACGGCGGCGCCGCGCCGCTGTGGTGTTGGCGCGTGTAGCGCGGGTGCCAGTCCCGCTGTGAGGCTGGCCGCGTTCCGATGGACGGCCGCCGCACGCCAAGGTTCAGCGCGGATGATTCCGACGGCGGCCAGCGCTGCCGCAGCCGAGGCTGGTGCGAGCCCTGTGTCGAAGATGAAACTGCGGGCCCTGTTGACGAGGTGTTCGCGGAGCAGGGAACTGCCGAGCACGGCACCACCCTGGCTGCCGAGCGACTTGGAAAGGGTCGCGGTCAGCACCACGTTGGGGTGGCCCGCGAGATCCGTTCCCGCCACCGAGCCAAAGCCCTCGAACGCTCCGTGGCCCGCAACCCCGAGGCTATGGGCTTCGTCCGCGAGGAGCATCGCGTCGTGCTCTTCGGCCAATGCCAGCAAGTGGGGGAGCGGGGCAGCGTCACCGAAGACGCTGTAGATGGACTCGACCGCGATCAAGGCCCGGGGTTCAGTGCGGGTGCGCAGCTGGTGCTCGGTTGCGCCGAGATCGTTGTGCGGAACCGTTTCCACCCTCGAACGGCTCAGCCGGAAGCCGTCAATCAGCGAAGCATGGCAATGTTCGTCGGCCACGATGAGGGTTCCCGGACCCCCGAGCGCCGTTGTGACGCCCAGATTAGCCAAGTATCCGGAAGAGAAGACCAACGCGGATTCCATGCCAGTCAGCCTCGCAAGCTCGGATTCGAGTTCCAGGTGCAGCTCCGTGGTTCCGGCAACCAGTCGCGAGGACGTGGCGCCGGTTCCCCAGCGGCCGATCGCTTCCCGGGCGGCCTCAGCGAGCCTCGGGTCCGTCGCGAGGCCAAGATAGTCGTTGCTCGCCAGGTCAACCTCGGGGTCCCAGCCTAGGCGCGTCATGGGCGTGCGGACGAGGCCCCGGCGCTCGCGGACTGCGGCCTGCTGTTCCAACCATGCGGTCATGGACCTGCTCATGAGGCGTGTACCTCGGCCACGGCCGCCACCATGCCTTCGGCTATCCGCCGGACCTCCTCGGCGGAGCTGATATAGGGCGGCATCGCGTAAATAAGGTTCCGGAATGGCCGCAGCCATACTCCGTGCCCGACGGCGGCACTCGTCACTGCGGCGACGTCCACCTCCGTGTTCAACTCGATGACGCCCACGGCGCCGATCGTGCGGACCTCCTTGACGACGTCGAACGCGTTGGCGGCTTCGAGCCCGGCCGCGAGCCCCGAGCCGATCCGGGCCACATCGCTGCGCCAGGCGCCACCGTCGAGAATTCCCAGGCTCGCATTGGCCACGGAACACGCGAGCGGATTGCCCATGAAGGTGGGTCCGTGCAGCAAGGCACCCGCGCCGCCGCTCGAAACGCGGGCCGCCACCTCGCCCGTGCAGAGCATCGCCGCGAGCGTGAGGTAACCGCCGGTGAGGGCTTTGCCGACGCACATGATGTCCGGAACCACGCCGGCATGCTCCGCGGCGAACAGCTCGCCCGTGCGGCCGAAGCCCGTTGCGATCTCGTCGAGGATCAGGAGGATCCCGTGTCTGTCGGCGATGTTCCGGAGGATGCGCAGGCATTCGCCGGCGTAGATGAACATGCCGCCGGCGCCTTGAAGCACGGGCTCCACGATGATCGCGGCCAGTTCGTTGGCATGTTCCGCCGCGAGGGCTTCGGTGTGCGCCTGCCATTCCGCGATTTCTTCCGGTGGCGCGCCCGCGGCGGTTGGCCTCGCGGCGAACACATTGGCAGCGAGTAGCCCGGGGAACGCTGAATGCATGCCGTCCACGGGATCGCAGACGCCCATCGCCGCGAAGGTATCGCCATGGTAACCGCCGCGGATGCTGAGGAAGCGTTGCCTCTCGGGGAACCCCGACGCGGTCTGGAACTGCACCGACAACTTGAGCGCCACCTCCACGGACACCGATCCCGAATCCGCCAGGAACACCCGCTCCAACCGCGGCCGATCCGCCGCAGCAGGGGCCATGGCAACGAGCCGTTCGGCCAGTTCGACGGCGGGTTCGTGGGTGAGGCCGCCGAACATCACATGGCTGAATGTGTCTAGTTGACGCTTCGCCGCGGCGTCCAAGACGGGATTTCGATAGCCATGGATGACTGCCCACCAGGAGGACATGGCGTCGAGCACCCCATGGCGTCGGCCGGTTTCATCGCGGAGCCGCAGCGTCACGCCGTCGGCGTCTTCGACTTCCCACAACGGCAGCGTTCCCGAAGCCGGAGCGTATGGATGCCAGAGGCTCGCCCGGTCCCGCTGGATGACGCTCATGTTGTCAGCCTTCCGTGGCGCGAGCATTCGGCGGTCCAGCCGAGCGGCGTGACCTGGACTTTCATGCGGCGCCGACAAACAGCGCAATAGCGGGGCGGTTCCATCGCGAGGCGCTGTTGGCAGCCCTGGTGAGCGTCCGACGTCGGGCGCTCACCTTGCGTTGCCGGGTCGCCTTGCGCGGCGGGCTCGCCGCAGAGACCGCAGTAGCTATGTGTGACTGTAGTGCTCACAGCGACTTCTGGAGTTCCTTGATGGGCATGTTCAGCTCCACGAGGAGGTTGAGGTCGGCGTCGGCGGGACGGCCCAGGGTGGTGAGGTAGTTGCCGACGATCACGGCGTTGATGCCGCCCATGAGGCCTTCGCGCGTGCCGAGGTCGCCCAGGGTCAGTTCCCGTCCGCCGGCGTAACGCAGCACGGTCCGCGGCATGGCGAGGCGGAACGCCGCGATCGCGCGGAGGGCGTCCTTCCCGTCCATGATTCCTTGGTTTTCGAGGGGAGTCCCGGGGCGCGGATTGAGGAAGTTCAGTGGGACTTCGTGGGGTTCGAGGGCCGCGAGCTGGCTGGCGAGTTCGGCTCGCTGGGCGGTGGTTTCGCCCATGCCGATCAGGGCTCCGCAGCAAAGTTCCATACCGGCTGCCTTGACCATGTTGCAGGTGTCGAGGCGTTCCTCGTATGTGTGGGTGGTGACGACTTCGGGGAAGTAGCTGCGCGCGGTTTCGAGGTTGTGGTTGTAGCGGTGCACGCCCCACTCGGCGAGCTGGTCCACTTGGCGCTGGGTCAGCATGCCCAAGGAACAGGCGATATTGATGTCCACTTCCGCGTTGATGCGGTCGACCGCGAACTTGATCTGGTTCATGAGTTTGATGTCCGGTCCACGGACGGCTGCGACGATGCAGAACTCCGTGGCCCCGGTGGCGGCGGTTTCCTTGGCGGCCTTCACGAGCTCGGGGATGTCGAGCCAGACGCCGCGGACCGGACTGTCGAACAAGCCCGATTGGCTGCAGAAATGGCAGTCCTCGGGGCATCCTCCGGTCTTGATGGAGATGATTCCCTCTACTTCCACGTCCTCGCCGCAATGCTCGAGGCGGACTTCGTGGGCAAGCTGCAGGGCTTCGGGGAGGGCTTCGTCCGGAAGCTCCAGGATCTCGAGCAGTTGGGATTCGCTGAGGCCCTCGCCTTTCGCGAGGACTTGCTCGCGGGCTGTTTCCAGAATCGGATAGGTGGACGTACGCCTTGGGTTTGGCTGGGTGGTCATGGTGCTCCTCGGCCGTTACTTGCGGGGGATGGTGCGTTCCTTCATGACGGTAGTGGGCCTGTGGGGTCGTGATTTTGTTGGACGTCCACAAACCCGGAGCTGCAATCTTGGCAGCCGACTCGCTGGATAAGTTACAGCCCGGAAACATCGTGGAGACTCCGTGGTTTCATCCCGCCGATAGCGTCGAGCCCATGTTCAGAGGGGAAACATGTCCAGACAAAGGAAGTTGCGGGGATGACTGACGATTCGAAGACAACTCAAGTGCTTGAACCCCCGGCGGCAGGCCGCTCACCGGAGGGGCTCGCCGTCGTCGAACCTTCCGAGGCACTAGCCGCCGGGAGCCGCACGGCGGACAATGCCGATGCGATGAGCGCAGCGAAGGAGAGCCTGGAGGACTACACCCTCAGGTTCGCGCCACGGTCCTACCGCAAATGGGGTGCGGGTGTGGTCGCGACGAGTGCGCTCGGTGGAATCGCCTATTTGGCTGATTTCTCGATCGGCGCGAACATCGGTATCTCGTACGGCACCGTGAACGCTATTTTCGGAATTGTGGTGGCGGCTGTGATCATTTTCGCCACCGGATTTCCCTTGGCCTATTACGCGGCGCGCTACAACATCGACCTTGACCTCATCACCAGGGGCTCCGGATTCGGCTATTACGGCTCGGTGGTCACGAACGTTATTTTCGCGACCTTCACGTTCATCTTCTTCGCGCTTGAGGGCTCCATCATGGCGCAAGGCCTGGAACTTGGGCTGGGGATTCCACAGTGGCTCGGCTATGCGGCGTCCACGCTTATTGTCATTCCCTTGGTGATTTACGGGATGAAAGCCTTGTCCAAATTGCAGGTGTGGACCACCCCGTTGTGGCTCCTGCTCATGGTGGTTCCCGTCGGGTATTTGGTGATTTCGCACCCGGACAGCATCGGGGACTTCTTCGCTTTCACGGGCAAGTCCGGCGCTGAAGGCACCAATCTGGCCTCCGTGATGCTGGCCGCCGGTGTTTGTTTGTCACTCATGGCACAGATCGCGGAACAGATCGATTACTTGCGCTTCATGCCGCCCAAGACCGCCGAGAACCGCGGTGCCTGGTGGCGTGCCGTGATCCTGGCCGGTCCGGGGTGGGTGATTTTCGGCGCGATCAAGCAGATCGTGGGCATGTTCATTGCGATCTATCTGATCGCGAACCTGGATCCGGCCGCGTCCGTCCACGCGAACGAGCCTGTGCACCAGTTCCTTGGCGTGTATCAGGAAATGATGCCGGCGTGGTTGGCGATGACTTTGGCCGTGGTGCTCGTGGTCATTTCGCAAATCAAGATCAACGTGACCAACGCCTACTCCGGCTCGCTCGCGTGGACCAACAGCTTCACGCGCATCACCAAGAGCTACCCGGGGCGCATGGTGTTTGTGGTGGTCAACCTGGTGATTGCGCTGGTGCTGATGGAAGCAAACATGTTCGAATTCCTCAATACCATCCTTGGTTTCTACGCGAATTGCGCCATGGCCTGGGTGGTTACCGTTGCGTCCGATATCGCCATCAATAAATACTTGCTCAAGATTTCGCCCAAGGTTCCTGAATTCCGCCGCGGCATGCTTTATGCAGTCAACCCGGTCGGATTTATCTCGATGCTGGTTTCGGCCACTGTATCGATTGCCGTGTTCTTCGGGGCCTTCGGTTCGGCTGCGCAGCCATACTCGCCGATCTTCGCCGTCGGGCTGGCGCTTGTGCTGCCGCCCGCGCTGGCCTTGTTGACTCGCGGGAAGTACTATCTGCGCCGCTCGGACGACGGCATCGATCTGCCCATGTTCGACGCCGACGGCAACCCGAGCGACGCCAAGCTTTTGTGCCACGTCACGGGACTGGAGTTCGAGCGTCCGGATATGGTCCGTTCCGCCCAGGACGGGCCCGACGGCGAACCGCAGTTCATCTCTTCGCTCGCCTTGTCGACGGATAAAACGGGGGAGTTGGTCCTGCCGGCCCAGAAGTAGGCGGGAGTTCAAAGGCCCCATGGGCCTCGACGACGGATGGGCGGCCCGGCCGCGGTCCCGTCGTCGAGGCCTTTGGTTTGCCGGTTGTGCTGCGCCAGGCTGGTTGTGGTGAACCGCGCTGGTGAAGCGATGCGGGGTAGTGGACGGCGGCCTGTGGATAACTCTCCCGCCAAGATGGGGAAGTAAGCTACCATTTTGGGAAACGTTTAGTCTTGAAAACTATTTGGGGATAGCAAACCATGACTCCACGCACTTCGTTTTCTGCTCGCATTTTCATGATTGTCAGTCTTGCGACGGCGTTGACGCTGACCGCCTGCGGGAACACTACCCAGCCGCAGACCGAGCACTCCGCCACAGCTACGGGTTCTGCAAATGCCACTGTTTCGCCCTCTCCGACACCGACTGCTGCCTACAAACCGGCGGACGCCAAGGGGAAAGCCGAGAACGTGCCGGTTCCCGTGTTGCCGGAGGCCGCAAAGGCGAACAACAAGGAAGGCGTGGAGGCGTTTGCGAGGTACTGGTTCCAGGCGCTTTCATACGCTTATGAGACTGGGGACACGCGTGTTCTAAAACAGACCACCGGTCCCAACTGCGTTCTTTGCACCGCCTTGCAGGAAGCCATAACCGTTGCCTGGGCAGACGGTAAGTGGATCGTCGGCGGCCGCATAGAGACGCCCGTGGTTGTCGGAAAATTCGGAGCTGGAGGGGAGTCTCCGCAAGCGACGATCCAGGCAATTCAGCAGCTAATCGAGATTCGCACAGCGGATGGAACCCTTTATCAAGACCCCACCAAAGCTTCCAATAGGGGAATGCAACTCGTGGCCACGTTCAGCGCGAATGGTTGGACAGTGATCGACCTCGGATTGATCTACTAGCGATGCGGCGGGTCAGTTCCCTGTCGGCTGGATATCTGATTCTCTCGTTCTTGGTTGGGTTCCCAGCAACGGTGCACGCTAAAGGCACAGAGTCACCAGTCATCATTGGCTTGGAGGAAAACGGTGTAAACATTGGATCATCGAAGTGGATCCGGGACCCCCAAACCGGCGAATTTATCCCCGCCCCACCTAACCACGTCAGCGACGACCCCAACCAATATAAGGCAGAGCTCCAATGCCAGGTTGACGAGGATGCCTTAGATAAGAAGTGCCTTCCCGGACAGGTGCAATGCCCGCCCCGCGAGCCAGGTGGAAAGTCTGGAACTCCGGTTATCTGGAAGGTCGCACCTAAGGCGATTTCAAATCCCACGTGGGTCGACTGGAAATCGGGTAACAACGGTCCGTCCTGCCTGTACGACCAAAAGCCAGAGGATCTCTTGCAGCGCATTGCGGAGAGAATTGACAGCGACTTCCGCAACCTTCCGATCAAACCGGCGGATCTGACCGCCCAGCCTAGCCCGCACACACTCAAGGGCGCTGAAACCAACATCTTCGCGGACGGTGTTGAGCAGCAATTCGATGTGACACTCCTCGGCCAGCGAGTCCACGTAGTCGCTACCCCCGTGGAGTACACCTACGCCTACGGGGACGGCAACAGCCTCGGGCCAACACCTTTTGCAGGCGGGCCGCTCCCGGAGGCGGAATGGGGCCAAAAGACCAGAACAAGCCACGTGTATCAACAGACCGGTGACTTTCAGGTATCCGTGACCACAACCTTCCGCGGCACCTACTCCGTGAATGGTGGCCCGAACATGCCGATTCCCGGCACAGGACAGTTCGCGTCGCCGTCACAGAAGGTCAGCGTCTGGAGGTCGATCACGCGCAACTACGCCGACAACTGCATCGTGAATCCGCGGGGCGAAGGCTGCCCGGGCGTCCCCTAAAGCGAAGTGCCTACGTCCGAAGTTCCCTGTCGAGCCTGTCCATTCGTGCCCGCACCAGCTGGAACCGTGAATCGTCCGGAGTCATGAGCCTCGCCAAGGCCATCGCGGCTTCGGAATCGTCCGAGCCCATGTCCGTGGAACACCAACGGCTGATCAGCTCCGCGTCGCCGCTTGCCCGAACCGATGCGGCAACGGCCTGGTCCAACTCGTCGCGCATCAGCTCTATGGCCATGGTCGCTGAACGGTTCAGGATGCGCCCGGAGTAGGCGGCCACTGCATCGTGCACCCGCCCGGCCCGCAAATGCTGGGCGACCAGCATGGCGTCGGTCAGCACTGTCACGCCAGAGGCAAAACGGTACGGATTCGCCTCCACCACATTGCCGAGCAACGCGCGGATCCGGTGCATCTCCGTCCGGATGGCCGTGGCGGCACCATCTTCGCCATGCAGCTGATAGGCGAGCTCGTCGGCGCTCCACCCCTGTGTCCTGGAGGCAAGCAACGCGAGGATCTCCGCCCGGCGCAGTGTCACCGGGAGCACACCGCCGCCGTCGAGCTCTGCTGTCGGCTTGTCGCCGAGCAGCCGCAAGAACAGCGTTGAACCGGAGCCGGGACGGGGGTGCCCGACGGCGGGGCGCCGACTCGGGTCCGCCGTCGCGCCTTCCGAACGCAAGAGTTCCTCCGCGAGGCGGACGCCGCAACGCACCATCCGCAGGCTGTCCGGCGTCACCGAATCGATCGGCCCCGAAACATCAAGGATCCCGACAATGTCCCCGGTGAAGGGGTCGCGGATGGGTGCTGCGGTGCACGCCCAATCGTGGTGGGTCCGGACGAGGTGCTCGGCAGAGAAGAGTTGGGCGGCGTTGCCCGAGATGAGGGACTCGCTGATGGCGTTGGTGCCGACTCCCGCCTCGGACCAATCGGCGCCCTCAACGAATTCGAGGGAATCGGCCTGCCGCAGTGCGGAACCGCTGCCGATTCTCCAGAGCACCTCGCCGTAGTGGTCGGTGACGATGAGCAGGTGCCGGCCCGCGGCGGACTCATCGGCTAGTAGCTGCGAGAGCGCCGGAACCACGCTGGCCAAGCGGTGCCCTGCCCCGAGCGAGCGGGCTTCGGCAACTTCCTGGCGGTGGGCCGGGCTGTGCCGATCGGGGTTGATGCCCAGTGCGATGGACCGCTGCCAAGACTCCACGAGTGAGGCAGGCAGGAGGGGGTGCGGGGCGCCGGACAACGTAGCTTCGTGGGCAGTGCGGAGCGTCTTGGCGTACTCCAGCGGAGAGGAAAAGCGCAGTCCCGGATCCGGGATCAGCGCGCTCGGGCCATGACGCATGCGCAAACTCCCAACTCACCATTGAATTGCTGGATCGAACGGCCCTTACCCGCGTGGGAACAAGGAAAGGAGCCCGTGTCACCCGATTGTAACCCCCTGAGACATCTACTTGTGATGCGAGTCACTCACCGGACAATTGCCATGGAACCGGGAATTGGCTCATCGTCAGCGATGGAAAGAGGAGAAATGCCTGAGACCGCAAATGGCTTAGTCGAGGCCTGGCTAGTGCAGTTCGATGAGGCGCTGCGCAGCAACAACACCGAGGCCGTACTGGAACTGTTCGAGGACGAATCGTATTGGCGCGACTTCGTCTCCTTCACGTGGAACTTGAAGACCCTCGAGGGCAAGCCCGAGATCAAGCGCATGCTGGACGCCACACTCCCGGACGTGCAACCCAGAAACTGGAAACTCACCGAGGATGCCACGGGCGATGCCGCCAACACCGAGGCCTGGCTCGACTTTGAAACCGCGCAGGCCCGCGGCCACGCACATCTTCGGCTACGCAACGGCAAGTGCTGGACCCTGCTCACGACCATGCAGGAACTCAAGGGATTCGAGGAAAAGAAAGGCCCCAACCGCGAGCAAGGAGTGGCCCACCACATCAGCAAGGGCCGCAAGTCCTGGCTCGAACTCAAGGAAGAGCGGGAAGCCAAGCTTGGCTACGAGGAGCAGCCGAACACTGTCATCATCGGCGGTGGCCAAGGGGGGATCGGCCTCGGAGCGCGGCTGCGCAGGCTCGGAGTGTCCACCATCATCGTCGAGAAAAACGAGCGCCCGGGCGACTCTTGGCGCAACCGCTACAAGTCGCTGCACCTGCACGATCCCGTCTGGTACGACCACCTGCCCTACATGAAGTTCCCGGACGACTGGCCCGTCTTCGCGGCCAAGGACAAGATCGGCGATTGGCTGGAGCACTACACCCGGATCATGGAACTGAACTATTGGTCCAAGACCGAGTGCACCAACGCCCGCTGGGACGAGGACCGCGGCGAGTGGGAAGTCAGCGTCGTGCGCGACGGCGAACCAGTCACGTTGCGTCCGAAGCAGCTGGTGTTCGCCTTGGGCGTCTCCGGCTACCCGAACGTCCCCGTGTTCGACGGCGCCGAGAGCTTCCTGGGGCAGCAGTACCATTCCTCCAAGCACCCGGGCGGGGGAGACTGGACGGGCAAGAAAGCCGTAGTGATTGGCTCGAACAACTCGGCCCACGATATCTGCGCGGACCTCTGGGAACACGGCGCCGATGTCACGATGGTCCAGCGCTCGTCCACGCATATCGCCCGCAGTGAGTCCCTGATGGACCTGGCACTCGGCGATCTCTACTCGGAAAAGGCACTCGCCAACGGAGTCACCACCGAGAAGGCCGATCTTCTCTTCGCTTCCTTGCCGTACCGCATCCTGCCAGAGGCCCAGATCCCGGTCTACCAGCAAATGGCGGAGCGCGACGCCGAGTTCTACTCCCAGCTTGAGGCAGCCGGTTTCGATCTCGATTTTGGAGTGGACGGCTCGGGCCTGTTCCTCAAGTACTTGCGACGCGGCTCCGGCTACTACATCGACGTCGGCGCGTCCCAGCTGATCATCGACGGACGCGTGAAGCTCGCGAACGGACAAGTCAGCAAGATCACGGGCAACGCCGTCGTGATGGACAACGGTGCGGAACTGGAAGCCGACGTCATCATTTACGCCACCGGGTACGGTTCCATGAACGGCTGGCTCGCCGACCTCGTCTCGCCCGAGGTGGCGGACGCCGTCGGGAAATGCTGGGGATTCGGTTCCGACACACCCAAGGACCTGGGCCCCTGGGAAGGGGAACTGCGCAACATGTGGAAGCCCACCAACGTGCAGAACCTCTGGATCCACGGCGGAAACCTGCACCAAAGCCGGCACTACTCCACCTACCTGGCTCTGCAGCTCAAGGCCAGGGCGGAGGGCCTGCCGACCCCCGTGTACGAACTCCAGCCATCGCACCACACGCGCTGAAAGGCGGTAGCCCATGAAAGCTGCACGATTCCATGGTCAAAAGGACATCCGGGTGGAAGACATTCCCGCACCCACCCTCAGGCCCGGCGCGGTAAAGATCGGCATTGCCTGGTGCGGTATTTGCGGAACAGACCTGCACGAATTCCTGGAGGGTCCCATCTTCATTCCGCACGCGGGCCACCCGCACCCGCTGGCAGGCGAGGACTTGCCCGTGACAATGGGGCACGAGTTCTCCGGCACGGTCGAGGAATTGGACGACGGGGTTGTAGGCCTAGCGGTGGGGGACCGTGTGGTGGTGGAGCCCTACTTCGTGTGCGATGAGTGCGGCCCGTGCAAAGCCGGGAAGTACAACCTGTGCACCCGGATGGGATTCATCGGCCTCGCAGGAGGAGGCGGTGGTCTTAGCGAGAAGATCGTCGTGGACGCACGCTGGGTCCACCGAGTGGGAGACATCCCGTTGGACGAAGCCGCACTCATTGAACCCTTGTCGGTGGCCTATCACGCCGTCTCGCGGGCGGAGCTGACGGCGGGTACGGTCGCCGTCGTCGGGGGTGCCGGACCTATCGGGCTGCTGACCGCGGCGGTGCTGAAAGGACTCGGCGTCACCACGATCGTCACGGAGCTCTCCGCCGCCCGGAAGGACAAAGCGCTGTCCTCGGGCGTTGCAGACTACCTCGTTGACTCCAGCGAAGAGGACGTCAAAGCGCGGGTACTGGAATTGACTGACGGGGCCGGTGCGGACGCCGCCTTCGAATGTGCGGGCGTGAACGCCGTCCTGGACACGATGCTGGATGTCGTGAGGCCTGCCGGGGTGGTGGTCAACGTGTCCATCTGGGGCAGGCCGGCCACGGTGGATATGCAGAAGATCGTGCTCAAGGAGATCGACCTTCGGGGAACCATCGCCTATCGCGGAGATCATGCCGCTGCGATCCAACTGGTCCAGGAGGGCAAGGTGGACCTCAAGCCGTTCATCACGGGACGCATTGCGCTGGAAGACCTGGTGGACAAGGGCTTCGACACCCTGATCAATCACAACGACACCGCCGTAAAGATCATCGTGCACCCCTAGCAAAAGCGCAGCGTTCGACGGCGGCACTCGACCTTTCAGCGGAAGGCGGGGCGCCGCCGTCGTCGTGTGATCCCGGTCTCAACAGGAATAGTTGCAGGCGCGCGGCAGTTGCCGACAGTGGACCTGTTCCCGTTTGAAAGGCACTGCCCATGTTGTTTTCCCCTTTGACTCTCGGCGAGATTGAACTTCCCAACCGCTTGGTCATGGCGCCGCTGACCCGCCTCCGTTCGGGCATCGAAGGCGTTCCCGGCCCGCTGGTCGCGGAACACTATCGGCAGCGTGCTTCCCTCGGACTGATTGTCAGTGAGGGTACCTACCCCACGCCCGCAGGGCAGTCCTACCCGGGGCAGCCCGGTCTCGTCACCGAGGAACAGATCGCGGGTTGGAAGAAGGTGACGGACGCCGTTCATGCCGAAGGTGGCCGGATTTTCGCCCAGGTCATGCACGGTGGACGAGTTTCCCACCCGGACATCACCGGCGGTCACGAGATCGTGGCACCCAGTGCGGTGGCCATCGACGGCGAAGTCCGCACGCCCAACGGCAAGAAGCCGTACCCGGTGCCCCGCGAACTGAGCGCCGATGAACTTCCCGCGGTGATGCAGGAAATCGTCACGGCATCCCGGAACGCCGTCGAGGCAGGATTCGACGGCGTCGAGCTCCACTCAGCGAATGGCTACCTGCTGCACGAATTCCTGGCACCGAACACCAACGTCCGCACTGACAGCTACGGCGGTTCCCCGGAAAACCGGGCACGCTTCGTGATCGAGACCGTCAACGCGGTGGTTGAAGCCTTGGGCGCCAACCGGGTCGGCATCCGGATTTCCCCGGAGCACTCGGTCCAGGGGATCGCCGAGACCGATCCCGCAGATGTCCGCGCCACCTATGAAGTCCTAGTGGACACCATCGCCTCGCTCAACCTCGCCTACCTCAGCATCCTCCACCATGAGCCCAAGGGTGAACTCGTGCAGGATCTGCGCGAGCGGTTCAACGGCACGTTCCTCGTGAACACCGGCTTCGGTGTAGTGACCACGCGGGATGAAGCCCTGGCGCTCGTGGCCGACGGTCACGCCGACGCCGTGGTGGTCGGCCGCCCGGCCATCGCCAACCCGGACCTTGCGCGCAGGTGGCGTGAAGGCCTCCCGCTCAACGAGCCGGATCCGTCCACGTTCTACGGTGAAGGCGCCAAGGGGTACACCGACTACCCGTTCTACGCCAACTAGAACCCCTCGAACCCCGACGGCGGCACCTGGGAAAGGTGCCGCCGTCGCGGTTTAACCCCCTCGCGGGGCCCGTCCTGCCGGTTTTCCGGGCCAGGGCGACGGATTCTGCTGGATCACTCGAGGTGGCAGGTTCCGGAGACCCCGCAATCACGGGGAATTCTTCTCGTGTGCCGGGAGTGATCCAGCAGAATCCGACGTGCCGATCGTGAGAGAGGCTGCAGAGATGGCGCAGAGCGTCCGAAGCCGCCACAAAGACGCCATTCCTATAGGATTTGTCTATGAAACTCGCTTCCTCACGGGACCGCGCGCCCGGTCGACCCGTCAGCCGCCAGGTTCTCGCCGACCACGTCTACGAGGAACTTCTCGCGTGGCTCATGGACGGCCGGCTCGAACCGGGAGCCGCGGTCAGCATCGACGGCACGGCGCGGGAACTGGACGTTTCGCCGACTCCCGTGCGCGAAGCGCTGGCGAGGCTGGAGCACACAGGCATGGTTCGCCGAGTTGCCCTCAAGGGTTACAAGGTAGCCCCGGTTTTCACGCGCGAAGATTTTGCCGAGCTCATGGAGGCCCGGCTCGCGATTGAGCCCGTGAATGCCCGTCTGGCGTGCGGCCGGATCACTCCTGACGGATTGGCGGATTTGCGAGCGGCCGTGAAGGACCTGGAGACGGCTCCCCGAGGCCCGTCTTTCATGGAATTCCGGGACTATCTCGAGGCCGATGAGCGCTTCCATAAGCTGATCGCCGAGCAGTCCGGCAACCAATTCATGCTTGCCGCCTACACCGCGCTGGGCGGCCAAGTCCAGCGGTTCCGTCTGTTCGGGGGAGTGGGCATCACCGACGCTGACCAGGCCATCGCGGAGCACCAAGCAGTGCTCGACGCGCTGGCGAGCGGTGACCCGGAACAGGCCGCGGCCGCCATGGCCGACCATGTGCACAAGGTCCGGGCCCGGGCTATTGCCGACGCACCTGCTGAGTAAGTCGTCGCCGGACGGCATCGCCGACGCTCCCGCTGGCTTGTTCTCCTGCCGTCCCAGGCCGAGTCCGACGGGGATCCAAGACGGCGACCCGACGCCGCCAGACCCTCAGGGCCCGTCTAACGGCGGGCCCTTTGTGTGCGTGGCGAACTCGATATCTCGTGACCCTCTTCACAAACATATGTAAGACATATAGGATCTTCGATGACGCGGGGTAAGGGTGCGGAAAGCCGGGGCCGGCCTGCGGAAGTCCGAATAAATATGTTGACAGCCTTGCTCGGATAGTAAATCCTATAGGAAACAGGATTCCACGAAGGAGTGAAAACTATGGCTTACACCGCCGAAACCTGGCCCATCACCGCGGCCCTGCTCCAGTTCCCGGGCACTGACGCCACGGGACAGCACATCAACGACGCCGACGCTTCCGCTTGGGCCGAGGTCCTGCAGGAAGTCAAAGACGCAGGATTTGCCAACGCGGACCTCACGGACAGCTGGGTCCGTCCGGGAGACCTCAGCAAGGAACGCCTCTCCGAGTTCAAACAGACCGCGGAGCACGTTGGTATTGGCATCCCGGTCATCTCGGCCATCCGCCGCAGCATCATCCACACCCGCGACTGGGCTGAGAACCTGGCGTACAGCCACCGAACCATTGACGCCGCAGCCGAATTGGGCTGCGAGGTGGTCTCGTTCGGACTCCATCAGGCCATCACCGCAGAGCAGCAAAAGCAGCTGTGGTTCTGGACGATCGAAGGATACAAGGATCCGGTGGGGGACAAGGAAGCCTGGGGCAACGCCGTCGCACGCTTGCGGGAACTCGGTGAGCACGCCGCGGAAGCCGGCATTCTCCTGTCCCTGGAAATGTACGAGGACACCTACCTCGGTACCGCCGATTCCTCGGTCCAGCTGGTCCAGGACATCGGGCTGGACAACGTGGGCCTCAACCCGGACCTCGGCAACCTCATCCGCCTCCACCGTCCCATCGAGGACTGGCGCGAGATGGTGGCCAAGACCCTGCCGTACTCTAACTACTGGCACATGAAGAACTACATCCGCGACGAAGACGTGGCCCGCGACAGCTACATCACCATGCCTGCACCGATGGAGAGCGGCCTCATCAACTACCGCGAAGCCTTTAAACTCGCGCTCTCGGTAGGCTTCCAAGGCATCTTGTGCACCGAGCACTACGGCGGCGACGGACTCAGCGTCACGGCGAGCAACCAGGAATACCTCCGGCGACAGGTCCTCCCTAAGACAGAGAACTACGTCCTCGGCCAGAGCCAGGTCGCCCAGGGCCGGCAGCAGCCGTCCGGCTCCACCCAGTCCGCATCCTCCCAACTGGCTGGCGTCTAGAACCATGACAAGGATTTTCGACAACCCCGCAGACTTCGCCGACGATGCCCTGGACGGATTCGTCGCCGCCAACCGCGGTTATGTGGCCCGGGTGGACGGCGGAGTGGTCCGGTCCACCGAAGTCCCCACCGGGCAGGTCGCCTTGGTGGTGGGCGGCGGCTCGGGACACTACCCTGCTTTCGCCGGACTGGTCGGGCCAGGCCTGGCAACCGCCTCGGCGTGCGGCAACATGTTCGCTTCCCCGGCGGCCGGCCAGGTCTACCGCGTCGCCAAAGCAGCCAACGCCGGAGGCGGCATCTTGCTCAGTTATGGCAACTACGCCGGCGACGTGCTCCACTTCGGCCAGGCCCAGTTGCGCCTCAACGCCGAAGGCATCGAGACCCGCACCGTGACTGTTACCGACGACATCGCCAGCGCACCGCTGGACCAGATCGAAAAGCGCCGGGGGATCGCGGGCGACCTTACGGTCTTCAAGATCGCCGGCGCCGCGGCCGAAGCGGGACTGGACCTCGACGCCGTCGAGCGCTTGGCCATCAAGACGAACTACCGCACACGCTCGCTGGGCGTGGCCTTCGACGGTTGCACCCTTCCGGGAGCCTCGGATCCGCTGTTCCACGTTCCGGCCGGCCAAATGTCCCTCGGCCTGGGCATCCACGGTGAGCCGGGGATTTCCGAGCACAAAATGCCCACCGCTTCCGAGCTCGCCGAACTGCTCGTCTCCAAGCTCCTCAACGACAAACCGGACGACGCCGGAAACCGCGTGGTGGCCATCGTCAACGGCCTCGGCACCGTCAAGTACGACGAACTCTTCCTGCTCTTCGGCAAGATCGAAAAGCTCCTCAGCGAGGCAGGCCTAACGGTGGTCGAGCCCGAGTGCGGCGAGCTCGTGACAAGCCTGGACATGTCCGGTCTTTCGCTGACGCTCCTGTGGCTGGACGAGGAGCTCGAACAGTATTGGGCAGCACCCGCGGACACCCCGGCGTTCCGCAAGGGCAACCTCGCGCCCCGCCCGCCCCGCAACCAAGCGAGCGTCACCGCGGTGGACGAGTCCGACGTCGAGCAGCCCACCGCGGCTGCTGCCGAACTCGGCCGGCAGGCCGTAGCCGTGCTCGCGCAGGTGCGGGACGTCGTCGTCGAGCATGAAGAAGAACTCGGCAAGCTGGACGCGATTGCCGGCGACGGCGACCACGGCATCGGCATGCGACGCGGCGTTGAAGCGGCCTTCGCCGCCGCCGAAACGGCAAGCGGAGCCTCGGTCGGCCGGATCCTGGCGGCGGCGGGGGAGGCCTGGAGCGAACGCGCCGGCGGTACCTCGGGCGCATTGTGGGGCTCGGCGATCATTGCGGCCGGACTGGCGCTCGGCAACAAAGCCAGCTACTCCGGCGAGGATGCGGCGGCCGCTGTTGCTGGCTTTGTGGACGCGATCTCCGAACTCGGCAAAGCCGAACCAGGCGACAAGACCATGGTGGACGCGCTGCTGCCGTTCCGGGACGCGTTCCTCACAGAGTTCGACGCCGGAGCCCCGGTTGACCGGGCCCTCGCGGCAGCTGCCGCGGCGGCCGAGTCCGCGGCAGCTGAGACGGCGCGTTTGCGTCCGCTCAAGGGCCGGGCCCGTCCGCTCGCAGAGAAGAGCCTGGGCCACCCTGATCCTGGCGCGGTCTCCTTCGGGCTGATCACGGCGCGGATCTCACAACACATCGACGCACAGCTGGCGTCCCCGGCAGGAAACGGAGTTCAAGCATGAGCACATCAGAGGGCTGGCGGATCGTCGTCGGCAATGACGAAGCTGGCGTCGAATACAAGCAAGCGCTCGTGGCGTTGCTTGAAGCCGATCCCCGGGTGGCGTCCGTAACCGACCTGGGCGTCGGCGCCAACGACTCCACGGCGTACCCGCACGTTGCCGTGAACGCGGCGCGCAAAGTGGCCGACGGCGAGGCGGACCGGGCCCTGCTGATCTGCGGCACAGGCCTGGGCGTGGCAATCGCAGCCAACAAAGTCCCCGGAATCCGGGCCGTCACCGCGCACGACAGCTACTCCGTGGAGCGCTCGGTCCTGAGCAACAACGCCCAGGTCCTGACCATGGGACAGCGGGTGATTGGCTTGGAACTGGCCAAGAAACTAGTGGGCGAATGGCTGGGCCACCACTTCGACGAAACATCATCTTCCGCCGCCAAGGTGGACGCCATTTGCTCCTACGAGCCCGATTACACAAAGGCAGTGTGACATGACTGAATCCCAGAAAACCTCCGCGGGCACGACGGCGGCCCGGAAGATCGCCGTCGTCGGCTCCGGTTACATGGGCGGCGGGATCGCGCAGGTCCTGGCCCTCGGCGGATCGCGCGTGGCGCTGGCGGATGTGTCCGCCGAAATCGCGCAGAAGAACTACGACCGCCTGCTCGTCGAGTCGGATGAATTCGTGGCCGCGGGCCTCTTTCCGGAAGGTTCCACGGCAATCCTGAAGGCCAATCTGTGGGCCGCAAAGGACATCGAAGAGGCCGTGGCGGACGCCGACTTCATCGAAGAAGCCGTGCCGGAGATCCTCGACATCAAGCACCAGACCCTGGCCCGCATCAGCGCAGCCGCCCGTCCGGACGCGCTGATCGGCTCCAATACTTCCACTATTTCCATCGCCGATCTCGCCGAGGCCGTCGCGGGTCCGGAGCGGTTCCTGGGCGTCCACTTCTCCAACCCGTCCCCGTTCATCCCGGGCGTCGAGATCATTCCCCACGCCGGCACCACGCCGGAGACCGTGGCTGCGGCTCGCGAATTGGTCCACGCTGCCGGTAAGCAGACCGCCGTCGTCAAGGACGTCACCGGTTTCGTGCTCAACCGGCTGCAGTACGCGCTTTTCCACGAGGCCGCGCAGCTGGTGGAGCAGGGGATCGCAACAGCCGACGACGTCGACACCCTGGTCCGCACGACGTTCGGCTTCCGCTTACCGTTCTTTGGTCCATTCGCGATCGCGGACATGGCCGGACTGGACGTCTATAACTTCTGCTACAAGTCGCTGCAGACCGGGTTCCCGGAACGCTTTGCGACGCCGAAGATCCTGAGCGACCTCGTGGAAGCGGGGAAGCTCGGGACCAAGACAGGGGCAGGCTTCCTCAACGTCCCGGCGGAACGCACACCCGAACTCATCGCCTACCGGAACAAGGCCTACGTGGCCATGCAGAAGCTCCTCGACGAGCTCGGCCCGGCACCCATCAACTAGTCACGACATTCACAGGAGAATACCCATGAGCACCTTCCCCGCAGAACGCACGGCGATCGTCACCGGCGCCGTTTCCGAGCGCGGCATCGGCCGGGCTACCGTCAACTACCTCGCAGCACAGGGCTGGAACATCGGCATCATCGACCTCGACGACGCCCTCTGCCAGAGCACCGCCAAGGAAATCGCCGCCGAATATGGCGTGCAGGCCTATGGCGTGGGCGCCAACGTGGCCGATGAAGCATCCGTGCGCTCGGCGATCGACACGCTCGAGGCCGAGTTGCCGCAAATCGTAGCCCTGGCCAACGTCGCAGGCGTCAGCTCACCAATTCCGTACCTGGAACTCGAGCCCGCCGAATGGAACCGTGTCCTGAGCATCAACCTCAACGGCGTCCACTACGCCACCCGCCGCGTGGCCGAATCCATGGTCAAGAACCGGATCGGACGCATCGTGAACATCTCCTCGGTTTCCGCACAGCGCGGCGGCGGGACGTTCTCCAAAACCCCGTACTCGGTAGCCAAAGCCGGAGTCATCGGGCTGACCCGCGCCACCGCCCGTGAACTGGGGGAGTACGACATCACCGTCAACGCCATTTCTCCCGGCCCCATAGACACCGACATCATGGGCGGCACCCTCAGCGAGGAACGCAAGGACGAACTCACCAAGGACCTCGTGGTGAACCGCGTGGGCTCCACCCGGGACATCGCTGCCGCCATCGCCTTCCTCATCAGCGAAGACTCCGGCTACATCTCGGGCCAGACGCTGAATGTCGACGGCGGCCTGTACATGCACTAATGCCTGAAACCTGACTACTCAACACTGATTTCTCAACACTGATTACTCAACGAGGAGTTTCGATGTCCGCTGTAACAACGTCCACGAAGGAGATGCTGGATTCGCCGGTCCTGAAATCGGCGATCCGCAAGGCTGCCTTCCGGCTCATGCCGATGCTGGTCATCCTCTATGTGGTCTCCTTCCTTGACCGCACCAATGTCGGTTTCGCCGAAGCTGCGCTCGGCGCTGACAAAGGCGTCTCGGCCGGGGCGTTCGCGCTCGGTGCCGGTATCTTCTTCATCGGTTACGCGATCTTTGAAATCCCCAGCAACCTGCTGCTCAAGAAGGTCGGCGCGAAGATCTGGCTTGCCCGAATCGCGATCACGTGGGGCATCGTTTCTGCTTGCTTTGCGTTCGTGCAGGGTGAGACGTCCTTCGTGATCCTGCGGTTCCTGCTCGGGGTGACCGAGGCGGGCCTGTTCCCGGGCGTCATCATGTACCTGGCCGAGTGGTTCCCGAACAAGGTGCGCGTGCAGATGTTCGCGATCTTCTACCTCGCGCAGCCGTTCTCCCAAATGATCGGCAACCCGCTCTCGGGCTGGCTCATCAACATCGGCGACCAGCTTCCCGGCGTCCGCGGCTGGCAGGTCATGTTTTTCACCGAGGGCATCCTGGCGGTGCTCGCTGGCATTGCGGCGTTCTTCTTCCTGATCAACGGCCCGGAGAAGGCCAAGTTCCTCAACGTTGACGAGAAGTTCGCGCTCAAGGAGATCATGACTCAAGAGGACACGGTCAAGGATGAAACCGGGCCGCGGGGCGTGTTCGCCGCGATGCGCAACGGCCGCGTCTGGTACTTCACCCTCATCTACTTCTGCCTGCAGATCGCCGTTTACGGCGTCACCTTCTTCCTCCCGCAGCAGGTTTCTTCTCTGACAGGCCAGAAGGTGGGCCTCGCCGTCGGCCTGCTGATCGCGGTTCCGTGGTTCTTCGGAATCTTCTCCTGCTACCTGATCGGCCGGGCAGCCAACACGGTTGCAAAGCGACGCATGTTCGGCACGGTGCTGTTCGTATCGACAGGTCTGTGCATCCTCGGTTCGGCGTGGGCCGGCACCAACCACCAGCCGGTGCTGGGGATGATCTTCATTACCCTCGCGGTATGTAGCTTCCTCGCAGTCGGGCCGGTCGTCTGGGCCTACCCTACGGCGTTCCTTGCCGGTTCGGCAGCCGCGGCCGGCATCGGCTTGATCAACTCGCTGGGCAACCTTGGCGGTTTCGTGGCTCCGATCCTTCGGACCGCGGTCAACAGCGCCACGGCAGACCCCACCGGATCCGCCGGGGTTTACGCCCTCGGAATCCTGCCCTTCCTGGCGGCCGCCATGATGTACGGCACCCGGGCATTCAGGAACAAGGCCGACGATCTCCTGGGCAAGTAGCCCGTTGTACATCGGGGTCAGCACCAAGATGTACATGGGCTACCGGCACAGCATGTCTTGGCTGGAGCAAGTGCGAAGTGAAGTGGACGCCCGTCCGGCCCTTGCGGCCGGACGGGTGGTCCCGTTTGTGATCCCGTCGTTCCCCATGTTGCCGGACGCCGTCCGGATTCTGGAAGGCTCTTCGCTGCGCCTGGGCGCGCAGAACTGTGGCTGGGCTGAGGGTCCGTGGACGGGTGAAGTGTCACCGTCGCTGCTGGCGGAGCTCGGTGTGCGGCTCGTGGAGATCGGACACGCGGAACGACGCCGGCACTTCAGCGAGGACGACGCCGTGGTCGCATTGAAGGTCCGGGCCGCGGTGGATGCAGGGTTGACCCCGCTGCTGTGCGTCGGCGAGGAGGCCGTCGCCGATCCGGCAGTGTCGGCGTCGTTCGTGTTCAGGCAGATCTCGGCCGCTGTACGGGACGACTGGGCGACGGCGGTCTGCCTGGTTATCGCGTACGAACCGGTGTGGGCCATCGGCGCTGCCGAGCCAGCCGGCGCGGCTTACGTGTCCGACGTCGTCGATCACCTCCGGGGCTTGCTCGCCGAACATGGCCTCGCCGGGCTGCCGATCATTTACGGTGGCTCCGCCAAACCGGGGCTCCTGCCTGAACTGCGGGGCGTGTCTGGACTTTTCCTAGGCCGCTTCGCCCACGACGCGGCGAACTTCGGGACGGTCTTGGACGAAGCGCTGGGCTTGCCCAACTGACACGCAGTTGTTGTCGTTTTCAGCCCTCATAACGACAACTAGTGCGAGTCAGTTGGGCTGCTGCGCTGGCACAGTCCCACAAAACCGCCCAGGTGCTCCAGCCCTTCTGGTTGGGTGGGCAGGTAGTTGGTCAGCTCCGGTGAGCGTACGACGACGGCCCGCCACTGACCGCGCGACACCGCCACATTGATCCGGTTGCGCGAGAGTAGGAACTCCATGCCGCGGGGCACCTCGGCGGCAGCGGATGCAGCCATGGACACGATCACCACGGGAGCTTCCTGGCCCTGGAACTTGTCCACGGTCCCGACCCGCACGCCGCGAAGTCCAGCCGCCCTCAGTTCGTGCTGGATGAGCTGCACTTGGGCGTTATAAGCAGCAACCACGAGGATGTCCTTTTCAAGCAGTGGCCGTTCCTCGGCTGATTCCCGCGGATCCAGCCAAGCCAGGCCAAGGTGTGCCCTGACTTGGCGGACTACCTCCGCGGCTTCTTCCGGAGACTGCGTGGAATTGCCACTGTGCTGGACGTAAACGCACTCGACGCCGGCCCGAACTCCGGACAGACGCCGCGTCGAAGCAGCCGGTGCTGAATGCAGCCGACCATCGTAGGACAGCTCCGACACCGCAGCGCACAGATCCGGGTGCATGCGCCACGACGTCGCCAGGAAGTAGCCGAGCTCCGCGGGGAGCGTGTGCATGCCGTTGGCCAGCCAGCCGAGTGCGGACTCATCGACCGGTTCGGGGTGCTTGCCCTGGGTGACTTGGGGTAGTTGCTGCGGGTCGCCGAGGAGCAGCAGTCGCTTCGTTGCCCGGCTCACCGCGAGAGTGTTGGCGAGCGAGAACTGCCCGGCTTCGTCGATCACCAGTAAGTCCAAGGATCCAGCAGGAACGGTCCGGCCCGTCATGGTCCACGCTGTGCCGCCGATCAAGCAGCCTTCCTCGGAGGCCAGAAGCCGCTCAAGGTCATCCTTGGACTGCTGGTCCCACGGAACGGGGTCATCATGCTTCATTTCCTTGGCGATGAGCGTAGGATCCACCCCGGCCTTCACCGCGGCATGGAGCACGTTTTCGACTACCGCATGGGACTGTGCAACAACCCCTACCTTCCAGCCCGCACGCACCAGCCGCGCGACAACGTGCGAGCCAACGTACGTCTTGCCCGTTCCTGGCGGGCCCTGTACGGCCAGGTATGACTGGTCCAGATCCGATACTGCGGCGGTGATGGCGTCCACATATGCATCGTCGCCGGATCCGACGGCGGGCAGTTCCGGAAGCGCGGCCAGTCTCGGCCGGATACGGCGTAACAAGTCCAACGCCGGATCCTTGGGCCATGACGGCAGACTGGAACGAAGCTTGACGGCCAGTTCGCTCAAGGCCTTCCTCTGCCCGTCCGTATTGACTGGAGCGTCGGGCGTCAGAGCCATGGGAAGCTGCGAGTATTCGGCGGCACCCTTGGGCAGTCGCTCCGAGATGGTCACGACATCCGAGGCGCCGTCGTCGGGCCCTGAAAGCGCGCCGCCGTCATCAAGGGCGTCGGGATCGCCAACCTCGATTACCTCAGTGCCGGACATTCCCGATCTGCCGAGCGTGCTTTCGTTCTTGCCGAGGAAGGCGTCGGGAAGTGGCGGCTCGTACATCCGGAAGTACTTCTTACCGGGCGCGAAACCGGAGCCATCGGCGGCGTGGCCGAACAGCCGTACCTTCCGTGCCGGGTTGCTGCGGGGAGTCGGCTTGGCCCAGTCTTCCAGCACTTCGCCGCCTTCCACGATGAAGCAGTCGCTCGTGTCTTCCCATTCGGAGACAGGCCGGTCCAGGCGGTCGAAGTGTCCCCACCAGAATTGCTTGTCCTCACGCCGGTGAAAGCCGACCGCGGCCGCCACCATGGCCACCGCCCGGTTGTCGTTGGAGCGGAGGGAATCGTCCGGCAATTCCGCAAGGTAGTCGAGGAGGGCTGTTTCCTCGGGCGCGGCCTCGTACTTGTCTGGCTCGGTCTCCGCGGGTAGCTCGGGTCCCGAAGCGGCCGGAAAACCGGGCTCAATGGAGCGTTCCGCTGCCAAGCCCAGCAGCCAATTCCGCAGTTCCAGGGTGGAGAGGCAGTCGTATTCGTTGTAGTCGGAGATGCCCGCCAGGATGGTTGCCGCTTCATCGTCGCGGTTCGCGTCCCGGGCCGTGCAGTAGTTGGCGTAGGCAACCACGGAGGCTCCGGCGTCGGTCACGTCGCCCGAACGCAAATGCTTGCCCATATACAGGGGCTCGAGTTTCTTGATGCTGTAGGAGTCTTCAGAGATGCGGATGCTGTGCCGCACGGTGTCGTAGAGGTCCACCAACACGCCTCCGCGTAGGAGGTTGTCCACGGCGGCTTCGCCCACGGTGTGGATGACCGATAGGTTCCGCAGCGCGGTTTTCTCATAGGCCGCGTAGTGATAGATCCGCATGTCCGGATACTTCATGCGGCGTTCTTCCACGTAGTCGAGGAAATCGATGAACGCCTGCCGTTCCTCAGCCCGGGAATGTGCCCAGAACGGTTTGAACACCGGAGATCCGCCCGGCTCCGTCGGATTTTCCACGACCCCGAACAAGTACTCCAGTCCCCAGCGGCCCGTTACCGGGTCTTGCCACAGGGGGTCTCCCTCGAAGTCGAAGAAGATGTCTCCCGCGTCGGGCCGGGGGAGCCGGGCCAGGGAGTTGGACGCCAGGACGGAGTAGCTGATGCTCTTCGCAGTTCCCGTCTTGTCGGTGTAATTGACTGTGCCATCGGGTGCGGCTGTTCCGGTTTGCAGTCGGGCTTGTTCCTGCAGTCGCCGCGTGGCGGAATCCGCGGCGTCGGGCATCTCGGCAAGGGCGTCGATAGTGAAGATGCCGTTTTCCATGAGCTTCTTGCGCCGAGTGATCCTCATCCCCGCCACCATCAGCAGGTCCCGGTTGAGGCGCACTTGTTCTTTGCAGTAGTCGCAGCGCCCGCACGCGGTGACTCCGGGCGTGCCCCATTGGATAGGCTCCAACCGCGATCGGTGCGCGTCCGTCAATGTGAGGAAGCGGTCCCGGCGTTCACGGAACACCGGCAGGACATCGGCGAGCCGGTGGTCGCTGTGCACGTAGTCGAAGCCGCCGGCGTCCGATCCGGCAGCGTCCCGCTGGATGGTAGCCCCGAGAACAAGGGTCAGATCCGGGGCCGGAGTGATTCCCGCCTTGAGCAGCTGGTCGCCGTAGGCAGCCAGTTGCAGCAGTGCAGTGACCTTGGCGTGGCGGGCGAGCTTGGTGTCGTACACCGCGTAGCTGCCGTCCGGCTGTTTGACGAGGAAATCGGACCGTCCGTGAAACTGGCCGTCGAAGAATGCCGCCTGGAAGACCACATCCGCGCCCGATCGCAACGCCTCGATCGATTCCGCATGCTTGGCTTTCAGAGTGGCGCGGTCCATCGCGTCGGCGGGAACGACGTCGAACACGCCCGCGCGCGTCAGCGGATCCCAGGTGCCGAACTCGGCCACGAAACGGTCCAGCACCCTGTGCTCGTGAACGTCGCCCAGCGCGGCGGTCCGCTCCAGCATTTCGTCGACGGCGGAGGACGGCTTCTGCGAGAGGCCCAGCTTCTCATCCAACTTGCGCAGCAACTGGTACTCGCACGTTGAGGCCGTGACGAGGTCGCTGGCGGAAAACACCAGATCCCGCTCGTGCCCCGCGTCTACTGAATCGAGAAAAAACACCGTGCCCCCAGACCGTTGAGCTGATGAAGCCAAGCTATCAGTGCGGTCCGACAGTAAGGCAGTCCTGGCAGTAGGGGATCAGAGCAGCAGGGGTCAGCGCAGTGGGGTCAGCCGCTGAAACGGAGGGTGATCACCAGGCCGATGAGCGCGACCACGCCGGCCAGGATCATGGCTGCCCTGGGATTGCCGAAGTTGAGGGTCCATCCCAGGCCGAAGCGCCGCGGAACCATCAGCGCGTGGTCTTCGCGGTTGACGTAGAACAAGCCGCTCCGCCAGTATTTGTCGTCCTCCCGGTGGGTTAGCCCGGTGTCCTCCTCGCCCTCGTCACGCGCGCGGTTGTTCCTGGCGAAGACGACGACGGCGACCGCGACGGCGGCCAGGATCGGGAGCGCGACCACCAGCGGCGCCCACGGCGTGACAGTGCCCGTCCACATCAGCAACGATGATCCCAGCATCGCCAGGTCGATCATCGCCAGCAATCCGAGGAGTGCCTTGGCGCCCAGCAGCATGTACCGGCGGTGCCAATGCGCGGAGCCTGCCGGGTGCGCCGGGTCGATGTCGGGCCGGCTGCGGAAGAGGATCGCAGCCGCGATACCCACGAGCAGCGCGGTCACGCCGATTTGCACGAATACCAGGGAGAAGGCGGTGCCGATCGATTTGGCGGCCAATCGATTAGGCATTCCTTTCGCACCGTAGTGCACCGCGAGCACGTCTGGCATCGACGGGTAGCTGATCACGCCGATCACCACAGTGGCGATAGTGATGATCAATGCCGGTGCCAGCCAGAGCCAGGGAAAACGCGGTGGATCGGTCCGCAATTCGGTGTCTACCGCGACGACCTGGTGCACGCCCTCATACCAACCCCCGGCGGCCTTAGCGGCCCGGATTTCGTGGTTGGCAAGGAAGAAGCAGCCGTACCAGAAGCCGACGAGCACCAGCACCGACAGCGGTAGGAGCAACGTTTCGCCTGTCATGCCGTAGATGGCTAGGCAGACCCCGATGGCGACGATCCCGCTCAGGAGAACCCGCCAACGATAGATGCGGGTCTGCCTGACCACGGTTGGGTCGTCGGCACGCTGGGCCGGTACGCGGACCCCGAAGGGAACCGTCGGGCTGTTGATCGCGGGCAGGACCAGTGCGATGGCGAGCACCAGTGCCGCCAACGCGGAGCTCAAGACAATGGCAACGGTCATGGTGTTTCCTCTGGCTGCGTGGTTCCAAATGAATCGAGTATCGACCGGCAGGACTTGAGAACTTCGTCGGCCGATAGTCCCCTCGCGACGGCTTCGGCCAGCAGGGTCCGTGCCCTCGTGGTCCATTCCGCGCCAAACGACGGGTCCGCGACCGTCGGGGTCACCACCGCGCCGGTCTTGCGGTTGAGCTGGATCAGGCCCTGCTGGCGCAACAGGTCATAGGCTTTGTTCACGGTGTGGAAGTTGATCCCGAAGTCCGCGGCGAGCGTCCTGGTGGCCGGCAACGAGCTGCCCTCGGCCAGCACGCCGTCGGCGATCGCCTCCACGATCTGGTCCCGCAACTGCTGGTAGATCGGCACGTCGCTGGCTAGGTCTACGTTGAGGATCATCACTCACACCTCCGTCTTTATTATATAAGTTATAGAACAAGTAGCGGAAGATCCCCACCTCCGGAAAGCAGGCTCCGAATGACCCAGTCTGACGCCCCAACCTCCCAAGACCCCGCCTTCGAAGCCGCATACCAGGCAGCCCAAAAGAGCCTTCGCGAAGGCGGCATTCCCATCGGCGCAGCGCTCGCCCGTGGTGGCGTGGTGATCGCCAGCGGGCACAACGAACGCGTCCAGAACGGCGATCCCATCGCGCACGGGGAAATGTCTGCCCTCCGCGCAGCCGGCCGCCAGAAGAGCTACCGGGACACCACCCTCTACACGACCCTCGCACCGTGTGCCATGTGCACGGGCACTATCATCCAGTTCAAAATCCCGCGCGTGGTGGTGGGGGAGGCCCGCACCTTCGGCGGCGAATTCGAGCTGCTGCGGTCCAGAGGCGTGGAGGTGGTGGTCCTCGATGACCAGCGGTGCGTGGACATGATGCGCACGTTCCAGGAAGAGAATCCGGAACTGTGGGCGGAGGACATCGCTGAGTAATCCAGCCGAGTAAGTCCGGCGGGAGCAAAAAGAATCTGGCCACAGCCAAACCCCAAGCGTAGGCTGACAGCATCGGCGTCGGTGCCGGGGGGTCCGCGTCGATACCCAATCGATCAAGGAGGACTCATGAGTGTTGTGCGCGAATTCATGTCCACCAATGCCCAGTGCGTCAAGGAAGAGCAGCCGCTGCGTGACGCGGCTGTCCTGATGCGCGATCTGGACGTCGGGTCCCTGCCGATCTGCGGCAGCGATGGAAAGCTCAAAGGATTCATCACTGACCGCGACATTGTGGTCAAGTGCGTTGCTGAGGGATTGGATGTTGACCGGCTGACCGCGGCGGATCTCGCCCAGGGCACGCCGATCTGGATCGATGCCGATGCCAGCATCGACGCCGCCATCGACCTAATGGAGAAGCACCAGGTCCGGCGCCTTCCGGTCATCACCGACCACAAGTTGGTGGGTATCATCAGCCAGGGCGACATCGCCCGCAACTACACCGAGGAGCGCGTAGGCGAATTGGTGGAGCACATCTCCGCCAAAACCCCCATGGCGCAACTGGGCTAACTGCAACTTTCGCACCCATCAAGCGTCACGGCCCGCCGGCCGTGGCGCTTCCCTATGCGGGTCAGGACTTGAGTGCCGGAAGCTAGAGAAACGCTTCCCGCCCCGTGCCTTCCCGCATCACCAGTTCCCCGTCCTCAATGGAAACCAGCAGGCTCTTTGCTTTTCCATGCAGTTTCTTGCTTGCGCTCAACTGACGGCTGGTGACCTCGACGCCCACTGTGGATCCCTTCGCAGGCAACTCCACGGATATCTCCGCCGCCATTCCCAGCATCTCCCTGGTCGATACATCGCGCTCGTGGTGAGCCTCTTTGTGGTTGACGGTGACTTCTACGTCGTCGGAGTCAAAGCCGTCCTGCAGGATGATGAGCAGTTCTTGCATGATGCGCCTCTTCCTTGAGTAGCATTCCTGACCGGATCAACGGCGGCTCTTTCAACTACAGCACTCCGCGCCGTCTTTAGGTAGGGCAAAATGTCAGGGTGACTCATCTTCCACAGCACCAGTCAGCAGACGCCGCCATCCACACCTTGATCGCCGACGAGCTCGGTGTGAAGGCCTGGCAGGTCAAGGCCGCGGTTGACTTGCTCGACGCCGGATCCACCGTTCCGTTTATCGCCCGGTACCGCAAGGAAGTCACCGGGACGCTCGATGACACCCAGTTGCGCGAGCTCGAGGAACGGCTCCGGTATCTGCGGGACCTGGAGGACCGCCGTCGAACGGTGCTTGAGGCGATTGCCGCTCAAGGCAAGCTGACTCCGGAACTGGAGGCCGCCGTCGTCGGCGCGGATACCAAATCCCGGCTGGAAGACATCTACCTGCCCTTCAAATCCAAGCGCCGCACCAAAGCGCAGATCGCCCGCGAAGCCGGCCTCGAACCGCTCGCCGATGCGCTCCTCGCGAACCCGCAGCTTGAGCCTGAGCGTGAGGCCGCCAAGTACCTCAACGCCGAGCACTCCATCGACGATGCCTCCGCGGCGCTTGCCGGTGCCCGATCGATCCTAGTGGAGCGGGTCTCCCAGGACCCCGATCTCGCCGAAACGCTGCGCGAGCGGCTGTGGACGCAGGGGCGGATGGTGTCGCGCGTGAAGAAGGGCCAGGAACTCGAGGGGCAAAAGTTCAAGGACTACTTCGAGTTCTCCCAAGTGCCTTCCGGCATGCCCGGCCACCGCGTGCTCGCGCTCCTGCGCGGCGAGAACGACGGCGTCCTTGAGCTTGATCTCGCCGAAGCAGAACCAGCCGACGACGACGCCCTGGCCGCCGCGCGTGGCCGGTACGAGAACGCTGTGGCCAAGTGCCTCGGGGTTGTCGATCGTGGCCGGCCCGCCGATTCGTGGCTTGTGCAGACCGCACAGATCGCCTGGCGCTCGCGCATCCTGGACCGCCTGAGCAATGACCTGCGCGGCCGCATGTTCGCGCAGGCCGAGGACGAGGCCGTGCGGGTCTTCGCGGCCAACCTCCGCGACGTGCTCCTTGCGGCTCCTGCTGGAAACCGCGCCACGCTGGGCCTGGACCCTGGACTGCGCACCGGGGTGAAGGTGGCCGTCGTCGATGGCACCGGCAAAGTCGTAGCCACCGACACCGTCTATCCCCACGCCCCGGCCAAGAAGTGGGACGAGGCCTTGGTGACGCTGGAGCGCTTGGCGCGTCAGCACGGCGTCGAGCTCGTCGCGATCGGCAACGGCACGGCGTCGCGCGAAACCGACAAGCTCGCCGTTCAGCTCATCAAGTCGCTGGCAGCATCCGGCGGGCCGACGCTGCAGAAACTCGTGGTCTCCGAGGCTGGTGCTTCCGTGTACTCGGCGTCTGCGCTCGCGGCCGCGGAACTGCCCGGCATGGACGTGTCCTTGCGCGGAGCCGTTTCCATCGCCCGACGCTTGCAGGATCCGCTGGCCGAATTGGTGAAGATCGAACCGAAGTCGATCGGCGTAGGGCAGTACCAGCACGATGTCACGGCTGCCAAGCTCGACCGTTCGCTGGACGCCGTCGTCGAGGACTGCGTGAATGCGGTGGGCGTGGACGTGAACACGGCGTCGCCCGCGCTGCTGGCCCGGGTGGCCGGCGTCGGGCCGCTTCTCAGCGAAAACATCGTGGCGTACCGCAACGAGAACGGCCCCTTCGCTAAGCGGGCCGACCTCAAGAAGGTGCCGCGGCTGGGTGCCAAGGCTTTTGAGCAGTGCGCGGGCTTCCTGCGGATCACCGGGGGAGCGGAACCGCTCGACGCGTCCAGTGTCCACCCGGAAGCTTATTCGGTAGCCCGGAAGATCGTTGCCGCCGCGCATGGAACTGCCGTGTCCTCGCTCGATCCGCAGGCATTCGTGGACGGGACGTTCGGCCTGCCCACGGTGCGCGACATCATGTCCGAGCTCGAAAAGCCGGGCCGCGACCCCCGGCCGGCATTCGCCGCAGCGACATTCTCCGAGGGCATCGAGAAGATTTCCGACCTCAAGCCCGGCATGATCTTGGAAGGCACCGTCACCAATGTGGCGGCGTTCGGGGCTTTCGTTGATGTCGGGGTACACCAGGACGGTCTGGTCCACGTGTCCGCGTTGTCCAACAAGTTCGTGTCCGATCCCCGCGAGATCGTGAAGTCCGGACAGGTCGTCCGCGTGAAGGTCCTTGAGGCGGATCCGGAGCGGAAGCGCATTTCGCTCACCCTCAGGCTCGACGACGAACCCGGCACCGCGGGCGGGTCCGGTCCGCGGGGCGGCGGGCGTGGCGGCGAGCGCGAGCGGCGCCCGGCGGCGCCGCAGGGTGGACAGTCCGCGAAGGCGGTTCTTGCTAAGGGTGCGCCTGCTCGCAAGGCGGTTCCTGCGAAGGCGGCTCCTCAAGCGCCGGTCAATACGGCCATGGCCGAAGCGTTGCGGCGGGCCGGGTTGGGGAAGTAGCCGCATACCCGTCGTCCGGCCCCGGCACCCAAAAGCTGATCATTCTGAAGGGATGCTGCTGATTCCCGACGTATGAGTGGCATCATGTAGGAGATCAGCAGCGTTAGCTTGTGCCAGGGGGGGCCATGATTCGAACGCGCGGGCAGGGGAAGAGGACACGGACGTTCAGGCCTAGATGGTGGTTGTATGCCATCTTCGCCATGGAGTTGTGTGTTGCCTTGGCGGTGGGGCTGCCCTACCTCTTCGGCGATGATTCTTGGGAAGCCTGGGGATGGCCGGTCTGGATTTCGGATGCTTTTTCGTTGCTCGTGGTCCCGGCAGTGGTTTTCGCATCATTTTCTTTGGTGCGCCAGCAGCTCCGGGAGCGGGCTGAAGCGTCCCGGACCACCCGCTTGATGGATACGGTGCTGACCACCAGCCGGGAGTGGTTGTGGGCAATAGGACCCGACGGGCGCTTCACCTTCTCCAGCCCGGCGGGCGTGGATTTGACCGGGTACGAGCCTTCCGAACTGTTGGGCAGGCATTTCAGTCTGATCATCGATCCTGAGGATCTGGCCGACGCCCTGCAGTTCAGGACTTCGAGCCAGGACGAAGCTGCCGGTTGGGCCGGACTCCGAGCCGTGTGCCGCCACAAGGACGGCAACAAGGTCCTGGTCGAAGTTTCAGGAAGGGCACTTCGTGACGCCGTCGGCCGACCCAACGGTTTCGAAGGAACCAGCAGGGCCCTCGATCCCGGGACCGCGGACACGCTGGCTACTGGCGAGATCAGGAGCCGGATCGAGGCGGTGCTCGCCGGACGTTCCTTGATGACGGCATTCCAACCCATCCGCTCCCTGGAATCGCACTCAATCGTTGGGGCCGAAGCCTTGACCCGGTTCCCGGGCTCTCCGGGTATTTCCCCGGAGGTGATGTTCGCTGAGGCTACCGCCGTCGAACTGGATGTTGAGCTTGAGATTCTTGCCCTCGAGAGCGCGCTCGCAGCTGCGAAGGGGCTGCCACTCGCGTTATCGGTTTCCGTCAATCTCTCACCCCGGGCATGCCTTGACGCGAGACTCTCCGATATTCTCGCGGACTCTGGAATATCGACGGGCAGAATCGTGCTCGAGGTGACGGAACGCCACCACGTCGTGGATTACGGCCCTCTCGCAGCGGCACTTGCACCTTTGCGCTGCCGCGGCTTGAGGATCGCCGTTGATGACGCGGGCGCAGGTTTTGCTTCCATGCGCCACGTCCTGTGGCTCAAGCCCGATGTGATCAAGCTGGACAGGGAGATCATCGCCGGCATTGACACGGACCCGGGCCAGCGGGCCCTGGGGGCGGCCATGGTCGGCTTCGCGAAGGAAATCGGGGCAGCCTTGGTCGCCGAAGGGATCGAAACCGAAGCTGAGTTAAGCGCGGTGGCGGAGCTCGGCATGACCGCCGGGCAGGGCTACCTGCTGGGCCGGCCCTCGGTGCGGCCGGAGGAATGGGCACAGTGGGATGAGGCGTTCCAGCACCGGGAAAGACCGAAGACATCGATGAAGCCCGGGCCCAATTAGTCCCCACCGCCACCCTCGCCTCGCAAGCTCGGCCAGGGAACCCTGGCGGCGTGGGCCCACGCAGCAGGTGTCGTTTTGAAGCTTGAGAACGACACCTACTGCGAGTTAGTTGCGTTAGGGGATGGCCTGACCAAAGGGCCTAACGGCCATCTTCGATGAAACTACTCATTCGTACCAAGCAGGAATACTCATTTTGCCGCCAAACAACACTCAATTCGGCACTATCAGCACCTAGTCGCAACTTTCCTCTAACAAATGCAACTACGATGGTCACTCACTTGCTACAACTCAAAGGGGAGAGAAATGGGCATTGGGAAGAAAATACGGAGCGTCATTACGGTTGTGGTGACAAGTGCCGCTCTTTTGGTCGGTGGAATGAACGGCGCAATGGCTGCAACTGTTCCAGCGCCCCCGCAGCCAAAAACAACGTCGCAGTTGCAAACACCTGAACAGATTCAAACCGCGATTTCTGAGGCGTTCGACGGTGATAGCAACCGTCTAGCTTTGCTCCTTGAAAGTCCTCAAGTCTCGGAGACGCAAGCGGCGCTAAAAATCCGGCTTGAAGGACGGGGCGACTTTTCCGGTGGACACTTCCTGGCATATAAAAAGGCACCCGGCGGCGCCATTGCCCCTATGTCGACGGGACGGTATGACTACTACTGCACGGGTTATAACGGAGTCACCATAGGATGGAACGGCAAGGAGATCCTGGCCTGTCACGGCTGGCTTGACACCTACATCTCGGGCCGCCATGTTGCACACTATAACCCCGATTTGATTCCCCGTGGCGGACTGGTGTCAATAGGATGTGCGTATGCAGGGTCTGGAGTAATCGTGTCCCTTATGGGACCGATAGGAGCAATCGGTTGGGCCGCTTACGGTGCGGGTGTCCTTTTCGCGGCAGGAGGGGTGGTCATTTCTTGTGGATAAGGTGAAAACCACGCCTTGGAGGGCCATCATCACGACCCAGTTGGTTGCAGCGCTTGGGCTGCTGGCGTTGCTCGTTCGATTCGACGCCCGCTGGTATGACTACATTTGGGTCGTCGCCTTGGTGGCCTACGAGATCTTGGTTATGCGGGCGCTCGTCCGTCGGCAGGACAAGTAGGCGCAACGACTAAAACGACGGCGGCACTCCGGCTCCTTTCAAAGGAACCGGAGCGACGCCGTCGTTCGCGTTTAGCTCGAGCCGCTAGGGTGCCGGGATCGGGAAGAACGCCCGCGGATCCTGCAACAAGGCCGGGTAGTCGAAGTCCGTGCGGTCGACGATCTTGGTGACCTTGAAGTTGCGGCCGAAACGGCCGTCTTCCAGGGTGATCGGCCGGCCGAGGATCTTGCCCAAGGCAAACTTGGCGCCGCCCTCGACGGGGACAAGGACAGGAGTGTTCCCGGGGAGCGTCCGGAAGGCCTCGTCCTGGCGCTGGCGGTTGCGGGTGGGCTTCTTCACCAGTTGCTTCGGGGCCTTGCGGGCGGTCTTGCCCGGGCGACGGGACGTTTCCGAAGCGTAGACGAATTGGTAGCCGTCGCCGTCGATGTTCGCGGCCTTGGCCTTGCCTGCTGCCGGCATCCCCACCTTGTCGATCTTCTCGGGTTCGACGTCGCCCACCGGAGCGCGAAGCACCCAAATGAAGTCGTCGTAGGGGTCTTCGGGGATGAACTCGTGACTGGGCTCGGGCCACAGGTACTCAAGGTCGTTCGGAGTGTCCGGAAAAAGCTCGGCGTAGAAGCGGGGCTCTTTCTGGAGCAGCTTGGAGCGGTGGCTCAAGTGGAAATCGGCGTCGCCGAGCCACGGCGGCATCGGAATCTTGGAGGCGTAGTCCGGGTGGGCTGCCTGGGGTGCGAACTCGGTGATGCTGGCGCGGGTGTTGTCCGGATTGCCGCGGGCGACCCATTCGTCCACCATGGCCAGGCCGTAGAGGGTGAGCGCGGGAACGTAGCCCATCCACATGCGGATAGCGGGGTGGGAGGGCCGGCCGAACTCGGGGATCACCAGTGCGCGAAGGATTTGCAGTGCTTCGACACGCTGCTTGCCTAGCCTTGCGGTGTCCAAGACGGCAGCACTTTGCTTGAAATCGGGGAACGGGAGGAAGGTCTGCATCCTTTCAGTTTGGGGGCCGAACCGCGTAGATCCAAGTTGGCCCGGTGTGGCCTTCCCCTCGCTCGTGGTAGTGGGGCCCTGAAGAACGCTTTGGCGGCGATACTTGTTCCATGGAAGCTGCGCCGGAATTCGGTCATGAAGTACATAGCGGTTTTGCTTGCTGGTGTTGCGGCACCGAGTATCCGGAGGCCAAGATCGTCCGGCTTGGAGCACATCCGGAGGCGGGAATATGCCTGTCTTGTACTGTCTCGCTCCGAAGCGCCGCGCGTCGGCGGGAGACCCGCCCCGGAAACTGGCTGACGCTTGCAGTTCTGGGGTCGGTTGATCGAGCCCGCGGCGCGGTAATGGCCCGCCGCTGGCAGCACCATCCGGTGTTTGGGTCCCTCTTGCGCGGAATCAACCGCTTTCTTCCCTGAACCCCGCTTTGCCGGGTGCCCAGATGGGGTGTGTTGAGTATTCGTCCTACTCTTGTCGGGTGGAAACTTTTGGCGAATCGACGACGACGGCGGCACCTCCGGTTGCCGAACTGCACCTACACATCGAGGGGACGCTCCAGCCCGAGCTGATTTTCGCGCTCGCGGAACGGAACGGGATTGAGCTTCCGTACGCGGATTTGGACGAACTGCGCGCACGGTACGAGTTCACGGATCTGCAGTCATTCCTGGATCTGTACTACGCCAACATGGCCGTGTTGCGCACCGAGCAGGATTTTGCGGACATGACCAGGGCCTATTTGGCACGCGCCGCGGCCGGTGGCGTGCGGCACGTCGAGGTCATGATGGATCCGCAGGCGCACATCTCGCGCGGAGTGGCGCTGAAGACGTGCGTGAACGGTGTTGCATCCGCACTCGCGACGTCGGTGGAGGAGTTCGGCGTCTCGACGCTCCTGATTGCCGCGTTCCTGAGGGACATGTCCGAGGAATCTGCGCTGGAGGTTTTAGACCAGCTTCTCGCGATGAAGGCGCCGATTGCGGGAATCGGCTTGGACTCGGCCGAGGTGGGCAATCCGCCGTCGAAGTTCGAACGACTCTACGGCCGCGCGGCGGAGGCCGGACTGCGACGGATCGCGCACGCCGGCGAGGAAGGCCCTGCTTCGTATGTGTACGAGGCTCTCGACCTGCTTGGCGCTGAGAGGATCGACCACGGCATCCGATGCATGGAAGATCCGGCCCTGGTGGAGCGGTTGGTGGCTGAGCAGGTTCCCCTGACAGTGTGCCCCCTGTCCAACGTCCGGCTGCGCGCGGTGGATACCCTCGCCGAGCACCCTTTGCCTGCGATGCTGGCAGCCGGGCTGAATGTCAGTGTGAATTCGGACGATCCCGCCTACTTTGGCGGCTACGTGGACGACAACTTCGAGCAACTGGTCGCGGTGCACGGCTTGTCTGTTGCTGACCGGGCCCGCCTGGCCGCGAACTCTGTGCGTTCGTCGTTCGCGGACGAGGCACGGAAGTCTGAACTGTTGGCCGAGGTTTCGCAGTGGGAGAAGGCTTCGGGGGAGTAAGGGAGGCCTTCGAGGGTACCCCAACCGCCGGCTACTGAGCGGTACCCGAGAGCCTTCCATCACTTGCCGACCGTTTGGGCGTAATAGTGGGACACGACACACGGTGTTTACCCAGAATAGTCGCCAGAATTTACAGAACATTGGCAGACTGCTGAAGGAATGTTCGCCGTTGAAGGAGACCCAGTGGCCAAGTCCACCGTCGAAAAAAGCAGTGCCCGTCTCAAGACCGTCCTTGACGTCTTGGCTGAGGGAACGTGGTCCGAGAAGTCGTTGAATGCCGGCGAGATCCTGGCAGAGGCGATTGTGCGTGTCCCGCTGGACGAGCGCGAGAGTGAGTTGCTCAGTGGAGGGATTCCGCGGGGCCATAAGAGCCTGACGACGGAGACCGCCAAGCTGGTCAAAGCTGGTTGGTTGGTTAAGGGCCGTTCGGGCTGGACCATCACCGACGACGGGCTTCGTGCCACTGTCGCTTTCGCCAAGCCGGACGAGTTCGTCACTGCGCTAACTGAGGGCATTCCCGTCCCGGCAGACACGCCGCTTCCGACGGCCCCCGTCAAGAAGGCAACCGCCAGGAAGCCCGCGGCAAAGAAGGTACCCGCTGCAGAGAAGGCACCGGCTGCTAACGCAGCCGCGGAAAAGGCCCCGGCCGCCAAGGCAGCGCCCAAGAAAGCTGCGGCACCCAAGGCGACAGCCGCCGTCGAGAAGCTCGACCAGCCGTCCGCCGTCGCGATCGCCGGTGACTTCAACACGATTCTCGGCGCGCCGGAGGACTGGGCTCCGCAGTACGACGAGGTGCAGATGAAGTTCAATTCCCGTCGCAAGGTGTGGACCCTCGCCGCCACGCTGCCAGCCGGCTTCTACACCTACAAGATCGCGCTGAACCGCTCGTGGGACGAGAACTACGGCGCGTTCGGCGCGCGTGATGGTGCCAATCACGAACTACAGCACAACGGCGGCAAGATCACCTTCACGTACGACCACACCACGCGCGACATCGTCACGGCTTAGTTGTAACTCCCAAGTTTTCTCCAAGTCCAATGTGGACTTGGAGAAAACTTGGGAACAAAGCGCCCGGGCTCCGAGGTTAGGGTAGGTCAAAAGGACCTAACCGAGGAGCCAGCGATGACCGATGCCACCTTCCGCCACAACGTTGACCGCGAACGCTTTGAAGTGCTCGCCGATGGCCACGTGATCGGTAAGGCCGCGTACAAAGCGTACGACGACGGCGGGTCCCCGCAGCGGATTTTCTACCACACGGTGATCAACGAGGAGTTCGGCGGCCAAGGGCTGGCGCGCAGGCTCGCCGAAGTTGCCTTGGACGAGACTGTGAGCGAGGGACTCGGGATCGTGCCGGTGTGCCCTTTCATCAAGAAGTTCCTCACCAAGCACTCGGAATACGCGGCGAACGTGACTGCCCCGACGCTGGCGCATTTGGAGTACCTCAACGCGGCCCTCGTTCCGGCTGCTAGGGCCTAAGAGCGGCGGGTCGCGCCGCCGTCGAACCTCATGAATACATCAATGAACCCGGAGTCGTGAGAACCTCGCCGGTCTCCAGCCAGGTCTTCAGGCCGGAGAGGATCATCGGCCAACCGCCGTAGATCTGGTCGTTGCCGCCTTCGCGCAAGTCGCTGTGGGTGACGGTCAAATGGCAGGAGTCGCCGACGGGTTCGATCTCCCAGGTGACGCGTGATGTGCCCTCCGCTTTGACGTCCTCGCCCCAGAGCGCGCGCATGGTCTGGACGAGCCGGCGCGGCGGATCGACCTCCACGTTTTCGCCTTCGCCCAGGACCATTCCGTTGGCCTTGGGATTGTGCATCTCGTAGTGCCCGCCCGGCGTCCAGTCCGCGGTGTGGGTGTTGCCGAACTGGTACTTGCTGCGGGTGTCGCTGTCCGTGATGGCTTCCCAAAGCCGCTCCGGAGTGGTCTTGATGTAGATTTCGAAGATCTTTTCCACGGGACTTTCCAATCTGGTCTTGAGGTCGCTCAACGCAGCGGCCCACGGTTCTGCATATTTGCTCACCCAACGGTCGTGGACGAGCCTGATGGGTACCGGATTCAGGTAGTGGAGCTTTTCGCGACCACGACGGCGGGTCACAACCAGCCCGGCTTCCTCAAGGATCTTGAGGTGCTTCATGATCCCGAAACGGGTCATGTCGAACCGTGCTTCAAGCGCGCTGAGCGTCTGCCCGTCCTCGCGGAAGAGCTCGTCGAGCAGATCCCTGCGGGTGGGGTCGGAGAGTGCCTTGAAGACGGCGTCCATGCATTCAGAATAGGTGACCATTTGGTCACATGTCAATGGATTCGGGTGGACTTCAACTGGGCAGGCTCATGTCCGGGTGGGTCTGAAGTGGTGGTTGCGTCGGGGTGTTTGGCGGGGGTCGAC
>NZ_JBZAYA010000007.1:0-250495 GCF_058244265.1 Arthrobacter sp. SE2 | reverse complement strand
ATCTAATCTTGACTACTTAGCCAACAGGTGTTGCAACGACCCCTAGAAACCGCCACTTGCGGGCGTGCCGCCGTCGTTCGCGTTTCAAAAGAGGTCAGGAAGGGAGTCCCTCAGCGTCTCAGCGGGGCCGTCAGCTGTTGACGTCGCCGCTGTCGTCGGCCTTGGATTCGCCCTTGAGCTTGCGTTCCTTGGCTTCGAGGTCGGCCTTGAGCTTCTTCAGCCGTTCGGCTTCGGCCTGGTTGCGACGGCGGACCTCCAGGTTCCGGAGAAAGTCGGGGTCGTCGTCGGGGGCTGTGGGATGGCTCGCGGGCTGCGGGGTAGGCCGGATGTTGTAGGGACGGCCTATAAGGAACCAGAGAACCGCGCCGAGGACCGGCAGCAGGATCATCACCACAATCCATGCAGGTTTGGAAATTCCCCGGGTAGAGCGGCGGTCGGTGCGAATGACGTCCACCAGCCCATAGACGAACACGAGCAGGACGGCCACAACTGCAACAACGCGGAGCATACCGTCAAGTCTAGTCGCCGTCGGGTCCGGTGATAGCTGTGCGATCAGGGTGCAATCAGGCTGTGAGGCTAAACTTGATCCGTGGCTTTCCTCAAATACTCCCTGATCCGCCTTGCGATCTTCGTACCGCTCTTCGTCATCTTCGCCCTCCTGCAGACGGGTTTGTTCCTCGCGGCGATTTTCGCGGGCCTCATCGCGTTCGCCATCAGCTACCTGTTCTTCCAGAAGCAGCGCGACGCCGCCACTGCCGCCATGCGCGAACGTTTCTCCGGGCGGGCCAAGCCCATCCGCTCTGCGTTGGAGATTGAAGATGCCTCGATCGAGGACCGGCTGGTCGATGAAAACCCTGCGGTAAAGGTCGAGAACGACCGCCGCCCCAAGGAATCCTAGAAGCCCAAAGCCGAGATGTGAGCTAGGTCCCCGGGGGAAGACGCCCGCTCACATATGCGGCACTTTCCACCGACGCCCGCTCACATATGCGGCACTTTCCACCGACGCTCGCTCACATATGCGGCACTTTCGACCGACGCCCGCTCACATGATGTGAGCGAGGGTTTGGGGAAACGGGGCTATATGTGAGCGAGGGTTTGGGGAAACGGGGCTATATGTGAGCGAGGGTTAGAAGCCGTGGCTCAGGATGAGGCCCAGTGAGAACAGCACGCTGTAGCCAAGGTTGATCATTCCGGTCTGCTTGAGCACCGGGATAAGGCTCTTGCGCTTCCGGCCGTTGACCATGAGCCAAGCCGGCATGAGGCAGGCAGGGATCAGCAGCAGCACTATCAGCATCCACGGCTTGGTGGGCGCCAGTATCACGACCAACAGGATCGCCACGGCCAGCATCAGGACGTAACTCTCGCGGGCGTGGCGGTCGCCAAGTCGCACCGCCAGCGTCCGCTTGCCTGCCGCCGTATCCGTGGGGATATCCCGCACATTGTTGGCCATCAGCAAGGCACACGCAATCAATCCCGTGCCGATGGCGCCGATGACGGCCGGAAGGCTCACTTGTCCGGCCTGCGTGTAGGTGGTGCCGAGCGTTGCCACCAGGCCGAAGAAAACAAACACGAACAGGTCGCCAAAGCCCATGTAGCCGTACGGGTTCTTGCCGCCGGTGTACCCCCACGCAGCAAGGACGCAGCCGATTCCCACCAGGATCAGCCACCAGCTCTGCGTGATGATCACCAGTACCAGGCCGAATATCATGGCCAGGCCGAACGCGCCGAAGGCAGCCCACTTGACCTGTGCCGGGCGTGCTACACCGGAGCCAACAAGCCGGAGCGGACCCACGCGGTCCTCATCAGTGCCACGGATACCGTCGGAGTAGTCGTTGGCGTAGTTGACCCCGATCTGCAGGAGCAGCGCCACGAGGGCGGCGAGGATGGCATTCAAGAGCCGGAAAGATTGCAGCTCGTAGGCGGCCGCTGTGCCGATCAGCACCGGCGCGATCGCAGCCGGCAGGGTGCGCAGGCGGGCGCCTTGAATCCATTGTGCAGCTGTTGCCACGTTCAGTACCTCGTGTTGTTTCGCGTTGGGGGAAGGCAAATGACGGTCAGGGAGGACGGGTCTATTCTCCCTGATGCACCTCGGTGAGAAGCTCGATCATCGCCAGCCGGTCCGGCTTTCCATTGGGGAGCATGATGAGGCCATCCGTGGTCAGCACCGTTTTGGGAGCGAGGGTCCCTAGCGATTCCTGGCAGCGGGCCTTGTAGGCCGCGATGCTTTCCGGGGAGCTGTCCTCGACGGCAACATAAGCTGCCACCGCCTGGCCCCACTCGCGGGAAGGCACCCCGGCCACGAAAGCCGCCGTGACGCCGTCGAACTTTTCAAGCTCCGCCTGGATAAACGCGGCGGAGGCTTTCACGCCGCCGGTGATGATGACGTCGTCGGCGCGTCCCAGCACCGTGAGGGTTCCGTCGTCGGCGAGCTCGCCGAGATCGTTGGTGCGGTACCAGCGGGTGCCGTCCTCCTCGAAGAACGCTTTGGCGTTCGCCTCGGGCGCGTCCAGGTAACCGGAAGCCACAGTGTCGCCGCCCAGGAGGACCCGGCCGTCGTCGTCGAGCATGACCTGGACGCCCTCAAGCGGCCTTCCGTCGTACACGCAACCGCCGCACGTCTCGGCGGAGCCATAGGTGGTCACGACCTTCAGTCCGGCCTCCCTGGCGGCGTCCAGCAGTGGGGCGGGTGCAGGCGCGCCGCCTAGGAGGATGCCGTTGAAACGGCGAAGTACTGCGACGGTCTGCGGCGATGGTGAGTCCAGGAGCCTCTGCAGCTGCGTCGGCACCAAGGAGGTGAAGCGGATCGTGTCGGTCAGCTCTTCGGCGGCGGCGGTGAAGGCCTCCGGAGTGAAGCCATTCGAAAGGTCCATGGCCCACGGGCGCGTGCCCGCGAAGAGCGAGCGGACCAGCACCTGAACCCCGGCGACGTATTGCAGCGGCAGGGCCAGGAGCCATTGGCCCTCGCCCCGGAGCGCGATGGCGGTGGCCATGGAAGAAGCGGCGAGCTCATCGACCGTGAGCACCGTGGCCTTGGGTGTACCGGTGGAACCGGAAGTGCGGACCACTACGGCGGCGTCCTCGAAACCGGGCGTTTCAACGGGGACGGCCACCGGGGTGCCGTCTTCCGGGATGATGATTTCGACGGCGGGTCCCTCGTCGTGGAGGGCGGCTGCCAGGGCTTTGAGAACGGGATCGATGTTCACGGGCGAGTCCTAGAAGTAGTACGGAAAGTTGGACCAGTCCGGATCGCGCTTCTCGAGGAAGGCTTCCTTGCCCTCCACGGCTTCGTCCGTCATGTAGGCCAGGCGCGTGGCCTCGCCGGCGAACACCTGCTGGCCGGCCAGGCCGTCGTCGGCCAGGTTGAAGGCGAACTTGAGCATGCGGATGGCCTGCGGGGATTGGCGCGCGATGTCCGCGGCATACTCCAGGGCGACCTCCTCGAGGCGCTCATGGTCCACGGCTTCGTTGACGGCACCCATGCGGACCATGTCCTCCGCGGAATACTCACGGGCCAGGAAAAAGATCTCGCGGGAGGCTTTCTGCCCGATCTGGCGGGCGAGCAGCGCCGAGCCGTAGCCGGCGTCGAAACTTCCCACAGTGGCGTCGGTCTGCTTGAACTTGCCGTGCTCGCGCGAGGCGATGGTGAGGTCCGAGACAACGTGTAGCGAATGCCCGCCACCAGCGGCCCAGCCGTTCACGACGGCGATGACCACCTTGGGCATGGTCCGCATGAGCCGCTGGACTTCCAGGATATGCAGGCGGCCGGCCCGGGCGGGGTCGATGCTCTCCTGCGTCTCGCCGTCGGCGTACCGATAGCCGTCGCGGCCGCGGATCCGCTGGTCCCCGCCGGAACAGAAGGAATGGCCGCCGTCCTTGGGGGAGGGGCCGTTTCCCGTGAGGAGCACTGTGGCGACATCCGGGGTCATCCGGGCGTGGTCCATGGCGCGGTAAAGCTCGTCAACGGTGCCGGGGCGGAAAGCGTTGCGAACCTCCGGACGGTTGAAGGCGACCCGGACCGTCGGAAGGTCCCTCGTCACTTTTCCGTCTGCGTCCCGCTCGACCTGCCTGTGGTACGTCATGTCCTGGAAATCGTCGAAACCGGACACTGTACGCCAGCGGGACGGGTCAAAGACGTCGGATACCTTGGCGGGGAAGTCGTTGCTCACCCTCAGAGTCTAGTAATCCCCTCAGCTGATGCAGAACTCGTTGCCTTCTGGATCGGCCATGGTGTGCCATTCGTGCGGCCCTTGCTTGGCTGTCCACAGGTATTTTGCGCCCCGGGCTTCGAGGGCGGCGCGGACGTCGTCCTTGTCCTGTCCGTTGAGGCGCACGTCCCAGTGAACCCGGTTCTTGACGGTTTTGTCCTCTGGAACGGTCTGGAACAGGAAGCGGCGGCGGGTGTCTTTGTCCTGGTCTTCTGCCGGGCCGATCGCCGCACCGTCTTTCCACACGAGCTTGCCGTTGTGGGTGGTGGTTTCTTCCTTCGTGGCGAAGCCTTGGTCCACCATGGACCGGATGAACGCCTCGTCCTGGGGCTCCACGATCCACTCGAGCGTCTCGGCCCACCAATCGGCCAGGACGTGCGGATTCTTGCAGTCGATCACTATCTGGAAGTTCAGTGCCATGGACTGAACCTACGACGACGGCGCGTGGCCGGGGAAGTGCCTAGCGGACAGTTCCGGTCCGGGTTTCCCAACTGACTCGCATTTGTTGTCGTTTTGAGGGCTCAAAACGACATTTAGTGCGAGTTAGTTGGGTGGGTTAGCCGCCCAGGAGTTGCGGCGGGATCGCGTAGATCAGCACGACGGCCAACAGGTTCTTGGCAGCGTGAACGAAGTAGGAGAACATCACGTTCTTGCCTGTCCAGACGTAGACGGCCACCAGGACGACGCCCATTCCGAGGTATGGGGCCAGGGCGGGAAATACCAGGCCTTCACGTCCCACGACGTGGATGGCGGCGAAACAAAGTACGGACAGCACGCAACAAAGCCAAATATTGACGCGGCGGGACAGCTTACCGATGAGCAGGTGCCTGAAGAGGTATTCCTCCACGAAGGGACCCAACACCACCAGCAAAGGCACCACGAACCAGGCCGGCAGTTGCAGGACCAGGGACTGCAGGCCCAGTTGGTTCTGCGACTCCTTGGCCGAGCCGGTAACTGTCACCAGAATGGCGGTGATCACCAGCATTGCCACGATCGACAGCGGAATCATGGCAAGCGTGAACCACGGACGGGTCGCCAGGATCAGGAGGTCGCGGGCTATGACGCGCCACGCGGCCGCAACCGCGAACAGGCCCACCGAAGCGTAGAAAGCGAGGTTGATGGCGAAGACGGCGGTTGCGGGGTCGGGGAAGACCTGCTGCATGAAAGTCGTCACCGGGGCGGTGGCTAGGCTCAGAACGGCCGCCAATGACGCGTAGAGTCCGAAAGCCGCAGCGTCCAAGCCCGTGAAACGGTATAGCCTGCCGGCTGGCGGAATGGTGCCCATACGTCCAGCGTAACGCCCCGGTTTGTTGCCCGCGTCACGCTCCGCCGAAATCACCGGGTAGGATGGTTTTGCCGGATTTACCTTCGATGCTTCCGTGTTTTCGCTACTGATTCGACTCGCCAACAGGTTGAAAGCTCGAATTGTTCGTGCCGATGCGCATGAAGCCAGGACCGGCATATCCTCAACCCACAAGGAACAGCTGTGCCTCAAAACACCACAACCGACCTTCAGCGTGAGCCGGGAACCCTGGCTGCGCCCAGTACCTCTACAACTTCCGAAAACCTCAGCGCCGAGGGCTACCAGAAGACCCTGAGCCGCCGCCACGTCACGATGATCGCGATGGGCGGCGCGATCGGCGTCGGCCTCTTCATGGGTGCGGGTGGACGTCTGGCCTCAACCGGCCCGGCCCTCATTTTCTCGTACGCCATTGCCGGCGTCATTGCCTACCTGCTGATGCGGGCCCTTGGCGAACTGATCATGTACCGTCAGACCTCCGGCTCCTTTGTCAGCTACGCCGGTGAAATGTTCGGCAAAAAGGGCGCCTTCCTCTCCGGTTGGATGTACTTCATCAACTGGGCCATGACGGGCATCGCCGAACTCATTGCCATCGGCCTGTACTTCCAGTTCTTCTTCCCGAACGTTCCCGTTGAGCTGTCCGCCATCGCCGCGCTGGTACTGCTGGTGGCCGTGAACCTGTTCAGCGTCAAGGCCTTCGGTGAGTTCGAGTTCTGGGCTTCCTGCCTCAAGGTCGCCGCGATCCTGATCTTCCTGGCCGTGGGCACCTTCATGGTGGTCACGAACGCACAGGTCGGCACCGGTCACGCTTCTGTGGGGAACCTCTTCGCTGCCGATGGCGGCATGTTCCCCAAGGGCGGCCTGGTGATGATCCTGGTCCTCAACGCTGTGATCTTCGCTTACAACGCCATTGAACTGGTCGGCATTACCGCTGGCGAGATGCAGAACCCGGAACGCGAAGTGCCCAAGGCGATCCGCGCCGTCGTGATCCGCATTGTTGTTTTCTACGTCGGTTCCGTCATGTTGCTGGCGATGCTCCTGCCTTCGGACCAGTATCACGCGGGAACGTCCCCGTTCGTCACGGTCTTCGGCCAGATGGGCTTGCCGTGGATGGGCGACGTCATGAACATGGTCGTCATCACCGCCGCACTGTCCTCATGCAACTCCGGCCTGTACTCGATCGGCCGCATCTTCCGCACCATGGCCAACAACGGACATGCCCCCAAATGGCTCACCAAGATGTCCACCCGCCACGTGCCGTACGCGGCCATCCTGGCAATCGGCGCGGTCTACCTCGTGGGCATCCTGCTCAACATCTGGTTGGGCGGTTCGCACGCCTTCGACCTCGCGCTGAACACGGCCTCGATCGGCGTCATCTTCACGTGGGGTTCGATCTTCGCCAGCCAGATCGCGCTGCGCAAGAAGAAGGGCAACGTTTCCAGCCTGCCGATGCCCGGTTCCCCGTGGACCAGCTGGGTTGGCCTGGTCGCCCTCTTGGCCATCACCGTGCTGATCGGCATGGACACCATGACGGACAAGGCCACGGGCGAGGTGTTCCTCCTTGGCCTCTGGACCCTGGCCACCATTCCGTTCTTCGCCTTGGTGCTGTGGCTGGGCTGGCAGAAGGTCAAGAACAACGAGCCGAAGAGCGAGCTGTTTAGCTAGTCCCCACCGGCTCCCAACCTTCGCAAGCTCAGGTAGGGGCCCTCGCCGGCGTGGGCCCAACGCTTAGTAGCCCGACGACGGCGGGCGCCTCCCGCTCCGGGGGGCGCCCGCCGTCGTAGCCCCTAGTCCCTCAAGTGCTTCGCGAAGTGGTCCTCGATCCGCCGCCAGGCTTCCGGAGCGGCGGCCGGATCGGGTTTGATGCCCATCACCCGCATCAACGGCCGCAGGGGCCGGGGCCCCACCGGAACGTCGTTCATGAAGGCGTGGCCCGCCGTCGGGAATTCCTTGACGTCGTGCTCGATCCCGAGGTTCGTCAGAGTGGCCTCCAATTTCGCGGCCGCTCCCGGCATCGTCCGGTCCTTGCCTCCGTAGTTGGCCACCACCGGGCACGCCCCCTCCAAAGCCTGCTCCAGGCGCCGCGGCACCTGGCCGTAGTTCACGGAGGCGGCGTCGAAGTCGTCGTGGGCCGCTAGCAGGGCGAATGCTCCGCCCATGCAGAAACCGATGACCCCCACTTTTCCGGTGCACCGGGCATCGTTGCGGAGCCAGGTCCGCGCAGTGGACACATCCGTGAATGCCCGGCCCGTGCCCGACATCAGGGAGCGCATGGTTGCCACGAGGCAGCGCCTCGCGCCGCCGTCGCTGTAGAGGTCGACGGCGAGCGTCAAGTAACCGGCCGAGGCGAGCCGGTCTGCGTGCCGCCGCATCACGTCGTCGAGCCCAAAGGCCTCATGGATGAGTACAACGCCGGGAAACGGCCCTTCGCCGTCGGGCTCGGCAAGGTACCCCTTCAGGCTCCGCGAGCCTCCTGCCGCCACACTGTCCGCGCTCAAGTCGATGTGCACCATGGGTGCAATCCTGCCAGACCCCGCAAGTGTCTTGTCGGCTGCTTTTGTCAGCGGTCGCGGTTAGGCTCGATGCATGGACCACAGCACCACTCTCAGCCAGCACATCAACGCCTCCCGGGAGAAAGTCTGGGCCGTCATCAGCGATATTCCGGGCTCGGCCAAGACGCTCTCGGGCGTCAAAGCCATTCAGATGCTCAGCGACGGAGCCTACGGTGAGGGCACGCGGTGGAAGGAAACCCGCGCCATGATGGGCAGGGAGGAAACCGTCGAAATGCACGTTTCCCAGAGCGATCCGCCGCGCGCCACCACGGTCAAAGCGCGGCAGGGCGGTGCGGACTACACAGCGCGCTTCACCCTTGAAGAGCGCGACGGCGGGACCCAACTGGTGTTGTTCTTCGGCGCGGAGGTCCTCAAGCCGACTTTCTTCAGCAAGCTCATGATGGCTGCGTTCGGCAAGCTCGGGATGAGCGTCACACGGAAGGCGCTCGCGAAGGATCTCGCCGAGATCGCGGCGAAAGCGGAGGCCCTCTGATGGCGGCGGTCGCCAAGGTGACGGCGCCCCGCATCTCCCCGATCAGGCTCGACGAACTCCGCGACGACCCCGCGCCGGACTTTCAGCGCGGGGAACGGTACGACGGCGTCCGCCTCACCCGTGCCGTTGCCGACGGAGCGGAGCTGAGCGGAGCGGACTTCATCGAGTGTGAATTCAACGGAGTCTCCTTCAACGAAGCACAGCTGCGTGGCGCGACCTTCCGGGACTGCATCCTGAATGAGCCCTACGCACCGGTGTTTACCGCTGCACGCACTTCGTGGCGTGAAGTGGAGATCAGCAACCCGCGTTGGGGTTCCGCGGAGATGTACGAGGGCGCCTGGCATTCGGTAAAGATCGACGGCGGCAAGCTGGACTTCCTGAACCTGCGTGGATCCAAGCTCACGGATGTGGTGATCACGGGCTGCATCATCAACGAGCTCGACCTCGGGGCTTGTACCGCGACGCGGGTGGTGCTCAAGGATTGCACCATCGGGACGCTGGATGTCACCGGGGCCAAGCTCAAGGACGTGGACCTGCGTGGCTCGGACTTCCGGATGATCAATGGACTCGGCGGCCTGTCCGGCGTGGTCATCGATGATTACCAGCTCAGCCTATTGGCACCCCTTTTGGCCGGACACCTGGGTATCCGGGTGATCTGAGTGGAACAACGGGGTCCCGAGGTGACGGCTGACCGCAGGGCGGTTGACCGCGTCATGGTTGACCGCGGGGTGGTTGACCGCGGGGTGGTTGACCGCGGGGTGGTTGACCGCGGGGCGGTTGACCGCGGGGCGGTTGACCGCGGGGCGGCGCCGTGTAATCTTTATAGAACGAACGGTCGGTAAATTATTCACCGGCCCCGCTCCCTTCGCGAAGGATGTTCTCATGGTCGAGGCTTTTCTTGTTGGCGGTGCCCGCACCCCTGTAGGCCGGTATGGCGGAGCGCTTTCCGCGGTCCGTCCTGATGATCTGGCAGCCCTCGTGATCCGCGAAGCCGTGGCCCGGGCCGGTGTCGACCCCGATGCCATTGACGAAGTCATTCTGGGCAACGCCAACGGCGCCGGCGAAGAAAACCGCAACGTTGCCCGCATGGCCACCCTCTTGGCGGGACTTCCCCTCCACATCCCCGGCATCACGGTCAACCGTCTCTGTGCCTCCGGAATGAGCGCCATCATCATGGCCAGCCACATGATCAAGGCCGGGGCAGCGGACATCGTGGTGGCAGGCGGCGTCGAGTCCATGAGCCGGGCCCCCTGGGTGCAGGAGAAGCCCTCAACAGCCTTCGCCAAGCCAGGCCAAATCTTCGACACCTCCATCGGCTGGCGCTTCGCCAACCCGCTTTTCACCAAAGGCGAGCTCGCCCGCGGCGGCAAAATGACCTACTCCATGCCGGAAACAGCCGAGGAAGTTGCCCGGGTGGACGGGATCTCCCGTGAGGATGCCGACGCTTTCGCCGTCCGCTCGCACGAACGCGCGCTTGCTGCCATTGCCGGCGGCCGCTTCAAGGAAGAGATCGTGCCGGTCACCGTGAAGACCCGTAAGGGCGAAACCGTGGTGGACACCGACGAAGGCCCACGCGAAGGAACCAGCATGGAGGTCCTCGCCGGGCTCCGTCCAGTGGTTGCCGGTGGATCGGTTGTCACGGCGGGCAACTCCTCCTCGCTCAACGACGGAGCGTCCGCCATCATCGTTGCGTCCGAGGCTGCCATCGAAAAGTTCGGCCTCACCCCGCGGGCCCGGATTATCGACGGCGGCTCGGCCGGCTGCGAACCGGAAATCATGGGCATCGGCCCGGTTCCGGCCTCCCAGAAGATCCTGGCCCGTTCCGGATTCACGGTCGGTGACCTTGGCGCCGTCGAACTCAATGAAGCCTTCGCGACGCAATCGCTCGCGAGCATGCGGCGTCTGGGCCTGGATCCGGACATCGTGAACCTCGACGGCGGTGCCATTTCCCTGGGGCACCCGCTCGGTTCCAGCGGCTCGCGTATCGCGATCACCTTGCTGGGCCGCATGGAACGCGAGCTAGGCACCGCCGACCGTAAGATCGGCCTCGCAACCATGTGCATCGGCGTCGGGCAGGGTGCCGCCATTCTCCTGGAAGGCATGTAATGGCGTTGAAGCCCGAGGAATTCGGAACCCTGCTCATCGAGGAGCGCGAAGACCGCGTCACTGTGCTGCTGAATCGGCCCGAGGTCCGCAACGCGATCGACCAGCAGATGGTGGACGAACTCCATCAGGTGTGCGATTACCTTGAACGCGAGCCGAAAATCCTGATCATTGCCGGCGTCGAAGGCGTCTTTGCGTCAGGTGCGGACATCGGCCAGCTGAGGGAACGCCGCCGCGACGACGCCTTGCGCGGCATCAATTCCACCATCTTCGTGCGGATCGCGAAGCTGCCCATGCCCGTCATCGCGGCCCTGGACGGCTATTGCCTGGGCGGCGGGGCTGAACTCGCCTACGCCGCCGACTTCCGCATCGGCACGCCCAGCCTGCGCATCGGCAACCCGGAAACCGGACTGGGCATCATGGCTGCGGCCGGGGCCACGTGGCGACTCAAGGAACTCGTGGGGGAGCCGATCGCCAAGGAGATCCTCCTTGCCGGGGCGGTCCTCCGTGCCGAGGAGGCCCTTCGCATCAATCTCATCACCCAGATCCATGAAGCTCCCATGCTGATGGAAGCGGCCCACAACCTTGCTGACCGGATCGGCCGGCAGGATCCCCTGGCGGTGCGGATCACCAAGTCCGTGTTCCATGCTCCGGCCGAGGCGCACCCCGTGATCGACACTCTCGCCCAGGGCATGCTTTTCGAATCGCAAGCCAAGTTCGACCGCATGCAGGCGTTCCTCGACAAGAAGAGCGCCAAGCAGTCCAGCGCCAAGCAATCTAGCGATAACCCAGACAGGACCTGAAATGACAGCAACGCCAGCCATCCCGCATGTTGTCGGTGTCCTCGGCGGTGGCCGCATGGGCGCCGGTATCGCCCATGCTTTTTTGGTCAAGGGCGCCACCGTGATCGTCGTCGAGCGCGACCACGAATCCGCCGCCGGCGCGCAAGGCCGCGTTGCTGAGGCCGTGGCCAAGTCCGCTGCCCGAGGCACCCTGACGGAAACCGCCGAAGAAGCTTTGTCCCGGTTCAGCACCTCCACCGACTACGACTCCTTCGTCCACTGCGGGCTCGTCGTCGAAGCCGTGCCCGAGGACTACGAGCTCAAGGTTGCAGCCCTCAAGGCCGTGGAGGAGCACCTCTCGGCGGACGCCTTCCTGGCCTCCAATACCTCGTCGCTCTCCGTGACCGGCCTCGCTTCGCAGCTCCGGAGGCCCGCTAATTTCGTGGGCCTGCACTTCTTCAACCCGGTCCCGGCTTCCACGCTCATCGAGGTGGTCCTGGCCAAGGAGACTTCGGCGGAGCTCGCCGCAACGGCGAAAAGCTGGACCGAGGCACTCGGCAAGACCGCCGTCGTCGTCAACGATGCGCCCGGCTTTGCCTCGTCGCGGCTGGGCGTTGCGATCGCGCTTGAGGCGATGCGCATGGTGGAAGAAGGCGTAGCTTCCGCGAAGGACATCGACGCGGCCATGGTGCTCGGCTACAAGCACCCCACAGGACCGCTCAAGACCACGGACATCGTGGGCCTGGACGTGCGCCTGGGCATCGCCGAGTACTTGCATTCGACGCTGGGGGAGCGCTTCGCCCCGCCGCAGATCCTGCGCGACAAGGTTGCCCGCGGCGAGCTGGGACGCAAGACCGGCAAGGGATTCTTCGACTGGGCTGAGTAGCGCCTCATACGCCCAACTAGCTCGCATTTGTTGTCGTTTTCAGGCCTCATAACGACAACAAATGCGAGTCACTTGGGCGTCCAACCTCGGTCCAAAAGCACGGCACGGACTTTCGCGACGGCGGACCGTGCATCGTTTGCCATGTGGCGTTTGGAGATCCTCACTAAGTGCCAGCCCGCTCGGGCGAAATCCTCTTCTCGGGCGATGTCCCGGACTATCTGGGCCGCCTCGGAATGCGGCTCGCCGTCGTATTCGACCGCCACACGGTGTTCCGGATAGGCGAGATCCGGTTGACGTACGACGCCGGCACCTAGCTCAAGGGCTACGTTCAGTTGGGGTTCCGGCAGTCCGCCGTTTTCAAGGGCCAGCCGGAGCCGCGTTTCGGGGGCCGAGTCTGAGCCGATCCGTGCCTGCTCAAGAGCCAAACGTGCCTTCCGGATCCCCGGAGTGCCTTTGTGCCGGTCCAACATGTCGGCCAATTGTTCCAATGTTGCGTACGGCTCTGTCCGGCCTTCAAACTCCGGCCGAGGGTTCCGCAACAGGTGGTCAGCCACAACGGTCAGTTCATCCACGCTCATCCTCCTGGACACATCGAGCCAGGTCCGGGTGCGCGTGGTGATAAGAAGGCCGTCAAGACTGGTGATTTCGTCGTCGAAGAACTGCCCCACATGCCCAACCACTCCGGTTCGCCGAGGAATGGCCATGGTGTCCGGACGTGAAATGTGGATGCGCGGATCATCGCTACCGGGGAGGAAACCAGGGAACGACCACAGGGAGAAGGCCGTGGCGTGCGACGCAGCCGAGAACTCGGTCACCGCGGTGAAGGGCCGGACGAAACTGACCTCCTTTGGTTGTCCTTGGGCAAAGGCCTGGTCCGGAATCCGGATGCTCCGGCTCGGCGCGGGCAGCGATCGGTGCCGCAACCGCCGGAGGCTCACGCCGGCGTCGACCGCTTCTTGAAAGGTGAACGGGGCGCATGCAAGCAGCACCGGCAAGGGTTGCGGGGTCTTCATCGCCCTATCGTTGCAAATCCTGGAACGCCATTTTGAGTTATCCACAGGCAGCCGTCCCGGAACCCCAACTGACTCGCAGTTGTTGTCGTTTACAGCCGCCAAAACGACAACAAATGCGAGCTAGTTGGGTCGGTTAGGCTGGCTGGGTGACTCTCATTGCACCCGTGACCCTGGACGGTCGCTTCGTAACCTTGGAACCTCTTAGCCCCGAACACCACGACGGCTTGGTGGATGCCGCTAAAGACGGCGAGTTGTGGAAACTCTGGTACACCTCGGTCCCGACGCCCGAGGGCATGGCCGCTGAGATCGACCGCCGGCTCGGGCTGCAGGAGCAAGGATCCATGTTGCCTTTCGCCACACGGTTGAAGGCGAACGGCAAGTTGATCGGCATGACCACCTACATGAACATCGACGCCGCCACCCCGCGCGTAGAGATCGGCTCCACGTGGAACGCCGCCTCGGCACACAGTAGCGGGAGCAACCCGGACTCCAAGCTGCTGCTCCTGCGCCACGCTTTCGAAACCCTGGGCTGCCCTGCCGTCGAATTCCGCACACACTGGCTCAACCACCAGTCCCGCGAGGCGATCGCACGGTTGGGCGCTAAGCAGGACGGCGTCCTGCGGAACCACTCGCGGACTTCGGACGGAGTGCTCCGCGACACCGTGGTGTTCTCGATTCTCGAACACGAGTGGCCCGCTGTCCGCACCGGTCTCGAGTTCAGGCTCGCGAAGCGGCCCTGAGCGCGAGCACCGAACGCGCACACGGCGCCGCGCGTTCGTGCCTGAGGCCAGCTACTTTTTGAGCGCGCTGTTGACGGCCGTGCGGTAGCCCTGGGAGTAGCCGGCGTCGTTGGGGTGGAAGTTGTCCAACGCGAGCTCTGGCGGATCCAGGGGCGATGGCGGTGTGTAGTGGATCCACGGATTGTTGGAACCGATGCCGTGCCCGGTGAACCGTTCCGTCACGCTCACGTAGCCCACACCTGCGGCGGATGCGGCACCGGCGATGGTGGCATTCAATTGGTCAGCCATTCCGTTCAGGGTGGTGGCCAACTGTTTCTGCGCGGGAGGCATTGTGGGGCCGACGGTAAACAAGCGCGGGTAGCCGGTCACCACAATGTCGGCGTGGGGTGCCTTCTGCCGGATCGACTGAACCATGGCCACGATGTTGCCGGGTAGCGCGGGCAGGGCGTTCGCCACATTCTGCACGGCCGAAGCGCAGGCCAGGGCATCGGCACTGGTGCACGCCACCGCCACGGCTCCCGTGCCGACGTCGTTGCCGCCAACAGTCACCGAGACTTCGGTAGCGGACCCCAGTGCGATCGCAACAGGGTCAGCGGGGGACAGATTGTCCAGGCCTGCCTTGACGGCAATCGACGTGGCGCCGAAGCAGCCCAGGTTCAGCCCGCCCAAAAGGGAGGCGTAACTGTCCAAGCTCTGATGGCAGCCCGGCAACGAGCCCGGAGCCGGACTGCTGCCGCCCGTGCCGGCGGCATAGGAATCGCCCAAGGCCACATAGACATCGGCCGGTTTCGCTGTGGTCGGATTCGCCTGTGCCGGTCCCGTTCCGAGTGCTGCCAGGAGTACGAGGACGACGGCGGCGCCCACCAGGCGGCCATACCGACGTCGCGAATTAGCTGCTTGCATGATTGATATCCCCTCATGTCGATCTGCAGTGCCGCTTGGCGGCGCGGGCTACCCCAGCCCGGCAGTCTTGCGGCCAGACTACGCGAGCTGCGTGCCCATGACTACGAAAAGAGGCATGGTTTTTCCATTCGGTTTAGGTCAGGCCGCGCCGCCGGGCGAGGCTACACTCTTGAAGGCAACACGTGCCGAAGATCCATTCCCCCGGAAGCAGTCCCTGATGGTCGAACAACTGATGGCGTTTGTGCTGACCTGCGTCGTCGTGGTCCTCGTTCCCGGCCCTGATTTTGCGCTTGTGCTGAAAAACGCACCCCGCGGACCCGGATCAGCGGCTACGACAGCGATCGGAATCATGGTCGGCAACACGATCCTTGCCCTTCTCGCAGTGCTCGGCGTCACGGCGCTCCTAGGCGCGTCGGAAGTCCTTGGCAACGCCATCAGAATCGCCGGTGCGGCGTACTTGCTCTATCTGGGAGCCCGCGCCCTGGTGGAGGCCTTCGGCCGCCCCCGCACTCAAGCTACGGCAGCACCGGAACCCGGGTTTGGATTCCGAGGGAATTCGCCATTCCTGCAAGGCATGGTGAGCAATCTGCTCAACCCCAAGGTCGCCGTCTTCTATCTTTCACTTTTCCCTCAATTCAACCTCGCACCGCTTCCCCCTCTGGGCCAGCACGCGTTGATGGCGGGCATCTTTCTGCTCACTGCGCTGGTTTGGTACGTCCTGCTGGTTCATGCGCTCAAGAAAATCTCCACGGCACTGGCCCGTCCCCGCGTGAAACGGATCATCACCGGCGGATCCGGGACTGTCCTGATCGGCGTCGGCGGAACAATCCTGACGAAATCCCTGGCCTCCAGCTAAAGGTCCTCCAGCTAAAGGTCCGCCAGGGCGCTGCGGACCGAGGTCCAGGATTTGAGGACCTCGAGCACGTCCGGGTCGCCTTCGGTCAGGACGGCCTGTGCGTAGGATTCTTCAAGCAGCGCATCAACGGAAACGCGGGTGCCGGTGGAGGCGCTGAGCATGGCCGCTTCCACCATCGCCAAGCTCATGATGTTCTGGTGGACCTGGCCCATGGGAGTGCTCCCTGTGCGCAGGGCCACCACGAAGTCACGCAGCGAACCGGCGATCTCCTGGCCTGGGTCCTCCGAACCGGTTCCGGACGGAAAGAGCAACGAGGACACAGGTTCATTGTCGCCGTCCCACAGGACCGTGCCGTGTTCGCCGCTGATCCGCCATGCCGCGTTCCACGAGGTCTCTTGGCCCGGGCTGCACCAGCTTCCGGTGAACACGAAGCGCTCCCCGCCGGTCATTTCGAAGATGGCGGTGGCCCCGGCGTCGCCGCGGTACCAGCTCCAGGACGGGTTGTATTCCTCGCAGAACACCGAGACAGGATCCGCGTCGAGCAGGAACCGGGCCATGTCGAACTGATGGATGGCCATGTCCAGCAGCAGCGGGTGGTCCATGGCATCCCGGAATCCGCCGAAATGCGGCGCCTTGAAGAACTCGGCCGAGACGATGCCCACGGTGCCGAGCTCCGAGGCGAGCCGTTTGGCCTCGAAAAGATGCCTGTTGTACCGGCGCGACTGGCTGACCATGAACAACTGGCCAGTAAGCTCCGACGCCGCGGCCAGCGACAGCCCCTGGACCACGGTGGACGCCACGGGCTTTTCGCCGAGCACCGGGAGCCCCGCCGCCAGCGCCTCGGAAGTCACCGGATGGTGAGCTACCGGAACGGTGACGTTGATGACCGCGTGGGCGCCGACGTCGGACGCCAACTGCGCGGTCCCGGTGCCCACCGGCAGATCAGGAAGTCCGATAGCCGCCGCGCCGGCGCGGGCGGCGTCCAGGTCCAGATCGACGATGCCAACGAGCTCCACGAGCGGCGACTCCTGCGCGGTCCTAAGCCACGCACGGCCCATGCCCCCGGCGCCGACGACGACGACGCGAAGGGGAGTGCCGTCGTCGGGAACGGTGGCGAAAGGGGCACTCATGCGTTGGCCCCCTGGTAGCTCTTGCCGTTGAAGAAGTCGTTGGTCTCGTAGCGCAGCAGTTCGGGGTAGGCCCGCTCCGGCCGCTCGGTGACGGCCCATTCGACGGCGTTGGAGATGACTCGGCGGACATCCTTGTGGTGGTAGACCGGGTAGTCCTGGTCGCCGGGGCTGAAGAAGAAGATCTTGCCGTGGCCGCGGCGGAAGGTGCATCCGGAGCGGAAGACTTCGCCGCCGCTGAAGGAACTGATGAACACGAGCTCCTCGGGGGTGGGGATGTCGAAGAATTCGCCGTACATCTCCTGCCGATCGATCACGATGGGGTGAGGCACGCCCTTCGCGATGGGGTGGGTGGGGTCCACGGTCCAGACCAGTTCGCGGTCCTGCTCACTGCGCCAGCGCAACGTGCACGAGGTGCCCATGAGCTTGGTGAAGATCTTGGACCAGTGCCCGGAGTGCAGTACGATCAAGCCCATCCCGGACAGGACGTGGCGGTGCACGCGCTCGACGATCTCATCGTCGACATCACCGTGGGACATGTGCCCCCACCACGTGAGTACGTCCGTGTTGGCAAGGACTTCCTCGGTGAGCCCGTGCTCGGGCTCGTCCAGGGTGGCGGTGCGGACGCTGGCCTTGGCGCCGAGGTTCTCCTCGATGCCGGCCTTCACGGCTCCGTGCATGCCCTCGGGGTAGAGTCGGGCCACCAGTTCGTCGCGCTTTTCGTGCCGGTTTTCGCTCCAGACGGTGACGCGGATCGGTTCAGACATGGGTCTCTCCTAGGGTGATGAATTTGGTTGAGCGGTAAGGGGTCCTGCTACTTGACCGCGCCGCCGGTCGTACCGGCTGCGATGTACTTCTGCGCCGCGACCAGCAGGATGATGGCTGGAATGGAGGCGAGCACGGCTGTGGCCATGACCGAGCTCCAGTCGTTCACGTAGGCGCCGATGTACTGGAAGATTCCCAGGGTCACGGGCCGCACAGCCTCGGTGGTGGTCAGGGTCAGGGCGAAAAGGAAGTCGCTCCAGGTGAACAGGAAGGTGAAGAGCCCCGCGGTGATGAGCGAGTTCCTGCTCAACGGCACCACGATGGACCAAAAGGCCCGCAAATGCCCGGCGCCGTCCACCCGCGCCGCCTCGATGACCGACGCCGGCATGCCGTTCATGAAGGCCCTGATGATGAGGATCGCGAACGGGATGCCATGGGCGGAATCTGCCAGGATCAGGCCCGGAATCGAGTTGAGCAGGCCGAGATCGTTGTATGCCGTGTACAGCGCGTTGGCCACCACGATCCCCGGGATCATTTGGCTGATCAGGATTGCGAAGAGGACCACGCTGGCGCCCTTGACCTTGAAATAGGCCAAGGCGTAGGCCGCCGGCGCCGCGATGGCCAGGCTCAGTACCACGCTGCCCAGCGAGATCACCAAGCTGGTGGCCAGGTTCCCGCCCTGTTCGCTGATGGCCGTGGCGTAGCCCGTGAAGTCCGGCTTGAGCGGCAGCCACGAGGTTTCCAACGTGGTGCCGTTTGGTTGGAGCGAAGCGTTGATCATCCAGTACACGGGGAACAACATGATGGCCAGGAAGAAGATGGCCAGGACGGTGTAGCCCCACTGTTTGCGCCCGGGGCCGTTCGCGGCGCGCTCCGGTCCGGCGCCTTTGCGGACACCCGCTTTCCGGGCGCTACCTTTGCGGGCGCTCGCCGGCACCGAACGGCGGGTGGTGATTTTCGTCGTCGTCATGGTTTCCTCACTCATCGACGGACCGCCGGCTGGCACGCAAGTACAGGACCGCGAAGACCATGGAAATGACCACCAGGACGTTGCCCAGCGCGGCCCCCTCGCCGAATTTGAACTCGTGGAAGGACAGATCGTAGGACTGGGTGGCGATGGTCTGGGTCGAATTCGCGGGGCCGCCGTTCGTCAGGCCCAGGATGATGTCCAGCACCTTGAGGGTGTAGACGACACCGAGCACAAGGACCACGCTCACCACGGGACGCAGCATCGGCCAGGTGATGTGCCGGAACGCCTTCCAACCGGTGGCGCCATCCAAGGAACCGGCCTCGTAAAGCTCATCCGGAATTTCCTGGAGGCCGCCATAGAGGATGGTCAGATTGAACGGGATGCCGATCCAGATGTTCACTCCCACCACGGCGATCAGCGCCAACGAGGTGCTGGTGAGCCACGGAACGCCCGTGTTCACGATGTGCAATTCGCCGAGGAAGCGGTTCAACGCTCCGCTGTCCTTGTCGAGGATCCATCTCCACACGGCGCTGGACACGATGAGCGGCAGCAACCAAGGGAGCAGGAGCAGCGAACGCAGGATTCCGTTGAGCGGGAACTTGCGCTGGAAGAAGATCGCCAACGCCAGGCCGATCACGAACTGGCCCAGGATGGATCCCAGGGTGAACAGGGCAGTGTTCACCAAAGACGTTGAAAACAACGACGACGACAGCACCTTCGCGTAGTTCGCCAACCCCACCCACGGGGCCTCGCCTGTGAAGAACGTGGCTGTGGTGTAGTCCTGGAAGCTCATCACGATGTTCTTGACCACGGGGTAGCCAAAGAACAGCGCCATGTAGGTCACGGCCGGAACCAGGAACAGCCATTGGAAGAGGCGCTCGCGGCGTTTGCGGCCGCGCCTGCGGGGCCTTGCCTCCCGGGCCAGGGTGTTGTCCGATCCAGGTTTGGCGCGCGACTTGGCGCGTGACTTGGCCTGCGACAAATCAGTTGTGAGGGACATGTCCAGCTGCTTACTGGCCTTGGGCTTGCTTGAGGGCGTCGGACGGGGAGGCCTTGCCCGTCAGCGCGGTCTGGATGGCGGTGTAGATCTTAGTCGCCTGTGCCGGCCATCCTTCTCCGAGTTCGCCGGTGCGGGCCCGGGCGGTCTTGATGAGATCGGTGAAAGTGGCGAGCTTCGGGTTGTCGGTGGCGAACTTCGCGGCCAGCGAGGTCTTGGACGGGATGGTGTTGCGGACCTTGGCCATGGCCAGTTGGTTTTCGTCGCTGTTCATGCAGGCCACTACTTCCGCGGCCTTGGCCTGGTGGGCCTTGTTACCTGTCTGCGCAACGGTCCACACTTCGCCGCCAAGCGGGGCAACGGCTGTCTGGCTCGCGTCACGGACCGGAATCTTCACGACGCCGTACTGCAGCGTGGTCTTCTTGTCGAGCGCCGGGATCTGCCAAGGGCCATTGACCATCATGGCTGCCTTGCCTGCCATGAACTGGTCCTTGACGTCTGCTTGCGTCCAGTTCAGCGCGGAGGACGACACGGATCCGTCCTTGACGAGGTCGGTCCAGAGCTGGAGGGCCTGGGCGGTCTCGGGGGTGTCGATGTTCTTCTCGTCGCCACCGTTGGACCACATGACAGGAAGGAACTGCCATGTGCCCTCATAGGTGGGGTTGGCGTTGAAGGCCAGGCCATACTGCTCGCCCGAGGTGAGCTTGGTGGCCGCAGCCTTCAGCTCGTCCCAGGTGGTGGGCGGGGTGACTCCGGCCTTGGCGAGGATGTCCTTGTTGTAGAAGAGCGCGATCGTGTTCACGGTGGGGGCGAGCCCGTACACCTTGTCCTTGTAGGTGCCGGCGCTGAGCACGCCGGGCGCGAAATCGGCGGTGCTGATGTTGAAATCGGACAACGGAGCCAGCGCTCCGGTAGCCGCAATCTGCTGCAGGTCCGGGTTGTCGAGCATGAGTACGTCGGGCAGCGTCTTGGAAGAGGACTGCTGGAGCACCTTGGAGATCAACGACGTGCCCGGCACGGTTTCGCGTTTGATCGTTACGCCGGCCTTGGTGCCGCAGGCGGTGAGGGCGTCGCCGATGAAGGACTTGTCCGGCTCGTTGTTGTAATAGTCCATCACGGAGATTTCCTTCACGGCATCCGTGGAGGAGGCGGACGCGGTGGTACCGCAGCCCGAGATGGCGAGCGGGAGGCCGACGAGAGCTGCCACGGCCAGGGCGAGCGGGCGGCGTGTCCTGATAGCTGACTTCATTGTCTATTCCTTTGTTGGTGGGAAATGGGGGCGGTGCGTTTGGTGATGGGAAGTGAATCGAATCGTCGATGCGTATCGACGATGCTGAAACGAAAAGGATGAAGGAGCTGGAACAAAAAGAGTTGGCGCGGCGAATCAGGGGTGGCGATTCACTGGGGACGGAGCGTGCTGGAACGGTGCGTGATGACCGTGGGCACCAGCTCCAAGGATTCGTGTGGTCCGTGGGAGTCGGCTTCGAGGAGTTGGCACATGATTTTGACTGCGCGTCGGGATACTTCTGCGGGCTGCAGATCGATGGTGGAAAGCGGTATGGGTTGGAGCTCGGCAAGGGTGGGGGAGGCGCTTCCGATGACGGAAACGTCCAACCCCAGGGTCAGGCCACGGCTGCCTAAGATGCGGCGCAGAATGTCCTGGATGGTGCGGTCAGGGGCGATGAATGCAGGCTTGCCGATGGTGCTGGCGAGGGCCTTGTCCACCGATTTAGAAATGGTGGCGCGGTCCGTCCCGCCGGGGAGATGGAGCACGGTTACGCCTAGGGCTTTGGCCGCGACATCCGTGCCGTGCAGGAACCGGTCGACGTAGTTCACATGCCGGTCCATCACTGCGGGCTGCCAATCAATGACGGAAATCACGGAGTGGCCCGCAGCCGCGAGATCCCGGACGCAATGCTCACCGGCCATTTCGAAGTCCGCGTCGATGCAGACCAGGCCCGACGGATCGCGGGGGATGCCGATCAGCACCACCGGGACGTTCAGGCTGCGGGCCACGGGGAGGCGCTCGTCCTCGTCTTCAACCTGCATGAGGATCAGACCGTCGCAGATCTGCTGACCGACCACGCGGCGCAGTCCGGCGGCGCCTTCGTCGTCGGTGACCAAGAGAATGTCGTGGTCGTATTGCCGGGCCGTGCTGGCAATGACCGAGACGAATTCCATGATCGATCCCATTTCCAGCTCCGGGATGAACGGAATGACCAAGCCGATGACCCGGGTTTTGCGGCTTGCCAAGGCTCTGGCGCCCGCATTGGGCTGGTACGTCAACTGGTCAATGGCGGCCTCGACCTTTTTCCGGGTCTTCTCGGAAATGGGCCGCTTGCCGCTGAGCACATAGGAAACCGTGCTTTGTGCTACGCCGGCGGCCTGTGCGACATCCTTGCTCGTGGGCACTTCCAGGCCTCCTCGCCGGGTCCAGTGGTCTTGGTCTGATATATGGTTCTGTGTCGTCGATACGCATCGTCGATGCGTATCGAGAAAAAGTATGACATGAGTCACGTAAGACACGCAAGACCCAACCCTCGCTCACCTATGACCGTCTTTCCCCAGACCCTCGCTCACCTATCTCATCGTGTGGTTAGCTGTCCGGTATGGATGGGATCTCAACCGCCGCCAAGCAGCGGGGCGTCCATTGGGACGGCGCGGTGAACCCCTGGCACATCGCCGGAGGCGTTTATCGGATGGGCCGGCGGGAATGGCTCACCGAGGCTGGTTGGCAGCAAATGTACGACGCCGGCATCCGCACCGTGATCGATTTGCGGACCCTTCGCGAGCAGCAGCCCAGGGAGGTCGATCCCGAGGTTTCAGCGGAGGCGACTGCACGATTCGACATCGTCCATTGCCCCACCGAAGACCCGGAGGACAAAGAGTTCACCGAGCGCTTTGGGCCGTACCTGAAAGACCCTGCCCACTACGCCGACTATGTGCGGCTCTTCCCGGGCAGGCTTGCAGCGGTTTTCAAAGCCATCGCCGCGGCACCCGGCGGGGTGGTGGTGCACTGCGCGGCCGGGCGCGACCGTAGCGGGATCATCGCCGTGATGCTGCAGAACCTGGCAGGAGCGAGCGACGAGGAAATCGTGCGGGGTTACCAGCAGGGAATGCGTGGAATCAACGAGCGCCACCGTCACCACCGCGCCCCGCACGCCCATGATCCCTTTCTCGAGGAAGACGCACTCGAAGCCATGCTGGCATCACGCAGCGTGAGCCTGTTGGAGTTCGCGCATTCCTTGGACACGGTTGCCTTTCTGGGAGCGAACGGCGTCTCCGAGGCGGAAGTCGCCGCCGTTCGAACCAAGCTCGGCAGCCGGTCGGACTAGCGGAAGGTAACCTCGCGCCGTCGTGACCTTCTTTGATTTCGGAAAGCGCTTGCGACACGGCGAGTCGCAACTTCCGGGCGTCAAAGCGCGTCAAAGAACGTCAGGAAGGACGCAACCCCAAGAAGCATCTAGTGTGCAGATCGGGGCTCTCATGTATTCTGGGGATATTACCGAACGGCCGGTCAGTAATTTGCGGCCGTTCAGTCCATTTCGTGCCCGTGCCTTGGAAGGACCCGTCGACGATGACCAGTACCGCAGTCGCTCCGGAAGCCACAACCGTTGAAACCGTGCCCAGTTTCGTCCAGGGCGAGTGGTGGACCCCCAGCGCCGACGCCTCCGCGGGCGTGCCCGTCCGTGACGCCAGCACAGGCGAGATCCTTGCAACGGTCAACACCGACGGACTGGACCTTGCCGGCGTCGTGAACTACGGCCGCACGGTGGGCCAGCGCGAGCTCGGCAAGCTCACCTTCCACCAGCGCGCCCTCAAACTCAAGGAACTGGCCCAGTACCTCAACGGCCGCCGCGAGGAGTTCTACACTTCTTCCTTCAAGACCGGTGCAACGAAGATCGACTCGATGGTGGACATCGACGGCGGCATCGGCGTGCTCTTCACCTTCGGTTCCAAGGGCCGCCGCGAACTGCCGAACTCGCAGGTCGTGGTGGACGGTCCCATGGAAGTCCTGTCCAAGGACGGCTCCTTCGCCGGCGAGCACATCTACACCCGCATCCCGGGCGTCGCGGCGCAGATCAACGCCTTCAACTTCCCCGTGTGGGGCATGCTCGAGAAGTTCGCGCCTGCATTCATCGCCGGCGTCCCCACCATCGTCAAGCCCGCCACCCCCACCGGTTACGTTGCCGCCGTCGTGGTCAAGGCGATCGTCGAGTCGGGCATCCTCCCGGAAGGCTCGTTGCAGCTCATCTCGGGATCCGCCCGCACCCTGCTGGACCACCTCGACTACCGCGACCTTCTCGCCTTCACCGGCTCTGCCTCCACCGCCAACTCGCTGAAGTCCCACGTCAACGTGGTCCAGGGCGGCGTCCGGTTCACCTCCGAAACCGACTCGCTCAACGCCGCCATCCTCGGCCCCGACGCCGCGCCCGGCACCCCCGAGTTCGACGCCTTCATCAAGTCTGTCGTCACCGAAATGACGGTCAAGGCCGGGCAGAAATGCACCTCGATCCGCCGCACCATCGTCCCCCAGGCCTTGGTGTCCGACGTCGTCTCCGCCATCGGCGCGCGGGTGGACGAGCGCGTCGTAGTCGGCGACCCCCGCGCAGAGGGCGTCACGATGGGCGCCCTCGCGTCCCTCGAGCAGCTCGCCGACGTTCGCGCCGCGGTGCAGTCAATGCTCGACGCCGGTGGCGAGCTCGCGTACGGGACGCTCGATTCGCCGTCGGTCACCTCGCTCGACGGCACCGTGGGTGTCGTAGAAGGCGGCGCGTTCATGTCGCCGGTCGTCCTGAGCTGGGCTGACGTGGACTCGGACGCAGTCCACTCGCTCGAGGCCTTCGGTCCGGTATCGTCCGTGATCGGCTATGCGGACCTCGACGACGCCGTCCGCCTCGCCGCCCGCGGTGGCGGCTCCCTCGTGGCATCTGTGTGCACCAACGATCCTGCGGTTGCGCGGGAATTGGTGACCGGAATCGCGGCGCACCACGGCCGTGTCCTGATGCTCAACCGCGAGGACGCCCGGTCGTCAACCGGGCACGGTTCGCCCGTGCCGCACTTGGTCCACGGCGGACCGGGCCGCGCCGGCGGTGGCGAGGAACTCGGTGGTATCCGCTCCGTCATGCACCACATGCAGCGCACCGCCATCCAGGGCTCGCCGAACATGCTCACTGCCGTGACCGGCGTCTGGCACACGGGCGCGGACCGCAACTTCACGGTGGAGACGGAAGGAACGCACCCGTTCCGGAAGTCGCTCGCTACTTTGCGGATCGGCGACGCCGTGCGGTCCGAACTGCGGCAGGTCACCCTGGACGACATCACCGCCTTCGCCAAGTCCACCGGCGACACCTTCTACGCACACACCAACCAGGAAGCGGCGGAGGCCAATCCCTTCTTCCCGGGAATCGTGGCGCACGGGTACTTGCTGCTCAGCTGGGCCGCCGGCCTGTTCGTGGAACCCGCGCCGGGCCCCGTCCTGGCCAACTACGGCCTGGAGAACCTGCGTTTCATCACCCCGGTGGCCGCCGGGGATTCGATCCGCGTCACGCTCACCGCCAAGAAGATCACCCCCCGCGAGACCGACGAATACGGTGAAGTAGCGTGGGACGCCGTGCTGACCAACCAGAACGACGAAATCGTAGCCACCTACGATGTCCTGACCCTCGTAGAGAAGTAACGCCAGCTCACCTATGTGGGTGTTTGGCGTAACGCTCGCTCACGTATGTGGGTGTTTGGCCGGACGCTCGCTCACGTATGAACCGCATGCACGGAACGCTCCCCATCTACGGGGAGCGTTCCTTGTGTGAGGAGTTCTACTGTCCGGGGGCGCGGTATGTCGGGGACTTCTTGGCAGCTTCGTCGAGATCCTCAACTGTCATGAGCGGCTTCAAATGCAGGCGCACTGCGCCTGTCGCATTGATCATGAGTGAGAGAGAGGCGGCGCTAGCCGCGTCCGGGATCTCAAATACCCCGACGACGTCGGTCTCGCCGAAAGCGTAGTAGAAACATTCGAGCGATCCGTCGACGGATTTGAGTGCATCGACCACAGCATCGCGGCGCTTGGTGCCGCCCTCGCGCAACAGCCCCTTGATTCCGTCGCCTACGTAGTTTGCTTCGAACAGATATTTGGTCATTGTCTTCCCGTCCCGTGATGTCCAGGACTCGGGCCTCCTCAGGTGCTCCCATCACCCGTTGAGGGAAGGTCCCGGAGTTGTTCCCCTGCGAGGGGCTGTGCTGCACATGGTAGGCCGAGGTCATCGCCCTGACAACGGTCTAGGCTAACCTTCCCTCGCAAGGTCTTTCCGATCCAGCCCGGCGTAAGATTTTTTGCGTAGGAGGTGGCGAAATGAACCTAGCACTCAGAACAGCCACAACCGTCTTGCCCGTCGACGACGTGAACCGAGCCCGCAGCTTCTACGCAGAGAAACTCGGCCTCCCTCATCGCGGCATGACTTGGGATGGTAATGATTTGTTCGGCATCGACGGCGGTCCCATGCTGCAGCTGATGCCCATCAAGGACGGCATGCACTCTTCGCACACTGCCCTTTCCTTTGAAGTCAGCGACATCGAGCGGGCAGTCGACGAAATGGAGGCGAACGGCGTCGAATTCCGGGATTATGACCTCCCGGATCTCAAGACAGAACACCACATTTGTACCACTGACGCCGACCGTTGTGCCTGGTTCATGGACACGGAAAACAACATCCTCTGCGTCCATGAAAACTTGGGGGTCCAGGCCGAATACCAGCTCTGACCGGCTGAAAAACACTCACGAACACTGCGCAGAACGCTCGCTCACTTCTTTAGTGAGCGAGCGTTCTGTCAATTGGCCATATATGTGAGCAGGCGTCGGTCGAAAGGGGCATATATGTGAGCGGGCGTCGCAGGGGGGAAGGGGGGAAGGGGTGCCCCAAGAACCGGACCTACGCCGAGGCGTGGAGGCCGTCGAACGCCATGGTGATGACGTCGTCGGCCAGGCGCTGCGGGGAGAGTGAGCCGCCCGGCTTGTACCACTCCACGATCGAGTTGATAGTCCCGAACAGGAGCCGGGTCACGGTGCGGGGATCGATGTCCTGGCGCAGCGTGCCCTCTTCGCGGGCTGCCGAGATCAGCGCGGCCACCTTGTGGTCGAAGGCCCGACGCCGTTCCAGCGCATCGCGCTCAATGTCGGTGTTGCCGCGAAGACGCAGGAGCAGCGTGACGAACGGCAGGCGCTCCACCAGCACGGCGATGGTCTGCCGCAGGACAAATTCCAAACGCGCATCCGCCGCCCCCGTAACAGCCTCGGGCTGTTCCAGGATGGCCTCGAGCCCGCCCAGTGCATGCTCCAGGGCGAGCTTCAGGAGGTCGCCCTTGGAAGGCACATGGTGGTAGATGGCCGACTTCGAGATCCCGAGGTTTTCGGCCAGAATGCCCATGGACGTGGCGTCGTAACCGTGGCGGTTGAAGACGTCGACGGCGATGAGCAGCACTGATTGCTGGTCGTATCCGGGGCGTCCCCGCTTGGTTACTGTCTCACTAGGCATGCTGGCCATTTTCTCATGAACGGTCGGTTGATTCGTGCACGCGCCCGGCCACGTTACCTCTTGGGTCGCATGTCGTAGACGCGGCGCAGCTTGCCGTTGGAGCGCTCAAGCGAACCCGGTTCCACGACGTCCACCACGCACGAAGAACCCACGTGGATCTTGATCTGCTCGCGCAAGGCGTGTGCCGCCGTCGTGCCCGCCTCGACCGAAACGTTCTCGCGGCGCTCAATCTTGACCGTCAGCGAATCCATGCGCTTGCCCTCGGGACGGGTGAGCTCGAGCTGGAAGTGCGGACTGAGCTCGGGGATACGCAGGGCGATCTCCTCGATCTGTGAGGGGAAGAGGTTCACGCCGCGCAGGATGATCATGTCGTCGCTGCGTCCGGTGATGCGGCCCATGCGGCGGTGCGCGGGGCGGGCGGTGCCGGGCAGAAGGCGGGTGAGGTCCTTGGTGCGGTATCGGATGATCGGCAGCGCTTCCTTGGTGAGCGAGGTGAAGACGAGTTCGCCCGGTTCGCCGTCGGCCAGCACGGCACTTTCCCCGCGGGAGGGATCGAACGGATCGATGATCTCAGGGCGGAAGTGGTCTTCCCAGATGTGGCAGCCGTCCTGGGTCTCCACTGCCTCGCCCGCGACGCCCGGGCCCATGACCTCGGACAGCCCGTAGATGTCGCAGGCTTTGATGTTCATGCTGGTTTCGAGCTCGTGCCGCATTTCCTCGGTCCACGGTTCGGCTCCGAGCACCGCGTACTTCAGCGAGGTCGACGCCGGATCGACACCCATGTGGGCCATGGCGTCGGCGATCGTGAGCAGGTAAGTCGGCGTTGCCAGGATGGCGTCCGGCTTGAAGTCCTGGATCAGCTGGATCTGGCGTTCGGTCTGGCCGCCCGACATCGGGATGACTGTGCAGCCGAGCGCTTCGGCACCTGCGTGGGCGCCAAGGCCGCCGGTGAACAGGCCGTAGCCGTAGGCGTTGTGGACCTTCATGCCGGGGCGGACCCCGGAAGCACGGAGCGAGCGGGCCACCAGGGTTGCCCAGTTGGCGAGGTCGTTTTTGGTGTACCCGACGACGGTCGGCCGGCCTGTGGTACCGGAGCTCGCGTGGATGCGGGCGACTTCGTCCTGCGGCACGGCGAACATGCCGAAGGGGTATTCCTGGCGGAGGTCTTCCTTGGTGGTGTACGGGAACTTGCCGAGATCGGACAGTTCGCGGAGATCGGAAGGGTGGACGCCGGCGTCGTCGAACTTGCGCTTGTACAGCGGGACGCGATCGTAGGCGTAGGCCACGGTGTGCTGGAGGCGGCTGAGCTGCAGGGCCTCGAGCTCGTCGCGGGAGATGGTTTCTTCGCGATCTAGCTGTGCGGTGTTAAGCGGTGCGTCGGGAGCGGCGACGGTGTTCTGTGTCATGGTCTTCCTACTTCTTGGAGATGGTGCGGCTGCGGCCACGGAACTCGGCGATGAGCTCGCCATAGCTGCCCGGATCATCGGGCGACCCGACGGCGGCAGCTTCGCTTGCGTCGGCCGCGAAGATTTGGATGTCGTACAGGCCGCTACGCCCGTTGTTGGCGCGACGGTTCGCGACGGCGGTGATCACCTGGCCTTGATAGGCCGGCTTGAGGAAGTTGATGTCGACGCCGGCGGCGACAGTTATGGTGTCCGCTTCCGACGGCGAGGGGTTGGCCGGGTTGCAGGCCAGGGCAAACGCTGAATCAGCGAAGGCGAAGATCATTCCGCCGTGGGCCATTCCGAAGCCGTTGAGCATTTCCAGCCGGAGCTTCATGCGGACGGTGGCGTGGCCGTCGTCGACCTTGAGCACCTCCAGGCCCATCCACTCAGAGGCGTAGTCGTTCTTGAGGATCTGGTGCTGCGCTGCGCCAGAAAGGGTGGTCTCAACCATGCGTCATTGCCTCCAGCTTTATTTACCGAATGTTCATTAGGTAATCCCAGTTTGCTTGAACTGTCAAGAGGTGACCGCTCGGCGGCACGGATCCGAACAACGAAAAACCCCGACGTAGTAGCCTCGTGGCATGCCGCTTATCGAACTCCCCATCAGGACTCCGAGGCTTGTGCTTCGCAGATTTGAGGCCACAGACCTGGAGCGATTCCATGCCTACCAGTCACTGCCCGAGACTGCGCGATTCCTGCTCAGGCAGGAATTGACCCTTACGCAGTCCATGGAAGCGCTCGGCCGCTACGCCAACTTCACCTTCGAGCAAGAGGGCGACTGGGTGTGCCTCGCCATAGAGCGCGCGGACTCGCCGGGGCTGCTTGGCGAAGTGGTACTCAAATGGCTGCCGGGCACGGGACAGGCCGAAATCGGCTGGATCCTGGCCCCGGACAGCCGAGGCCATGGCTACGCCGCAGAGGCGGCCGAGGCCGTGCTCCGCCTGGGTTTTGAGACCCTCATGTTCCACCGGATCGACGCCAAGTTGGATGCCCTCAACACCTCGTCGTCGGGGTTGTGCGAGCGGCTCGGGATGCGCCGTGAAGCCGAGCTCGTGGACAACTGGCACTACAAGGGCCAGTGGTCCACCGAAGTCATCTACGCCATGCTCGACTCCGAGTGGCGCGCGCGGACGTAGCATCCACTGCTTGGCGGACGCAGCCGCAGAGACGGGATTTTCGACGTGTTCCTCCTCGAACTGGGGGGACGATCATGGTGCGGGCTCCAGTTCTTTCTCGGGTGCGATGGATGCGGTTGCCCGGGAGAGCAAGATGACGCCGGCCAATGCGGCCGTGCCGCCGAGGAGTGAGGCGACACCCGGGACTTCGCCGAGCAAAATCCACCCGAGCAGCAGGGACAGCACTGGTACGACGTACAGGAGCGAACCGCCCTCTGCCACGCTGGTCCGGGACAGCGAGACGTTCCAGAAACCGTAGCCCACCACCGTGCAAATCACCACGAGCACGGCCAATGCCAGCCAAGCGTTCCACGTGAACTCGGACGGCGTCACTGCGAACCGGGCGGTCGGCAGGGTTGCCACTCCGCCGATGAGGGATCCCCAGAAGACCACTTCGAGCGGAGGGACGCGTGCCAGCAGGGGCTGCTGGACGATGAGGAATGCCGACAGGAGAAGTGCGGCTGCCACGATGTACAAGGCGTCGCCATTGAAGCCGACGGCCGCGGAATCGCCCAGCGTAATGGCTACGACGCCTGTTACGGCAAGCAGCATCCCCCAGTAGCCCAGGCCCGACGTTCTCTCCCGCAACATCAGATGACCGAGGACGAACGCGAAGACGGGCGAGATGTTCAGCAGGAGACTCGCTGTTCCGGCCGGAACGGTCGTCTGCCCGAGGTTCAGGAGCAGGCCGAAGCCTGCATACCCCAGTAATCCCGCGACAAGCATCCTCGGAATGTCACGACCCCGCAGCGTAAGCCGCTGCCGCCGGACCAGCAGGACCAAGCCAAGCACGACGGCGGCACCCAAGTAGCGCAGCGGCGTCAGGTCCTGGGGGTTCATCACTTTGAGGGCCTCGCGGGTAGCCACGTATGTGGGCGCGGAAGACAGCACCATCAGCACATCTGGTCTTCGGTACCATCCGGTCACAATTGGGGCCTTCCCGGTGAAGTGGCCCTTTGCTTCAGGGCGGTTATTCAGGGAACTATTGCTCTCCCAGACGATTTATTCGTACAGTACATGAATTAGATCGTTCGCAGAAGAAATAAAGATAAGGATTCAGCACCATGTCCGGCCGCCCATTACCCAGAGCGGGCGGGCACCTGGGTGGGACTGGACGGCTGGCCGTCCGCCGACGTCGGGCAGCAGAAATTCAAGACGTTCAAGAACGAGCAACTATTCTTTGAAAAGACCTTTGAGAAGCGCATTAGTCGGACATCGGCCTGACCAGGGGAAACGAGGACGAGCGACATGACGACTACCGCCAAGGACCACGAAGAGCGGCCCCGCGCCAAGACTGCCGGCGAACGGCAGCGGCACCCTACTGAAGTGCGGCGTCAACTGGTGGTTGATGCCGCACGGGACCTGATCGCGGACAAGGGGTTGTTCAATGTCCTGATCCGCGACATTTCAAAAGCCTGCGGAGTGTCACCCGGGACCATCACCTACCATTTCAAGAGTCTCGACGAAGTTCTGATGGAAGTAGTCAAGGCGGAAACCGCAGACTTCTACGTTCCGCTGCAGGAGAGCGCCAGAGGGTCCGGTGACCCTACTAAGGAACTGCTGTATTTCCTCGAGGGGATGTTCGGCTCCGACGCGAGTTCCCGTCGGCATTGGCTGATCTGGTTCGACTTCTGGTCCGCTGCGGCCAGGGACGAAGCCTACGGACGCTGGATGAGCGAACACTACGACGGCTGGCGCAGCGCCCTCCGCGAGATTACCGAGCGTGGTGTCAGCGAGGGATCCTTCATCTGCGACGATCCCCAAAGCTTCGCCATCGAAACAGCCGCCATGGTGGATGGGCTCGCCGTCCAATGCTATGCGCGGGGTTCATCCCTTCCGGTGGAAACATCGCGGAGCCTCCTTATCGCGTTCGTGAGGCGCGAGCTTCAGATCGGGTGAGTGGCGCGAGGAAATAGCGCCCGCGCGACGCCCGCCGCGACCTCCGCAGAGCCGCGCGCAGCCGGGTAAAGCGGACTCACGCCGACATGCGCGAGAATAGCGGGTACCGCTGGTGTTAAGGTGGGCTGAGCATAAGAGAGATGGGGATCTTGACGTGGGCGCATCGGGCGTAGCGGTAGTAATCGAGGATGACGATGACATCCGTGAGGTGGTCCATGCCGTCCTCGAGGCATCGGGCCTGGAGGTTTACGCTGCCGGGAACGGCGTCGACGGCGTGGATGCAGTCCGCGTTCACAACCCGGACGTGATCACCCTGGACCTCGGCCTGCCAGACATCGACGGGATCGAGGTCACCCGCCGGGTCCGCGAGTTCAGTGACGCCTACATCATCATGCTCACCGCCCGCGCGCGTGAAGTGGACACACTGCAAGGGCTGGCCGTCGGCGCTGACGACTTCGTCACCAAGCCCTTCCGTCCCCGCGAACTTCTGGCCCGGGTTGAGACGCTCCTGCGCCGGCCGCGCGGCAGCAAGCTTTTGAACAGTTCCGGAGGGAGCACGACGGCGGAGCTGCCGCCGACGTCGAACTCGCCAACCGGCCCCACACCCGTGCTTCCGGCGGCCGAGGGACCAGGGCTGGAACACAATGGCCTTTTCCTGGACGTAGCCACGCGGACAACCCGGGTGGGAACCGAAGAGGTGCAATTGACCCGTACCGAGTTCGACCTTCTCCAGGCCCTCATGGAGGCCGGACGCGTTGTCCGAAGCACCACGGGGCTTGCCCGCTGGCTCCATGCCAAAGAGTACGAAACCGGAGGCTATGTCAGCGAATCCGAAGAGCGCGCGATCCAGGTACACATCGCCAATCTGCGGCGGAAGCTCGGCGATTCAGCGCAGTCGCCGCGTTGGGTGGAAACCGTGCGCGGTGTCGGTTACCGCCTAGCTGCAAAGACGTCGGAAAACTGACCCAATCTTAAGGGAACCTTTAACAAGGCTCTTTACGCTGAGAAAGTCAACTTCGGATTTTCACGGCTCAAAGGAGCACTGCATGAAAAAATTCGCCGCAACACTGCTCATGACGGGCCTGCTCGCTATTGGCGGGTTTGTTACTCCTGCCAATGCCGCCCCGAAGACCACGCACGACACCACGAGCACCACAGTAACGACGGTTACCACAGGCACTGTTGTGAACTACGCCCAGATCGGTTGGTGGCCCAACTAACTCGCACTAGATGCCGTTTAGACACCTCATAACGGCATTTACTGCCAGTCACTTGGGTGGACGATAGAGCAATGCCAGACACCGCCCCGGGCCACCGCCCAGGGGCGGTGTTTTTTGGGCGCGACGCCCGAGCTGCCCTTCCTGACCATGTTTGCCTCTGTTGAGCCCCGGAATGACGCGATTCGCCGCGTCATAACCGCTTTCCCGATTCAAAGAAGGGGAAAACGGTACAAGGCCCCGGACGGTGCCGAGACCTTAGCTCTCCGTGTCCAGCGGGAGCCGGACTGACACCGTGGTCCCAACGCCGAGGGCGGACTCGACATCGAGCCGGCCGGAATGGCGTTCCACAATGTCGTGGGCTATCGCCAGTCCAAGCCCGCTCCCGGGGATGGCGGCAGTGGAGGCGTTTGATGCGCGGAAGAACCGCGTAAACACTTGCTCGATTTCGGTTTCGGGGATCCCGACGCCGGTGTCCTCCACGCGTACCACCACGCTGGGAACCGCGCCCGGGTCCGAGGTGATCCCGCTGCTCACGGCAACGTGGCCGCCGTCGGGCGTGAACTTGATTGCGTTGCTGATGATGTTGGCGAAGACTTGCTCGAGCTTGGCCTCGTCGGCCTGCACGGTCATGGTTCCGGGCGCATGCATCACGGTAAGGGACAGCGAACGGGAGTCGGCGAGCGGCTGCAAGGTCGAGACAACAAGCCTGAGCAAGGTGCCGACATTGACGCGGCTCAATTGGAGGTCGCCGGACGTGTCCTGGTGCGAAACGGTGAGCATGTCTTCGATCAGCCGTCGGAGCCGCTCGGCATTTCGTGAAATGACGTCGACCATCCTCCCGACACCCGCGGGAAGAGGTCCACCGGCGCCTGTGCGGATCATGTCGAGATAGGCAGTGATGGACGTCAGGGGAGTTCGAAGTTCGTGGTTCACCGTGGTGAGGAAGTCGGTCTTGGCCTGGTCGAGTTCCTGGAGCTTGTACATGACTTGCTGTTGCGCGCCGATCAGGTGGCTCTGCATCAAGCCGTACGCCAAGTTCCCCGAGACGTGCTGAATCAGGCCTATTTCGGCCCGGGTCCATTCCTGCGCCGTGTCCGGGCGGGCGATCCAGATGACCCCGAGTACGAGATCTCCCTCGCCCACCGGCACCACAACAGAGGCCGACGGCGCCCCCACACCACCCGGCGCGCCCGCACCGCCGGAGTCACCCGCGGGAGCCCGTTTCGGCAGCGGTTGCACCTCCGCTTCCGCCCACAACCGCTCCGCCAGTTCGAACGTGGCGATCTCGTCGGTCAGTTCGCTTGGCAGGACTCCCGGTACAAGTCCGGGAGCGTTCCATTCGGCACTCACCTGCGGCACCCGGGTGTCCGGGAACGTGGTGAACCAGACATGCTCCGCGCCCAAGGCCTCGCCGATTCCATCCACTAGATGCCGGGCAATCAGCCCCGGATCAATGGTGGACCGGATCGCCGCGGACACTTTTCGCAGGCTCTCCCTCAGGGACTCGGCCTCCGAACGGCGGCGCGTCCGTTCGGCGGCACGGGCTATCAGTACCAGGGCCCGGTGCACCCGAAATCCGGGAGGCTGGCCCCGGTAGGTGAAATCAGCAATCGTCCACCCTTCCAGGGCAGCAACATCCAGCTCGTTCTCGGGATCCAGCAGGAGCAAAACCGGAACGCTGTTGCGGGGAAGGAACTCCCGGAGGTCGTTGTCCACCACCAGCACGTCGCTCGGTTCGCTTTCCAGCGCGGCCGCAAGGGAACCGGCGTCGTGCGCTGAACGAACCATGAACCCTGCCGCGGCGAGTGCTGCAACCGTCGCGGCGAGACGGGCCCGGTCAGGGTCGGCTACCAAAGCCCGGTTTGGCACCGACGCATCGTGAGTCAAGCTAAGCTCCTACCGTCCGGTCCAGCCCCCATGTGGAGAGCCTACTATCGAGAACGCTACTTGAGCCCCGCGCCGGGCAGCAGTTCGACGGCGCCGAGCGAGTCCGCGACGAAGGCATAGTCCCAAGCGCGCTCGCGCCACTGCACGTATCGTCCTGAAGCTCCGCCGTGTCCGCCGTCCATCTCGATCTTCATCACGATGGGCGCAGTGCCCGTCGTTTCGGAGCGCAGTACCTGAACCCATTTGGCGGGTTCCACGTAGAACACGCGGGTGTCGTTGAAGGACGTGACGGCTGCGATCCGAGGGTACGAAACGGCGCGGACGTTTTCGTAAGGAGTGTAGGACTTCATGTACTCGTACACCTCGGGATCGGTGATGGGGTTGCCCCATTCCTCCCACTCGAGTGCGGAGAGAGGCAGTTCCGGGTCGAGGATGGTGTTGAGAGCGTCCACGAATGGCACGGCTGCCACGATCGCCGCATACTTTTCCGGTGCAAGGTTGGCCACCGCACCCATGAGCAGGCCGCCCGCGGAGCCACCCATGGCGGCGATCCGCTCGGGCGCCACCCAACCGGACGACGCGAGCCAGTCCGTTGCGGCGATGAAGTCCGTGAAGGTGTTTTTCTTGTTGAGTTTCTTGCCGTCGTCGTACCAGCGCCGGCCGAGCTCGCCACCGCCGCGGATGTGGGCGATCACCATGACGATTCCGCGGTCGAGGAGGGACAGCCGGGCCACCCCGAAGCCGGGATCCATGCTGACCTCGTACGAGCCATAGCCGTAGACCAGGCCCGCAGCGCTTGAGTCCTGCGCTAGGGAGGCGTGCCGGAGCACGGAAAGCGGCACGCGCGTGCCGTCCGCCGCCGTCGCCCATTCCCGGGTGGCCACGTAGTCGGATGCGGTGTACCCGCCCAGCACCGGGCTTTCCTTGCGCAGCAACAGTTCGCCGTGCGGCTGCGCGGCGGTGGGCAGCACGAAGTCGTACACCCTCGACGGCGTGAAGAAAGACGTGTATCCGATGCGGATCACCGGGGCTTCGTAGTCCGAACCTGCCACCCCGGCCGTGTACAGCTCCTCGTCAAAAGCAGGTTCAACTGCGGCGCCCTGCGCCGAGGTTCCAAGCCCGGCGAGGGGCAGCACCTGCACGCGTTCGATCGTATCCTGCCGTACCGCAACCACCAGATGCGTCGAGGTGACGCCGGCCCCGTTGACGCGGACGGCGTCGGAATGCTCGACGACGGTGCGCCAGTTCTGCTCGGCCAGCGGCTTGGCGAACTCGGCCGGGTCCGCGATGGACACCATGGAGTTGATGGCATTCTTGTTGTGGGTCAGGAGGATAGTCTCAACTTTTTGTCCATCAGCACCGTCGAGCAGGAACGGCTCAGCCTCGTAGAGGATGTGTTCGTCGCGGGAAATCACGGTGGACAGGCCGGCGTCGAAGTCGTCAAAGCGCATCAGGCGCGTCTCGCTGAATTCCGAGCAGCCGATGCTCAGCACGAGGTACCGCCGGTCGGAGGAGAGCTCGAATCCGAGCCACATGGCGACGTCGTCCTCTTGGTAGATGACCTCGTCCTCGCTGACGGGCGTGCCCAGGACGTGCGACTTCACCTGGTACGGGCGCCAGGCGTCGTCCACCACGGTGTAGAAGATCCGGGTGCCGTCGGGGGAAAAGGCGACGCCGTAGAAAATGTTCTCGATGACGTCGGGCAGCAGTTCGCCCGTCCGCAGGTCCTTGATATGAAGGGTGAATCGTTCCTCGCCGGAGTTGTCCACAGCGTAGGCATAGAGGTTGCCGTCCAACGTCACGGCGGTGCCGCCAATGGAGAAGAACGGCTTGCCGTCCGCCTCGGCGTTGCCGTCCAGCAGGACTTCTTCGCCTTGGAGTTCGACGCCGGGTTCCACCAACGGCGGGGTCCAGTCGGCTACCGCATCGCCGGAGTTAGCGGCCGGGAAACGGCAGTGGATGCCGTACTCCTTGCCCTCGACCGAGCGGGTGTAATACCACCAGTTGTCCTTGCGGCTGGGGACCGAGAGGTCGGTCTCCTGGGTGCGTCCCTTGATTTCCTGGAAGATGGCTTCGCGCAGCGGTTCCTGGTGTGCGGTGACGGCTTCCTGGTAGGTGTTTTCAGCCTTCAAGTGCTCAATGACCTCGGAGGATTCCTTGTCCCGCAACCATTCGTAGTTGTCCACGAAAACATCGCCGTGGTGCTCGCGGGTGGTGGGCACCTTCTTGGCGACGGGGGGAACTGGAAGCGTGACTGGCTGGCTCATGGGGCAACTCTATAGAGGGCCACCGACGCGCCACCACTGATTTCGCTCAGAGCGGCCGCTCCGTCAGCACACCACTGTTCCTTGGAAGGGCTGGCCCGTCCACACATTGCCGGGAGATGCCTGGTACAGCCCGTGGATCTGGTAGGTCCAGGTTCCCTTGGCTGCAGTGGCTTTGGTGTATGTCCAATTGGACGTTTGCATGTTGCCGCCGCCGGGGTTCGTCACGGTGAAATCGTAGTACGTCGCCCGTGGGACTGTTCCATGGCTCACCACGATGATGCTGAGGCTGCGAGCTATGCAGGTGGCCGTCACACTGGCACCGGTCGGTGCGGGCAGCGACATAGTCCCTACGCTGGTTGAACCGGAGTCCGTTCCTTTAAACGCGGCTTGGGCGATACCCGGAGCGAACAACAGTACCGCAGCCGCTGCCAGAACCGCGGCGACGCGTCCCAACGCAGGGGTCTGCGCGGTGTCGGCGGTGCTCCGGCTTCTACGCAAGGTCAGCGGCTTTCTGTCAGGCCCGGTGGTCCACCCATTCTCACCGCTTTCATGCGGTAAAGGCAGCGGACCCGGTTCGGTTCTTTGAAGAGGATTTCAAGCAGCGCGCCGGGTGGTGCGACCGCCCAAGGCTTTTTCCAGCTGTGGTTGGTGCTGGCGGACGAGTTCCCCGGCTTGGATCGCCGCGGTGTGATCGGTTGTGACCAAGGCGTGTTCGAGGCGGACGCAGTGCTGTTCCATCCGGAGCGCCCCTACCATCGAGGAGCTGGTTCTCAGGCTGAGCACCGCATCCATTGCGAGGTCGCTGTCGCCGGTGCTCAGTGCGTGGCTGATCTTGTCCACCCGCTGTGGCAGCAGCCTCGCGTACGTGGCGGCGAACTTCTCAGCGGCCTCCTTGCTCTTCATCTCCCTGGCCAGGCGCTTGAGGGGGCGGCGGTCAAAGGCCGGCAGGGCGGCGCCGGCGTCCACGGCGTCGTCGTCGCCTTCGGGCTTTTTCCGCCAGATGGAGACGAGCACCATGATGACCAGGGCAGCGGGAGCGCCGTACATCAGGACCTTCAGGACAATGGGATCACGAAGAGCGCGGATCGCGTTGCCGAGGTAGGGGACGGTGAACACCTGGCGGTCAACCTGGCCTGCTGCCAGGGTCGCGGTCCAGGGGTCGGCGCCGTTGTTGGCATCGCCCTTGGTGCGGACGGTGGCAGTGCCTTGGTTGTTCACCGTCAAGTCGATGATCCGGTGGGTCTCCACCCGCTGGTCCTCCACCGGAATGTGGTAGGTGATGATGTCCCCGACCTTCAGGTTCTGGACCGCCACGGGAACGGTGACAACCACGTCTCCCGGGTTGATCAGCGGCGACATCGAGCCGGTGAGCATGGTGCTGGTCTGGTAACCGAGGATTCGGGGCCCGACGGCGAGGAACAGGAACGCAGCGACCGCGGCGACCATTGCCGTGGTCGTGATGACGCTGACCATGGCCCGGGCAACCCTCGACCCAACGCCCGGGTTCTTACCCGAGGCGGGCTTATCGGTGCCGGGTGTCGCCGTCGTGGTGGCTGTCCGGGAGACCCGCCGGTGGCGGACCAGTGATGCGGTCATGGCTGGGTCTCCGTTCTGGGGGGATGCCCTCCGCCGTCGTTTTCAGGGGGGCTCGACGGCGGAGGGCTGGCTGGGGTTGGGGGGTGTTACTGGGCGGTGTTACTGGGCGGCGGCGGTGCGCTGGGTGCCGATGAAGGTGAAGGCGATGGTGCTGCTCTGGTTCTGCAGGGAGTTGTCCGCGGTGGCGGGCAGGGTCAGGGTGACGCGGAGGTTGTCGGTGTGTCCGGGTGCGACCGAGGTGAGGTTGGCCAGAGTGAGGTCCGCTCCGATGACGGGACGGGAGGCCAGCACCGAAGTAGTTGTGCCGCCGCAGGTGTAGGTGTACGCGGGGGCGGTGCCGGCTTCGGTCCATGCCACGGAGCAGTCATCCACGGTTACCTGCAGGCCCATGGTCGGGTCGGTGTCCAGTTTGGAGCCCGGAGCCGTCGCCGCGGTGGTCAGGGTGATGGCGGAGAGGTTCTGGTTTCCGGTGGCGTTGCTCAGGGTGGCTACGCGTTGGACGGTGTCGCCGGGGACCAGGCCGGAGGCGGCGACGCTGAGGCGGTTCGTGGTGCCGGAGGCGCCCAGGGCGATGTTCACGATGCCGGAGGCGACGGTGTTGCTGGCGGAGGTGCTGGAGGTGAAGGCACCGTAGGTTCCCAGTCCTGCCACGCCGGCAGCAGTGCCGACCAGGGCCAGGGATGCAATGACTTTGCCGGTGGTGGTTTTCAGGTTGAGACCCATGATGTTTTCCGTTTCTTGAAGCCCGTGTGACCGGGACTTTGCTGTCCGATGACCTCTACTTTCCGGCAGGATTTTTAGGAAGCCGCAAGGTTCCCGCAAGCTTTTCTCGAAGATTGGTTAAAGATTCGATCAAGTAGTTTTCGAGTGGTGGGAGGCAGGCGCTTGCTGCCTCCGAGTAGTGGAAACGAGTAGCCCGTGGCGGCTCAGTAACCGTGGCCGGCCACATATTCAGGCAGGGTGTCGTCCCGCAGCGCCGCGGCCACTTCTCCGATTCCCGCGTAATCCGGCACCACGATCGATTGTCCGTCCGGGGAGGTCCCCGTGCCCGCAGTGGGCAGGGTGAAGAAGACGGAGGCTTTGGGGTCCACGGTGCGGAGTCCGTAGGCCAGGATGGCGACGGCTGCGGGGTCGTATCCCTGGTCCACAGTGAGGTAGTTCGCTGCAAATTGGACGAGTCCCAACACGCCGGCAGGAGTCTGGACGCCCCCGGAAAGCTTCGCCAAGAGGGCGCGGAGGAAAGTCTGCTGGTCGCGGACGCGCTGGTAGTCTCCGTCCACGAACGAGTAGCGCTCGCGGACGAACTCCAGGGCCGCTTCTCCGTCCAAGTGGTTGACGCCGGCAACAAAGGTGTGATGGGTGTCAAAGCTGGCGGTGAAGGGCAGTGTGACATTGACGTCGATCCCGCCGAGGCCGTCCGTCAGGACTTTGAAGCCCTCGAAGTCCAGCATGGCGGTGTGGTCTATGTGCGTGCCCAATAGCGTCTCGACGGTCCGGACCACCAGGGGGATGCCTCCCACCTCAAGGCTGGCGTTGATTTTGGATGCGCCATAGCCCGGGATGTCCACCCAGTTGTCGCGCATGATCGAAATACCGTAGACCTTGTGCCGGTCTGCTGGGACGTGGATCAGCATCAGGCAATCCGAGCGTTGGTCCGATGATTGCCCCGTTGTGACGGTCTGGTTGTTCTGGTCCCTGGCGTTGGCACGGCTGTCGCTGCCAATCACCAGGATGTTCATGGGGGTCGCGGGAAGCTCCGGGATAGTAGGCGGGGCCGGTGCGGGGGCCGGAGCAGCAGCGGTTGGCGCAGGGGACTTGGTGGGGGAAGGAGTGCGGGTAGCCGTTGCGCCCGCGGAGGCGCTTGAGGGCGATGGTCCGGACGAGGTCCTGTTGGATCCGGCGATGACCGCGGCCAGAACCACCACGAGGGCCAGCAGAACTGCCAGTCCCGCCGCAAGCCACAGTCGCCGTCGTCCGTTCATGTCCGGAACGTATCACCCAGGTGAGTTAAAAACGCGCCACGGAAGGCCTCATTTCGGCCACAATAATCGCCCGTATGCAGTCCCGGAGTCTCGACAAAATAACGTCCAGGTAGCACGATGAGAGATAAATCTCTCGCCTTCACATGGGCCGGCTTTGCCGTGTCCTTTCGGTTCCGCAATGGGGGGCTCTTGGCCCACGGAGCTGGACTTTATCCCTGCGAGCAAGGGAGGATCCTGCATGGCCCCAACGTCGTGGCACCGCACCGTATGCGGGGGACGGGCGGCAGTTGCGAGCTGAAGTTCATAGGGAATTTAAAAGAAACCGAGTCACCGTCAAACGACGCCATGGTCTCCGGCGCCTCAAAATTTCCAGGCTAATAACAGCCGGTCAGCAAAGATTTTCCTAAGGAATGAGTCTTATGACTGCTCATCCAAAAACCCATATATTGCCGCGCCTTCGAGCCCTCATGGTTTTGCTACTTGCCCTCGTGTTGCCCGTGGCCCTGAGCGGCACAGCGGCAGCGGACAGTGGCAAATCCGCAAGGACGTGGACTGTCCAGGTCGGCTCCGAATCATCGGACCAGGCCATCCAGGGAATGTCCTTCCTGCCGAAGAACATTTACATCAATGCCGGTGACAAAGTCACCTGGGAGGCCAACGCCGCCGAAATCCATACGGTCACGTTCCTGGCCGCGGGGCAAACCATCGAGTCCACGCAACCCTTTGATCCTTTCAGCCCCCTCTACATATCCGCGCAGGGCGGCACGTCCTACGACGGGCACTCCTATTACAACTCCGGCGTGATGTCGAACGTCTCGAACAGTGGGTTCGCCGAAGTCAGTTCCTACACCTTGAAGTTCCCGGATACAGGCGATTTCACGTACTACTGCCTTGTGCACGGCGCGGGCCAGAAGGGCACAGTCCACGTGCGGGCCAAGGGAACGGACTACCCGTACACCCAGGAGCAATACAACAACCGGGTAGAGCGGGCTGAAAAGGCCATCATCCGTGACGGCTACCAACTCTGGAGCGACGCCCGCGACCAGGCGGACAACCACACCGTGATTGCCGGAGCCGACGATGGCGTCGCCATGGTCATGCAGTTCATCGAGCCTAAAGTAGTCATTCACGTGGGCGAGAAGGTTAGCTTCGTGAACAACGGCATGGGCGAGCCGCACACGGTGACGTTCGGTACCGAGCCTGCCAACCCGTTCCCGCCGCTCGGCGATCCAACGAATTACACGGGCGGACAGCTCAATTCGGGCATTTTGCCGCCGGGCGTGACATTCACGGTGACATTCAACAAGGCAGGGGTCTACGACTACATCTGCGCACTCCACGACTACTTTGGAATGGTCGGCAAGGTGGTGGTGAAGGACTAAGCTGCTGATTTGGTAGTTTCTTGCATATCCGGGGCTGGTTTCCTGCATGGGCGCTACAAACACCCGGCCGGGAACCAAGCCCCGGGGGGCGGATGGGGGCGGACGCGACGGCGCGTGCCGCCGTCGTACGCGTTGTATTCTGTACGCCTAGCTGAATTAATAAGCACCCTTAGGAAATGAGTCTTTGCGCCATGTTGGACAGCCCTCATACGTACTCGAGTGCACTGGGCGCCCCTGGCTTTCTGGCCGGAACCTTCCTCTTTGACCCGCTCACAGGGAAAGCGGAATGGTCCGACGGGCTCTTCAATCTCCACGGCTACCAGCGAGGGGAAGTTGTGCCCACGCTCGAGCTGCTCATGTCGCACAAGCACCCGGATGACAGGCCGCGGGCCATGGAGATCCTGGCTCAAGTATTCCGGGACGGCGGCCGTTTCTGTATTTATCACCGGATCATTGACGCGCAGGGACAAGTCCGTCGTGTGCTGACGGCGGGGAACGCCCAACCGGGCCCGTCGGGGACCGTCGCGCTCGAGGGGACCACGGTAGACCTGACGTCCACGCTGCGGCGGGAAACCGAGCAAGCGGCGCGTGACGCCGTCGCGGGCGCCAATGCGACCCGGGGCGTCATCAATCAGGCACGCGGCATCCTGATGGGGCGGCTGCTCCTTAGCTCCGACGCAGCTTTCAAACTGCTTGTGAGTTGCAGCAGCATGACGAACGTCAAGGTCGCTGTCCTGGCCTCACACCTTGTTCGCGTGGCTGACACCGACGAGGGGCCGGAAGCAATGGACGGGTTCATTCGTGTTCTCCAGGCTTGCGACCAGGCGGCGGTGAAACGCGCGTTGGACCCGCAGTAAGAAGCCGGACAGCGCAGCCATCGCCTCCCGCCGGACGGCGTGGCAGTATGTTGTGAGTCAGGCTCGATGAGGGCGTCTCCGCGATAAGGAGCGACGGTCATGACCTACATCTACAACTTCGCCGATGTGCAAGCAGCCGACGTCGCCGTTGCCGGCGGCAAGGGCGTCGGGCTGGGCAACCTTGTTCGCGCCGGGCTTCCGGTCCCTCCAGGGTTCGTGCTGACCACCGCGGCGTATGAGGCCTTCGTGGATGCCAACGGGATTCAGGCGCGCATCCAGGAACTGGCGGCGCTCCCGTCGGAGGCCGCGCCGCAGGATTACGAGGACGCCTCGGCCGCAATCCGGGACCTTTTCACTGGCGGCACCATGCCTGCGGCGATCGCTTACGAGCTCGCCGCCGCTTATGAACGCCTCGGCGACGACGGCGGCGGCTCTCGCCTCGGCGACGACGGCGGCGGCTCTCGCGGCGGCGGCGGCCGCGACGACGGCGCGCCCGTGGCGGTGCGCTCGTCCGCCACTGCCGAGGACCTCGCCTCGGCCAGCTTCGCCGGGCAACAGGAAACTTACCTCAACGTCCGCGGCGCGGAAGCGTTGGATGCCGCCGTCGTCGATTGCTGGTCTTCCTTATGGACGGCGCGGGCCATGGCCTACCGGGACCGGGAAGGCATCGCACCGGGAGATGTTCGCCTCGCGGTGGTGGTCCAGCGGATGGTCGAGGCCGAGGCGGCCGGGGTCATGTTCACCGCCAATCCGGCCAACGGGCGCCGCGACCAGATCGTGATCAGTGCCGCGTGGGGCCTGGGGGAGTCCGTGGTCAGTGGAACAGTCACCACGGATGACCTTGTGGTCGAAGCGGGAACCGGCCGCGTGCTTTCGCGCCGGACGGCCGACAAGGAAGTCATGACTGTGTACGCGGACCGCGGCGCGGATCACCCTGCGGATGGCGAGTCTCCGGACCAACGAGGGACTACGGAGCAACCGGTCCCTACGGCGCTTCGCAACCAGGCCGTGCTCGACGACGGAGCTGCCGCCGCGCTGGCCCGCTATGGAACACGGATTTCGGACTATTTCGGAACTCCGCAGGACATCGAATGGGCGCGGGCCGACGGCAATTTCTTCATGTTGCAGTCCAGGCCCATCACGGCCCTGCCTGAACCCGTAGCTGACACCCCGGACACCTGGCCGTTGCCCTACCCGAAGGGGCTCTACTTCCGGGCGAGCATCGTGGAACAGCTGCCGGACCCGCTCTCGCCCCTGTTCGCCGACCTCATTGACGGCTCGGTGACCCGTTCGCTCAAGACTCTGATGAACGAAGCCGTTGGGAGTGACGTGGTCAGGGATGGCGACGTCGGACTGCCCACCATCAACGGGTACGCCTACTACTACTACCGCTCCTCAGCAATGTGGCGGGTGATGGGCAAGGCGCCGGGGGCCATGCTCGCCTTGGCTCAGGGCAAGGCGCACATGGGCATGACCGGTTGGCGTGAATTCTCGCATCCGCGCTACAAGGAAGTGCTCAAAGACTGGTCGGCGAAGTCCGCTGCGGAGCTTTCAGGAGAAGAGTTGCTTGAGGGTGTCCGGACGTTGCTCGACGCCGGAACCGTGTACTACACCGCCGTGGAGTCAGTCATTCCGATCGCCGCGACGAGCGAAATCTCCTTCCGGGCGTTCTACGACAAACTCATCCGGCGCGCCGGAGATCCTCCGGCCGAGACATTCCTCCTCGGCTACGACAGTGAACCGATCCGTGCGGAGAAATCGTTGTACGACCTCGCGGCCTGGGCTCGGGAAGTTGAGGGGCTGGCCCCGGCGATCCTCAATCAAGCGACGGCGGCACTGGCCGAGTCGCAGCGTAGCTGGCTCCCGCCTGCCGGCATGGACCCGGCCCTCTGGCAGCAGTGGCATCCACGTTTCCAGGCCCACCTCGATCGCTTCGGTCATGCGGTCTACAACCTGGACTTCCTCAGCCCGGTGCCTGCGGACGATCCTTCGCCGCTGCTGGATACGGTGAAGTTTTACCTCCGGGGCCAAGGCAACGACCCGCATGAGCGCCAGCGGCTTTCGGCCGCCCGGCGGGAGGACCAAACCGAGCGGGTGCTCGCCCGGCTCGGACAGACCCGGCTCGGGCGGAGTCGCAAGGCGCCGTTCATCCGTCTGCTCCGGTGGGCGCAGAAGTCCGCACCGATACGCGAAGATGCCCTGGCCGACGTCGGGCTTGCCTGGCCGCTGATCCGGCGGATGCTGCTCGAACTCGGACAACGGCTGGTGTACTCCGGCGTCATCGCCCGCCCCGCCGATGTGTTCTGGCTGCGTCAACAGGAGCTGCAAAGCGCCGTCGAGTTCGGCCTCGCCGCGCCGCAGGCGACGGGCACGACGGAACCGCTTGCACCGGTGGCGGTGGCAATTACGGGGGCTGCGCGCCCCGTCCGTGCCGACGTCGTCGAGGAACGCAAGATGCTTTGGCGGGGCCAGGCCAAGGCGGCCGCGCCGCAACTGCTGCCGGAGACCCGTTGGATGAAGCGCACTTTCGAATCAATGATGCCGGCACGCTCCCAGGACCAACCGGGCGATGTCATCAAAGGGGTCGGCGCCAGTGCGGGCAGGGTTAGTGCTCCTGCGCGCGTCCTGGGCGGGCCGCAGGATTTCGGCCAGATGGCGCCCGGTGAGGTTCTGGTTGCCCGTATCACCACTCCCGCATGGACCTCGCTCTTCGCGATGGCCTCCGCCGTGGTCACCGACGTCGGCGGCCCGTTGAGCCACAGTTCGATTGTGGCCCGCGAGTACGGCATCCCCGCTGTGCTCGGCACCGGAGTCGCCACCCAGCGGCTCACGAGCGGCCAACAAATCACCGTCGACGGCGACGCCGGCACCGTGACCGTCGAGCACCCACCCGCCTAGCGTTGCGCCCCCACCGACGCCCGCTCACATATATCTGAGCGAGGGTTCGGGGGTGGGGCCCGACGGCGACGGGGCGGTTGTGCTATTGGGGCGCCTTTGGTGTGTGTTCCCCTTCCGACGCTCGCTCACATATGTGGTGTTTTCGGCGGACGCTCGCTCACTTATATCTGAGCGAGGGTTCGGGGATTCGGCCGTATATGTGAGCGAGGGTTCGGGGGTGGGGCCCGACGGCGGCGGGCGGTCATGCTGTTGGGGCACCTTTGGGTTGTGCCCCCTCGGACGCTCGCTCACTTTTGGGGTGTTTTCGGCGGACGCTCGCTCATTTGATCTGAGCGAAGGTTCGGGGATTCGGCCATATATCCGAGCGAGGGTTCCGGGATTCGGCCGTATATGTGAGCGCGGGTCCGGGGGTGGGGCCCGACGGCGGCGGGGCGGTTGAGCTGTTTTCCCACCTTTGCTCGGGCTCGGCAGGAAAGCCCAAGATCGCAAGGGTTTCCCTAGGTTTAACCCAAGAAATGCGCAGGATCGCGAGTCTTGACACAGGAAGTCCCAAGGACTGCTCCACGGGGTATTTGGCGTTGCTAAGTTGCTAGAGAGCTGGTGCTGGACCAGCCCACATTCCCCAACTCGCTCAGGAGTTTCACATGTTTGCTTTCTTCTCCAATGCCGCTTCGCGCATCCGTCGTAGCGAAAAGGGCGCCACCGCCGTCGAATACGGCATCATGGTTGCCCTCATTGCTGTCGTCATCATCGTCGCCGTCACGGCACTGGGTGGGACGGTCAAGAACACCTTCTCCCAGGTCCAATGCTCAGTTTCCGGCAAAACGTGGAACACCACCACCAACGTTTGCGGCTAGTAGCTTCGCGTCCTGCCCTACCGTTCGCACCAGACAACAAGGAGCATCAATGCTTTCCGCTTTCCTAAAGTCCGCGTCTCACGTGCGGCGCGACGAAAGAGGTGCCACCGCCGTCGAATATGGCATCATGGTCGCCCTCATCGCAGTGGTGATCATCGCCGCTGTGACCCTGCTGGGTGGGACAGTTCATGACACGTTCACCCAAGCCCAGTGTTCCATAGCTGGTAAAACCACCTTCAGTGCAGGATCAGGACCCGGTCAAGCCACCTGCCCCTAGGAGGCGCTCGGCACGGTGCCTTGGTGGCAACACCAGCACACCAAGCAAATCCCGAGTGGCGGCGGCATTCAGGCGGCCGCCACTCTGCTTGATTCGAACTATCCGTTCTCTGGGAGGGCAACAGCATGCCGAGGGCTTCAGAGCGCGGTGCCGTGGCAGTCGAGTTCGCCATCCTGGCACCGCTCCTGATCATGTTGCTCCTGGGCATCATGGAATTCGGCAGGGCTTACAACGTGCAGGTGTCGCTCTCGAACGCAGCACGCGAAGGTGTCCGGGTCATGGCGATTTCGAATGATCAGACGGCCGCCAAGACAGCCGCAAAAAACGCGGCCGTGTCGTTGAACCCGCAGCTGGCAGACGCCGCCTTCACCTTCAGTCCGGCCAGCTGCACGTCCGGTGCCCAGATGTCCGTGACCATCAAGTACACCCTCAGCACCCTCACGGGAATCGCGGGGCCTTTCCCCATGCAAGGAGTAGGAGTAATGGTATGCGGCGGCTGATGACCCACCACGACGGCGAACGCGGTGCGATTGCCGTTCTCGTCGCTCTCTTGTTGGTGGTGCTGCTCGGGTTCGCCGCCCTCGCCGTGGATGCAGGAATGCTGTATTCAGAACGGGCGCAAGTTCAGAACGGATCCGACGCCGCCGCCCTCGCGGTGGCGCAGAAATGCGCCGCGAGTACGAGCGATCCGAATTGCTCCACCACGTCCCCAATCGCCAGCGACATCGCAAACAAGAACGCAAACGATGGCCTGAACAACATCAAGTCGATCAATCTGGATCTGACAAACCGGAAGGTCACCGTGACCGCCGGAGCCCAGCAGGCTGGCGGCGCGCCGAATGCTGTCTCGCTCTTCTTCGCGCGCGTCCTGGGTTTTAGTTCGGCAAACGTTCTGACCACATCGAGTGTTCAATGGGGGAGCGCCGTCGCCGGCAGGACCCCTTTTCCCCTCGTGTACTCCATCTGCCAGGTGCAGGGATACATCGGCGGAGGTCTCCAGCTACTTCAGGATCACGGCTCCGGTGCCAACCCGAGCTGCAATTACGGCCCTTCAGGTGCCACGGTTGCCGGGGGATTTGGCTGGATCGTCCAAGATCCCGGCGCGTGCGGCGGCACGATAAACCTCGCGGTCAGCGAAGGCGGGAGCGCCCCGGGGAACAGCGCACCGGGCAACTGCGCAGCCACCCTTCAAAAGTGGGCCGATACCATCACCGCCGGAAGGGATGTCATCGTTCTGCTCCCGGTTTTCGACGCCGTCACAGGTACGGGAGCCGGCGCCGTTTACCATCTGGTGTCCTTCGCCGCATTCAAAGTAGCGGGGTGGACGTTCAGCGGCAACAACAATCTTCCGGACAGTTTCCGTAACACAAGTCCTAATGTCCCTTCATCAGTTTCCTGCAACGGAAACTGCCGCGGAATCATCGGCAGTTTCGTCAAGTACGTCTCGCTGGCGGACGGCTATTCGCTGGGGCCCGTAGATGCCTTCGGGGCCACCATTGTCCGCCTCACCAACTAGTTTCCATCCGTTCTTTGAACACAGGAGTTGTAAGTGAAGTCACGCTTGTTGGCCGGGTCGGCCGCGGCAGTGCTGGCCCTCGTTGGGGTGATTCTTGTCTTCTCCTACGCTCAGGGTGCGGATCAACGGGCAGTCCAGAACCTGGCGCCTGTTGACGTCCTGGTGGTCAAGACGGCCATCCCGGCCGGCACCTCTGTTGACGCTATGAAGGATTCCCTCGATACCCAGCAACTGCCGGGATCGGCCGTCCCCAAGACAGCGCTACACACGTTGGGGGACTCAGCAGGCAAGGTCGCCGCCGTCGACCTCGTCCCTGGCGAGACCCTGGTAGCCGAGCGTTTGGTGGCCCCGGATGCACTCAAGACTCCTGGAGACGTCAAGGTGCCCGCGGGGCTTCAGGAGGTTTCATTTCAACTGGAACCCCAGCGGGTGGTCGGGGGACTGCTGGTTCCTGGTGACCATATTGGAATATTCATCTCCATGTCGAGCGACAAGCCAACTACCGAATTGGCGATACACAAGGTTCTTGTGACGATGGTCCAACGCGCCCCCCAAACAGCAGCGAGTGCACAAGCGACGCCGAGTCCCGGTGCGGCCGGATCCAAGGACAGCGCACTTCCCACCGGCTCCCTCCTACTGACCGTTGCAGTGAGCGATGTGGACGCGTCCAAGATTGTCTTCGCCGCCGAGTTCGAGAAGATCTGGCTTAGCAAAGAGCCGTTGGATGCCAAAGACAGTGGCCCCACCGTCATGCAGCAGAGCGGGGTATACAAATGAGCCGCTTTGTCCTGATAACCCCGAACACCGACTTTGACCAACGTTTACGCCAAGCTGTCGCGGGCGGCCTGCCGGGAAGCGTGCAGACCTTCTTCACGAGCGTTTTGCCGGCTGACCCCGCCGAACTGTTCGGCGCGCTCAACCAGGAACAACTCGAAGTGCTGATTCTGGGACCCGGCGTGCCCGTGGAAGATGCCCTGCGCCTGGCCACCGTCTTCGATGTGCAGTTGCCGGAACTGAGCGTCATCCTTGTCAGTGAACTGGATCCTGCGTTTGTCCTCCAAGCCATGCGGTCCGGTATCCGCGACATCATGAGCCCGGACGCAGACCTGGCTCAGATACGGGTCATGCTTGAGCGCGCGTGCCAGTCTTTCGCGAGCCGGCAGCGCACTGGGGAACCCACGCAATCCGGCTCCCCGAAGGGTTTGGTGATCGGCGTCTTTTCCCCCAAAGGCGGCGTGGGCAAGACGACCATCGCCACGAACATCGCAGTGGGGTTGGGCAAGATCGCGCCGATGAGCGTGGTGATCGTGGATCTGGACCTGCAATTCGGTGACGTCGCCTCCGGGCTCTACCTCAATCCGGCGCATACAGTCACCGATGCCGTTACTCCCTCGGCCAGCCAGGATTCCCTGGTGCTCAAGGCATTTCTCACTGTTCACCCGGCAAGCATCTATGCTTTGTGCGCGCCGAAGGACCCCGTCGAAGCAGACGAGATCTCTCCGGAACAAGTCGGTAGGCTCCTCGAACAGCTCGCACAAGAATTCCAATATGTGGTTGTTGACACGGCACCTGGACTGCCCGAAATCGGGCTAGCTGCCCTCGAGCAATGCTCGGACGCTGTCTGGGTGACCGGCATGGACGTTCCAAGTGTCCGTGGCCTCCGTTCCGGCCTGGACATTCTCCGCAGGCTGAACCTCCTGCCGGAAACCCGGCATGTGGTGCTCAACATGGCTGATTCCAAGTCGGGGCTGTCGGTGCAGGACGTCGAGTCCACCGTCGGCGCCCCGGTTGACGTGAGCATCCCTCGATCGAAAGCCGTAGCGTTCTCCACCAACCGCGGCATTCCCGTGCTCCAGGACTCGGTGAAGGATCCGGCCGTCAAGGGACTCAAACAACTTGTCGAGCGCTTCAATCCCGCGTGGCGTGCCACGGCGCAGCGCAAACTGCACAGAAGGGTAGTGGTCTAATGAAGCTTTCCGAACGCCTGCATGCTGCTGAGGACAAGGTCGAGGTGTCTGTCGGCCGGAGGGTCGCAAACACGCCGTCTTCGCCCAAACCGACGTTCGCTGAGTCCACTCAGCAAGGAAGGCCAATTACCGGCGGGAAGCCTAGCGGTGCCGCAAAACCCCACACGTCAGTCAAGCTGTCCGACGTCCCTGACTCGCCGAAGCTCAGGACCCCGCAACCGGTGGACGCTTTCGCTGCCCTCAAACAGCGCGCCGCTACGGCGCTGTTCGAGCGACTGGGGGCAAGGTTCAACGACTCGAGCGTCAGCGAACAGGAGTTGCGGTCTACTGCTCGGGAAGAGCTCATCCGGATCATCGACGGCGAGCAGGTTCCATTGTCCGCGGACGAACGCAGCAGGCTCGTGGCGGACGTGGCGGATGACGTCCTTGGCTACGGGCCGCTTCAACGCTTGCTGGACGATGCAGACGTTACCGAAATCATGGTCAACAGGATGGACCAGATTTACGTCGAAAGAAAAGGCAAGCTGACCTTGACGGATTCCGGATTCAGCTCCGAGGACCATCTCAGGAGGGTCATCGAACGCATTGTTTCGAAGGTGGGGCGCAGGATCGACGAGTCGTCCCCTCTTGTCGACGCGCGACTTGAAGACGGCTCGCGCGTCAATGCCGTGATCCCTCCCCTCGCGGTGGGCGGATCGTCGTTGACCATCCGAAAATTCAGCAAAATACCGTTGACTATCAGGAACCTGATCGACTTCGGCACGCTCACACCCGAGATGGCTGAGCTCCTTAACGCTTGCGTCAAGGCGAAGCTGAACATCATTGTTTCCGGGGGTACCGGAACGGGTAAGACCACGTTGTTGAATGTCCTGTCTTCTTTCATCCCCGAGGACAACCGGATTGTCACGATTGAGGACGCCGTAGAACTGCAGATCCAACAGCAACATGTGGTCAGGCTTGAGAGCAGGCCGCCGAACACGGAGGGCAAGGGTGAAGTGACCATCAGGGAGTTGCTCAGGAACTCCCTCCGTATGCGGCCGGACAGGATCGTCGTCGGCGAGGTCCGCGGCGGAGAGTCCCTCGATATGCTTCAGGCGATGAACACCGGGCACGACGGTTCACTCTCAACGGTGCACTCAAATTCCCCTCGCGATGCTGTGGCACGCCTTGAAACCTTGGTGCTCATGGCCGGCATGGACCTGCCGCTGCGCGCAATCCGCGAGCAAATTGCCTCGGCCGTGAATCTCATCATCCAGATCTCCCGTTTGCGGGACGGAACGCGCCGAATCACACACGTCACCGAGGTTCAAGGGATGGAAGGCGACATCGTCACTCTCCAGGACGCCTTTGTTTTCGACTACTCGGCTGGAGTTGACGCCCACGGGATGTTTCTTGGAAGGCCCGTCCCGACGGGTATCCGTCCGCGGTTCATCGACCGCTTCGATGACCTGGGCATCCGCGTTTCTCCCGGGGTATTTGCCGCTCCCCTGGCAACTGCAACAGTAGCAAGGACGTGAGTGGAACATGGTGCTCATGATCGGAATGGCCTTGATGCTTTCAGCCATCCTGTTTTTCGGGGTGGCTGTGATTTTGCCGAAAACCCCGGAAGTTCCGTTCGATAGGAGGCGTCCGTATCATGAAGGCTCGGGGTCCCAGCTGACGCGGTTTGCAGGTTCTGCCACCGAGGTACTTCACGGGGTTCTGGCCAGGCGCAACGTGCGGCTCTTCAATCGTGAAGAACTGGAGAATGCCGGACTGCGGATGAGCCAGGCGGATTTCTTCATCCTTGTGATTGCGGGTGCACTCGTGGGTGCCTTGATCGGGCTGGTGATCGGGGGCCCGTTGGTGGCCATCCTATTCTTCATCCCGGCACCCTTCGTTGCCCGGCTCATCCTCGGTTCCCTGGCTGGCAAAAGGCGCGGGAAATTCGACGCTCAGCTTGGCGACACCCTCCAACTACTGTCCGGCGGCTTGAGGGCCGGGCACAGCATCCTCCGTGCCATCGACGCTGCGGCCAATGAATCGGCCAGCCCGACTGCCGAGGAAATGCGCCGGATCATCACAGAGACAAGCCTTGGCCGCGTTCTCCAGGCCTCGCTCAACGACGCAGCGGAGCGAATGCGGAGCGAGGACTTTGTATGGATAGCGCAGGCCATCCAAATCAACCGCGAGGTGGGTGGAAACCTCGCGGAGGTCTTGGACCAAGTCAACGAGACCATACGTGAACGCAGCGAGATCAAGGGACATATCAAGTCCTTGGCCGCGGAGGGAAAGTTCTCGGGATACATCCTGATGGCACTTCCCTTCGGCATCGTGACCATGCTTATGGTTGTCAACCCCGGCTACATGGACGTGATGTTCTCCAATCCGCTCGGCTGGGGAATGATAGCTGGTTCAGCCATCCTGATGACCATTGGCGGTCTCTGGATGCGCAAGATCATAGACTTGAAATTTTGAGGTGACGCGTGAATCCCTCTCTCCTCCTCTCCCTGCTGTTAGTTCCCCTGCCTATCGCCTACCTGGCTTGGTCGTTCCTCTCGGTTGACCGCAAAACCCAGCGCGCCGTCCAGGAGCTTTTGACGCAGGGTCAAAGTGTTGCCGAGGCCGGTCCACAAAATCGTGGCGGCGCACTCGAGTACATTGGCTACCGCCTGACGCCTGGAAGCTACGTCCAGAAGCTGGATCGGCTGATCGCGCTGGCTGGCCGCCCGCCGTCGCTCCCTTTGGGACGCGTCCTCGCGGCCAAGCCCTTCCTTGGATTATGCGGAGCGCTATTGGGCCTATTCATCAGTGCCAACAGCTCGAGCGGGATCATCAAGCTCGTTGGGATTTTTGTTGTATTGCTTGGTTACTTCATTCCGGATCTTTTGCTCTACAGCAAAGGACAAGAGCGTCAAAAAGCCTTGCAATTGGAACTCGCAAATACCATGGACCAAATGCTGATATCGGTCGAGGCGGGCCTAGGTTTCGAAGGAGCATTGGCCCGCGCCGGGGAAAACGGGAAGGGGCCGCTGGCTGAGGAGTTGGTGCGGACACTGCAGGACATGCAAGTTGGACGGAGCCGCCGCGAGTCCTATCTGGCACTGGCCGAGCGTACCAACGTTCCTGAGCTCCGAAGCTTCGTGCAGGCCGTAATCCAGGCGGACACATACGGCATTGCGATCAGCCGGGTCCTGCGGGTCCAGGCAAAGGTGATGAGGGTGAAGCGGCGCCAACGCGCTGAAGAGAAGGCGATGAAGCTCCCGGTGATGATTCTCTTCCCCCTTCTGTTCTTCATCTTCCCGGTGTTGTTCATTGCAATCCTGGGTCCGGCTGTCATCAACACCATAACCACGTTCAGCGGTGGCTGAGCGCAATATCACATTTGTCCGAATTGGGCGCTCTGCATGAAAAAGGGGTTGAATCAAGAAAGGCCTAAGATTTCCTTAAGATAAGCATAAGTTCGGTTTTTCCGGAATTCAGAAAGTAGCATTGGGCTATGTTCAGTTCAGGTTCCAGCGAGGTCAACGAGGATTCAGATCCGAGCCATCCGGGCTCAGCTGACGACTCGAGCGCGCTGCCCGCCGTCCCGCTTGCCGAACATCCCATACTGGACCTCGCGGAATTCCAACTCCTGGAAGACCAAGTGGACAATCCGCTGATCGCACGCACGTTTGCAGGCGACTTCGCGAAACTCTGGGGAAAGCGATACGAAATCCTGGCGACCGCCGTCGAGCGCGGCGACGTTGCCGCGGCCCTGAACGCGGTCCTAAGCCTCCGGACCTCGTCCACGATGGTTGGCGGTGTTCGCCTCGCGGTACTTGCAGCGCAACTGGAGGAGCGCATTCGAAAAAGTGAATTGCGTGAGGCCCGCCCCCTCCTGAAGGAAGTTGCAGAATGCGGGCACCTAACGGTCCAGGAACTAAAGGACAGCTACGTCCTCCGGAACGATTGACGTTCGCCCGCTTAGTCCGATGTTTTCGGCGTGAGCCGATACCCGACTCCTCGGACAGTCTGTAGAAAGCGCGGTGATTGTGGATCTTCGCGGAGCTTTCGGCGGAGGTTCCCGATGTGGGTTTCAACAGCCCGTTCGTCGGCGTCGCTGATGTACGCATCGTCGTCGTAGTAGTCACCGCGCGCAGCCCTCACGAGGTCAGCGCGCGTCCGCACCTCCCCATTCGCCCGAAGCAAGTCGAAGAGCAGATCGAATTCGCTTCTCGTCAACGTCAGGGCTGAACCTTGAAGCGTCACCATGCGTGATTTGTAGTTCAGGGCCAAGCCATTGTGCCGAATCACAGCTCGGTCAGGGCCGTAACCGGTCCCGTCTGAACCGGCCGCAGCGGCCCCGGCCGAACCGCCGTCTGCCGCACCGCCGTCGGGCCGGTCTAAACCGGCCGCACCGCCCGAACCCCCGCGACCCTCCTCCGGCAACGCAAGCCTGCCTTCCGCGCGCGGCCGCCGCATCATGGCGGTGACCCGGGCCCTCAACTCGCGCGGTAGAAACGGCTTCTTGACATAGTCGTCCGCACCGGTGAGGAAAGCCGTCAACGTGTCCGGCTCGTCGCGCCTGGCCGTCAGCATCACGACATATGCGTCGCTGAATTGCCGAATCCGACGCAGAACCTCGTGGCCGTCCATATCCGGAAGCCCGACGTCGAGCGTCACCACGGAGGCATGGTGATCCCGCACCACTTCCACGCCTTCGCGTCCGGTGGCGGCAGAATGCACCACAAATCCAGCTTCTTTGAGGATGGCGTCAACCAGATTTCGTACGTCTTCGTCATCCTCAATGACTACAGCTACCCCAGGCTCGCTCATTGGACATCCTTGTGGGCGCACATCGCCGCACAGCCCAGCGCAATGCGGTAAATGCCACCCAAATACTCACGATACAAGCATTAAAGCCATCTGGCATCTAATATGTGGATTAAGCGCTGCTCCGAACTTCCAGTTGGATCGTTCGGACCATCGTATTGTGGTTCCTTTGGGGGGGGGAATAGTGGACTCCGGGCGGTTCCTTCGGGAATCGCGTGGAGCAGTAAATGCTCGCGAATCTCCAAGGAAGGGTCTCGACTTTGAGTGAGCAGCCATTTTTCCGCGCGGCCGCCCGTTTCTTCAGAAAACTCACGCCTCGCGCCCGGCTGGCTGTCTGTGAATTGCCACTAACGCTCATCATCGCGGGCTTGGCAATCGCGGCACCTACTGTTTGGCCAGGGTTGACCCAAAATTGGTTGTTCGTTACCGGAGTCCTTCTCCACGGCGTCCTGTTCCTGGGGTGCCTGCTGGTCCCTTGGGAGAGATTGGCACCGAGCGCAAGCCTTGCGATCCCCATTTTGGATTTTGTTGCCCTCTGGTTCACGCGAAACGGCGCTTTCAGCGCGATACCTGGCCTCATCACATTGGCTATCTTTCCCGTGATCTGGTTGTCTGCCTCGGGCATGCTTTCCAAGACAAGCCTGATCCTCAGCTTTGTAGGTCCTTTCGTCATCGCGTTTCCCCCGGTGGTTTCGCACTTGCCCCGTCCCACTTCGTCGGACATTTCTTCGGTGCTGCTCTTGCCCCTCATGATGTTCGCAATGGCAGTCTCCATTCGTCTGGCTGGCTCAAATGCACGTCTCCAGCAACGGAGGGTAAGCCAGCGGGATCAGGCCCTTCGGCAATTGTTGGCCGCCAGCAGGGAGCGGGAAACACTGCTCAAGACAATCCTGGACACGATCGACGTCGGAATTGTCGCCGTCGATTCGCAGGGCGAAACCCTCCTGATCAACAACCAACAAAAGGCATTCCTAAAGATGGCAATGCCCGCGGAAGGCTCGCGGGGGCACGCGGAACAAGACTGGCTGGTTTTCGGCCAGGACAGGCGGACGCCGATTCAGCTTGAAAAGGGCCCTGTTCGGAGGGCCGTTCAAGGGGAAACATTTTCCGATTATCTGCTTTGGTTCGGCGCCGGCACCGGCCAACGGGCCGTCTCAACCGCCGCAAGGGGTATGAAAAGCGAGCTCGACGACGGATTTGCTGGTGCGGTGATCGTTTTCAAGGACGTGACGGATGTTGTCGATGCACTCGCGGCCAAGGACGAATTGGTTGCCAACGTTTCGCACGAATTCGGATCGCCGCTGACATCCATCCTGGGCAACATCGATCTTGTGCTGCGCGGCGCCCAAGAACTCCAACCAGCAACAAGGCTTGGCCTGGAAGTTGCGGAGCGGAATGCCGAGCGGCTCCGGGCCTTGGTGGAGGACCTGCTCTCGTCAGCTGCGGCAGTAGAGAGCGTGCATCTGCGGCGCACGGATTTGGCCGGGCTGGTCGAAAACAGCTTGGTTTCTGCGCGGGCGCAGGCCGACGCCGCCCACGTGGGCCTCGTCGCCGACGTTCCCGCACCCCTGTGGGCGAACGCCGACCCCTTGAGGCTGGGACAGGCCTTGGACAATCTGGTATCCAACGCCATCAAGTATTCGCCTGGTGGCGGACTCGTGACGATCAGGGCGGAGCGGAACGACGGATGGGTCCAGCTTGAAGTGAAGGACACGGGGATGGGCATGACCACCGACGAGTCGGCCAGGATTTTCACTCGGTTCTTTCGGACAAACGCTGCCCGTCAGGCCGCGATTCCGGGCGTCGGACTTGGATTGTCCATTACCAAGTCCATCGTGGAACGCCATGGCGGCAGCATCTCCTGCAGCAGCAAGCCCGGCACTGGAAGCACCTTCACTGTGGCGCTGCCGGCTGGTCCGCCGCAGGAACCGTCGCAGACAGAAGCCCCGGCACTGTACTAGAGCCGGCACTGTATTAAGCCGGTTGCCGGACCGGGTAACTGGCCGCCGTGCAAGTATTCGGGCGAGCAAAGTAGAGTACCCACTACTCGTGACCGGCCCTGGAGCCAACGGATTGAATGGAACGCAGTTGGTCTCAATGCAGTTCCTGGTCTCTGGGGGTTATCCGTATGTGTGTTTCCTGCAATCCTGTTGTGTCCTATCCGCGTCCGATAGCGACGGGGGCAGTCCGTTGAGCGCGGGGATGGAATCCGCTTCCATGTTCGCCGGGTCACTGCCCGGGCTCATTCTGATGGACTTGGGCCAGGCAATGGTGGTGGTATGCGTGTGTTTCGACATGGTCCGCGCCGTGTCCGTGCCGCGGTCGCATCGCCGTTATGTCGCCAACACCATCTTCAAGACCCTGGCGGTGCCGTCGATTCTTGTCATGGGCGTCAGTGTGCTCGCCAAGGCAATCCAATGGAATTGGGCGGACGTGGCCATGGGCGTTTTCGTGATTGTGATGATCATCTTCCGCTGGCACCAAGACAAGGACGAGGACAACTGGTGGAAGGGCAAAGGCAAGAAGCTTGCCCGCTGGGCGCGGAAGCAACTGACACCGCGACCCACCTTCGTCCCGGTGTCGGCGTCGGCCTGAGTGCCACGCCCCGCCCGACGCTCGCTCACAAACAAGCCCTTCCGGCCCGACGCTCGCTCACATGATCTGAGCGGGCGTTTCGGCGTTTGGCCTTATATCTGAGCGAGCGTTTCGGTCGATGTGCCGGGCACAGTCTCTTAGCGCCCGACGGCGGCAGTCCCGTTTCGCCGTCGTCTCGCCTTTGTGCCGTTCCCCCCTCAGACGCGCGCTCACAAACAAGCCCTTCCGGCCCGACGCTCGCTCACCTTTGGGGCGTTTTCGCCGACGCCCGCTCACCTTTGGGGCGTTCGGCGAACGCTCGCTCACCTTTGGGGCGTTTTCGGCGAACGCTCGATCACATGATCTGAGCGGGCGTTTCGGCGTTTGGCCATATATGTGAGCGCGCGTCGGGGGAGAGCGCCTTATATCTGAGCGAGCGTTGTGTAGACCCAGCCTCACCAACCTGAACGCTTGACGCATCTCGCGCCTTCCGCATATTCTGAACGAACGGTCGGTAAATATTTAGGAGCAACCATGGCATCGCAGAATCTGCAGTCTGTGCCCGCTGAGCTGTCCCCCGAAGAGCTTGAGCGGGAACAGGCCGGTCAGGCGTACTTTGACCGCATCATCTCCGAGGACTCGCGCATCGAACCCCGCGACTGGATGCCGGAGGCTTACCGCAAGACCCTGCTCCGCCAGATCTCGCAGCACGCGCACTCGGAGATCATCGGCATGCAGCCGGAAGCCAACTGGATTTCCCGGGCTCCGAGCCTCAAGCGCAAGGCCATCCTCATGGCGAAGGTGCAGGACGAGGCAGGCCACGGCCTGTACCTCTACTCGGCCGCGGAAACCCTCGGCCAAAGCAGGGACAAGATGACCAGCGACTTGATCGCTGGGAAGGCCCGGTACTCGTCCATCTTCAACTACCCCGCGATTTCCTGGGCGGACATGGGAGCGATCGGCTGGCTCGTCGACGGTGCCGCGATCTGCAACCAGGTTCCCCTGTGCCGCGCTTCCTACGGCCCCTACGGACGCGCAATGGTGCGCATCTGCAAGGAAGAGTCGTTCCATCAGCGCCAGGGTTTCGAGATCCTCCTTGAACTGTCCAACGGCACCCCTGCCCAGAAGGCGATGGCCCAGGACGCGGTCAACCGCTGGTATGCGCCGGCGCTGATGATGTTCGGCCCGCCCGACGACGATTCCCCCAACTCCAAGCAGTCCATGGCCTGGAACATCAAGCGGTTCAGCAACGATGAGCTCCGCAGCCGCTTTGTCGGCATGATGGTGGAGCAGGTCAAGGTCCTGGGCCTCACGCTCCCGGACAAGGACGTCCGTTTCAACGAAGAAACCAAGAAATGGGAACACGGCCCCTTGGACTGGAACGAGTTCAAAAACGTTCTCGCCGGAAAGGGTCCCTGCAACGCGCAGCGGCTTGAGCGCCGCCGTGAAGCGCACGACGACGGCGCCTGGGTCCGCGAAGCGGCCGCCGAGTACGCCCGCAAGCAAGCAGAGAAGGAATACGCAGCATGACCCCCAACGACTCGACAGCCAACGAACCCCACGAAACCCCCTGGAGCCTTTGGGAAGTCTTCGTCCGCTCCAGCCGCGGCCTGTCCCACGTCCACGCCGGATCCTTGCACGCACCCGACGCGGCGATGGCGCTGCGCAACGCCCGCGACCTGTACACGCGCCGCAACGAAGGCGTGTCCATCTGGGTGGTTCCGGCCGATGCTATTTCCTCAAGCGACCCGGATTCCAAGGGTTCCTTCTTCGAGTCCCCGCAGGGCAAGGACTACCGCCACGCGACGTATTACACCAAGAGCGAAGGCGTGAAGCACCTGTGAGCACGCCAGAAATAAGCAACCCGGACTTCGCCATCGAGGGCCACGGCGATATCTCCGTCGGCGTCAAGGGAGCAGGTGCATCCGGAGACGGTTCCGCAAGCGCCACCCGCATCACCCCCGGGAACGCCCTGCGCCCCGAGGACATCGCCCTCGAGATCCGCAAGGGACAAGTCAAGCCAAGCGAGGACGTCGCGGAATACGCCTTGCGCATCGGTGACGACGGCCTGATCCTGGCCCAGCGCCTGGGTCACTGGATCTCCCGCGCCCCGGAGCTCGAAGAGGACGTCGCCCTGGGCAACATCGCGCTCGACCAGCTCGGCCACGCCCGCTCATTCCTCACCTACGCCGGCGCGGCGTGGGACAAGTCCGAGGACGATCTGGCGTACTTCCGCCGTGAGCACGAGTTCCGTTCCGCCCACCTGTTCGAGCAGCCCAACGGGAACTTCGCCGTCACCATCGCCCGGCAGTTCATCGTGAGCTATTACCAGTTCGAGCTCTACAAGCGGCTGACCGGATCCGCGGATGCCACCATCGCAGCCATCGCGGCGAAGGCCCTCAAAGAGGTCGACTACCACCGCGACCACAGCGCCCAATGGGTCCTCAGGCTTGCCGGCGGCACGGAAGAGTCCCGCCGTCGTATGGTCCAGGCTTTCAAGCTCGTCTGGCCGTACGTGGAAGAACTCTTCGAAGACGACGAGCTCACGGCACGCCTCGCTGAAAGCGGAGCAGGCGTACAGCCCTCCAGCCTCCGCGCGGACTTCGACCAGCTCACGGGCGAAATCCTGAGCGAAGCCGGCCTCGATGAGGATCTGAACCTCGAACGAATCCCGCAATCCTTGGGTGGCGGCCGCCAGGGCAAGCATTCCGAGCACTTGGGCTACCTGCTCGCCGAGATGCAGGTGCTGGCCCGCGAACATCCCGGTGCAAGCTGGTGACGGTGGACATGTTCCTTCAAGAAACACCAACACAGGCCAAGCAAACCGCCGAGCAGAAGGCCTGGGGGATTGCGGCCACGGTGTGCGATCCGGAGATTCCGGTCCTCACCATCGAGGATCTGGGGATCCTTCGCAACGTGGCGCTGTTCGACGACGGCGGCCTGGTCCCCGCGGTCCAGGTCACCATTACGCCGACGTACTCGGGCTGCCCCGCGATGGACGCGATCCGCGACGACCTCAAGAGCGCGTTCCACAAAGAGGGATACCCGAGCGTCTACGTCGAACTCGTCCTGGCCCCGGCCTGGACCACCGACTGGATGACCGAGCACGGCAAGGCCAAGCTGCAGGAATACGGCATCGCACCTCCAAGTGGCAGGGCAGCAGCCGGCGGCCACTCCGGCCCGGTGCGGCTCAACCTCGCCGTGAAATGCCCCCAGTGTTCTTCGCTGAACACCAAGGAACTCACCCGCTTTGGTTCCACATCCTGCAAGGCGCTCTTCGTCTGCCAGGACTGCAAGGAACCGTTCGACTACTTCAAAGTCCTGTAAGGAATCCGACATGCCCGTTGTCCGCCAGACCGCAGCCGAACAAGCGCAGGCCACCGGCCGCCGTCGTGCGTCTTTTCATTCCCTCAGCGTTTCGGAAGTCCGCCGCCTGACTGAAGACGCCATCGAGGTCACGTTCGATGTTCCGGCTGAGCTCGCCGGCCAGTATGACTACCTTCCCGGCCAGTACGTGGCTCTGCGGACCACGCTCCCGGACGAGAGCGGCGAGCCGCACGAAGTCCGCCGCAGCTATTCCATCTGCGCAGAGCCACGCAGCTTCGCGGACGGCAGCAGCGAGATCCGGGTGGCCATCAAGAAGGACCTGGGCGGCATCTTCTCGACGTGGGCGAACGCGGAACTCAAGGCCGGCGATACCCTGGACGTCATGAGCCCCATGGGCGCGTTCATTTCCAAGCATGGCAAGGACGGCAAGACTGTCCAGCAGAATGTCATGAACTCCATGAACAATCCGGAGAACATGGCAGGGGAGTTCGGCGACGCCGGTTCCTTCGTGGCCATCGCCGCCGGCTCGGGCATCACACCGGTGATCGCGATCGCCCGCACCCTGCTGGCCGCGAACCCGGAGACCCGCTTCGACCTGATCTACGCCAACAAGGCCGCGATGGACGTCATGTTCCTCGAGGAATTGGCGGACCTGAAGGACAAGTACCCTTCGCGCTTGGCGCTGCACCACGTGTTGTCGCGCGAGCAGCGCATTGCGCCGCTCATGACTGGACGCATCGACGCCGAGAAGCTGCAGCAGCTGCTGGGCACCGCCATCCACGCGCAGGACGTGGACGAATGGTTCCTGTGCGGTCCGTTCGAGCTGGTCCAGCTGTGCCGGGATACCCTTGCCGCCCGCGGCGTGGAGCCTGAGCACGTCCGCTTCGAGCTCTTCACCACTGGCCGCCCGGACCGCCCCGAGGGCAACGCCGGCCGGCCCGTTGTGGAGGACGAGTCGAAGGACACCTTCAAGATCACCTTCAAGCTGGATGGTTTGACCGGCGATGTCGCCAGCCCCACCCACGCGCGGGAATCCATCCTCAACGCGGCGTTGCGGGTCCGCCCGGACGTTCCGTTCGCGTGCGCCGGTGGCGTGTGCGGCACGTGCCGCGCCAAACTGGTCTCTGGGACGGTCAGCATGGACGAGAACTACGCGTTGGAGCAGGATGAGTTGGACAAGGGCTACGTGCTGACCTGCCAGTCCCACCCCACGAGTGAATCCGTCACGGTCGATTTCGACGTCTAAGGAATAAACGAATGATCGAGCTCTCCATCGCCAACGGCATCGCCGAAATTGTCCTCAATGCCCCGGAAAAGCTGAACTCGCTCGACGAGGCGGCGCTTGCGGAACTGGATAGAGCGTACGACGACGCCGCTGCCGCCGCCTCCCGCGGAATGGTGCGGGCGCTGCTCATCCGCGGAGAGGGCCGCGCCTTTTGCGCGGGACGCGACATTGCCGGTGTGACGCCGGAGAGCGACGATGCAAAGGCGTACTTGAACGGGCTCGTGGAGCCGCTGCTCAAGAAGATGGCAGCCTTCCCCGCCCCGACCTTCGCGGCAGCGCACGGCGCGTGCCTCGGCGTCGGGCTCGGCTTGTTGCTGGCTACGGATGTGGTCTACGTGGCGGAGAACGCCAAATTCGGTTCGCCGTTCGCCAAGCTGGGCGCCACTTTGGACTCGGGCGGGCACTGGTACTTCACGGAGCGCCTCGGCATGCACCGGACCCTCGACCTCATCTACACCGCGGACCTGATCAGCGGCGCCGAGGCCGTGGCGCAGGGCATGTTCAGCCGGGTCATGCTTGACGACGATTTGCTGCCTGGCACTCGGGCCATCGTTGAACGGGTCGCGGCGGGCGCGACCGGAGCTTTCCTTGCGAGCAAGCAGTTGGTGGCCGATATACGGGATCAGCGCCTGGGCTTGTGGGCCGCCATGTCCGAAGAGAACGACGAGCAGGCGCGGCTCTGCAAGACCGAGGACTACGCCGAGGGATTCCGGGCATTCCAGGAGAAGCGGGCACCGGTCTTCAAGGGGTAGCAGGTTCCCGATGGTTACGCTGAAGAGGTGACTCGTACCCGTCGGCTGAGCGTCGTCCTGATTTTGAACCTGGTGCTCGTGGCAGGGCTGGTTGTTGTGGGAATCTCGGCGAACTCGCTGGGCGTGCTTGCCGAGGGCGCGGACTACCTGGCCGATGCTGCCGCCATTGGGGTGTCGTTGTTGGCTGTCCGGGTGTCCAAGCTGCCCCCGACTCCTCAGCGTCCGCAGGGATATCCGATGGCCACCACATGGGCCGCAGGTGTCAATGCCGGCTGGCTGCTCGTCTTGAGCGTCGCGATTCTGGTGGGCGCGGCCGAACGACTCTTCACAGGGACCAGTGAGGTTCACGGGCTGCCGGTCCTCATTGTCAGCGGGATTGCGGCCGTGGTGATGTTTGTGGGTGCCCTCATCCTCGGCGGAGACGGCGACAACGGTGACGGCGACAACGGTGACGGCGACAACGATGACAGCGACAACAAAGCGGGCGGCGATCTGAACATGCGTGCCGTCCTTCTTGATACCGCCGGCGATGCCGCGGCCGCCGCCGGGGTCGCAATGGCCGGTGCCGTCATCTACGTGACGAAGGGCCTTTACTGGCTTGATCCTGTTGTCGCGGCGATCATTGCCGTGGTGGTGGGATACCACGCGGTCCGCTTGCTCATCGAAATCTTCCAGGCTCTGCTCGCTCATCGGCGCAGTGCCACTCTCCCGTGAGCGTCCCAGGGTCCGGTCACGATTCAAGCGGCCTGGAGTTCCGTGAGATGGGCGTATTTCAGCGCCTTGGCTTGGTGGCGTAGTCGCCGCCGGTGGTGCCTGGAACGCGCGGGTTCAATTTCTGGCTCGTGGGTTCCTGGCAGGGGCGGGGCTGTGGATCGGTAGGTATGTCCGGTGGGGGTGCGGATGTCGAGGGCATGCCGTGTCCCGGGGCCTGTTGTTGCTGACCTGGTTCGTGCTGTCCAGCCGGTGAGTTCTTTGGTGTGGTTGCAGGCTTCGCACAAGCCTGCCCCGTTGGCCAGGCTGGTGGGTCCGCCGTCGTGCCAGGGGATGATGTGGTCGAAGTGCCGGATGGGCGCGTCGCAGTAGGGTGTCCGGCAGGTGTCGTCGCGGGCCTGGATGAAGCGTCGCAAACCGGCCGGGAAGAGCCGCGCCCTGGAGTCTGTGCCGACGAGGTCTCCGGTCCCGGGGGTGGTGAAGAGGCGACGGAGCCAGACCTTGAGGTCCTGGGCCTGGCTGGGTTGGCCGGGAGCGCCGTGCTCGTTCCCTCCCTGGCCGGCTTCGGCTTGGCCTTGGTTCCCGGTGAGCAGTGTCCTTGCCCAGCCGGCGGGGACGATGCCGTAGCCGGGGAGCCGGGCTGGCTCGGCATCGCCCTGGAAGAGGGTGCGGTCGGTCATGACGAGCTGGACTTCCACCCCGGTGATGCCTGCGGGGGTGCCGGTGGTGCGTTCGACGAGGGTGTCGGCCATGATCTGTCCGCGGGTCCGGGTCTCCCCGGAGGAGCGGAGGGTGTCGGCGTGCCGGGTCAGGGCCGTGTGCACGGCGACGCCCTGGGCGACGGGAAGCAGGGCGGTCAGGTAGGTCATGGTGTCCGGGGCCGGGCGCAGGCTGACGTGTCGTTCGGCCGACGCGTGGCTGGCACGCTGGGTGACGGAGCGGGGGTCCCGCCGGTAGGCCGCGTTCCTGGCCGCCGCGATGATGGCCTTGTCTCCGGCGCCGTCGAAGACTCCGGTGTCGGCGGCGAGTTCCTCGTCCACGGCGCAGCGGTCTTCGGCACTCAGGCAGGCTGTTTCCTTCACCAGCAGGGTCGCCCGCCATTCGTTCAGTTGTCCTGTGTCGAGGGCGGCGAGGGTGTGCGGCATTTCGGTGACGAGGGCTTTCGCGAGTCCGTGGAGCCGGGATCCGCGGGCGGGGGATTCCCGCCGGGCCAGGGCCACCTGCGCGGCGACCCCGCGTCCCTGTTCGTCGGCCGGTACACCCGCCGCCGCGTCGGCGCTGCGCTGTGCGGCATCGAATGCGACCGCGATCCGGGCCTGCGCAGCGGCGGCCGCGGACTTCAAATCCTCAAGGCCGCGCAACTGGCTTATCAGTTCAGCACTGTCCGCAAGTTCGGTGCCGCCGGCACCCGGCCGGAGCGATCTCACGGTGTCGATCATGTCCTGCACCCAGCGCGGCATCGCAGCTCCCGAACCAGCGTCGCCGGACGGCGCGCCTGATCCGATCAGCTGTGTTCCCCGGTTCCCGGCCATAACCAAAGCATTCCAGAGGGGTCTGACATTAATAGGCCGAAGGACCCCTTCCGCTCAAAAAAGCGAGCCGGTGCCCTAGTCGGCCGGCCGCGACGTGGCGGAGGACTCTTGATTCCGCGCCCGGTGCAGCCGGTACTCACGCCCGGTGATCCAGACGATGAAGATGTCGAAGGCCGTCAGGAGGACAAGGCCCCAGGAGAAGGCCACGGCGATCCGATAGCCCTGGTAAAGGATGAAGACCAGCAGGAACGCGATCATCCACGGGTAGGCCCAGAGCTTGTCCTTCAGGACGGCCCAGACCAGGACGATTTTGACCAGCCCGTGGAGCAGTAGGTAGATCGCGCCGAACAGCGTGGCCGAACCTGAGAGGTTGGAGCTCAGGTGCACCAAGCTGTTCGCCAGGAAGTCGTGCGGATCCTGGGCGAGTTCGTGCTGGGTGAGGAACCGGACCAGATCTCCGATTTGTTTCGGCGTGACCACTAAGAGGAGGATGCCGCCGATCAGTTCCAGGACGCCGTCCAGGCCCTTCAGGATGAGGCTCACGCGAAATGTCCGGTCGAGCAGGGTTGTTTCAGCCGGTTTCGTTTCCATCACACTTCCCTCCGCTACCTCAAGATACATTCTTTCTTATGTGGACACTGCGGGACCTCACTGCGCGGGAACGTCCATTCCCGGAAAGGAATTATTTCCATGAACCGCACGGACGTAGACCATGCCTGATCCCGCAGGAGTTCTCGCAATTGAAACGCATGGCCTGAACAAGCACTTTGGCAGGCATACCGCCGTCGACGGCCTGACCATGCGCGTGCCTGCGGGAGCCATCGCGGGCTTTATCGGTCCCAATGGGGCAGGCAAGACGACCACCCTTCGCCTGCTCCTGGGGCTGGTGCGGCCTGATGCAGGCAGCGCTACTGTGCTGGGCCACTCTCTCGCTGAATTCGAGCGCTATCTGCCGCGCGTCGGGGCATTGGTCGAAGCGCCCGCGTTCTATCCGGGCCTTTCCGGGCAGACCAATCTGGAGGTGCTCGCCCGCCTTGGTGGCCATCCCCGCTCCCGCGTGAGCGAACTGCTGGAAGTGGTGGGACTCTCCGATCGGGCGCGTGATCGCGTCGGAACCTATTCGCTGGGCATGAAGCAGCGACTTGGGGTGGCGATGGCCCTGCTGCCCGATCCGGAGCTGCTCATTCTCGACGAGCCAGCCAATGGCCTTGATCCCCTAGGCATCATCGAGATGCGCGAGATGCTGCGCCGTTTGGCCGGCCAGGGGAAAACCATCCTGCTCAGCAGTCACTTGCTCGGTGAGTTGGAACAGCTCACCGACTGGCTGATCATGCTCAATCAGGGGAAGGCCCTGTTCTGCGGGCCGGCCCGGGAGCTGTTGGCCCAACGCGTCGAGGTAGTGGTCGAAGCGCAGGACAGAGTCCAGTTGGATCTGGTGGCCCGGATCGCGGGCGAGGCCGGCTATGCGGTCACGAGGGAGGATCAGCTCTTGCGCATCGCCTGTTCTGCCGGTTTTGCCGAAACCTTGAACCGGCAGGCCAGGGAAGCCGGCGCACCGGACCTGACCATCCGAGTAAGGGAAGCCAGCCTCGAGCAGCTGTTCCTGGCTTTGCTGAAAGGAGACCGCTCATGATTTCCGTGATCCGTGCGTTTCGCAGCGAATTGCTCAAGTTCCGCCGCTGGAGTGTTTTGGCGGTCGCGGGGGCGATGCTGGTGGTGAGCACCTTTATCGCTTATCTGACGTTCCACCAGATCGCATCCGGAGCCACCGGCCGTGAGATGACCGGCCTGATTGCCGCGTTCCCCACACCTCAGGGATTGGTCTCGATCATTGGCCAGGCCCGATCCGTGATCATTGCCATCGCGCTGGTGATGGTGACAGCCAATCTCGCCGCGGAATGGTCCCAAGGGACGCTGCGCAACCTGTTGGTCTGTGAGCCGCGACGCCTGCGGTGGTTGGCGGGCAAAGTGCTGGCGCTGGTACTTTTTGTGCTGCTCTCGATGCTGCTCACCCTGCTCATCAGCGGCACATTCATCCTTGTGGTTGCCCAAGGACAGGGGATTCGGACGGATGCCTGGACGTCTCCGGACGGGCTGCAGGTCTTTTTGGCGTTCTTGGGCAATGAGGTGCTTTGCCTCATCGGGGTGAGCGCACTGGGCATGGTCATCGCCGTGCTCACGCGTTCGGTCGCGGCCGCCGTCGGAATTGCACTGGCGTACATCCTGGTGGTCGAAGGCATCATCGCAGTGGTTTTGCCGCAGGTCAGCCAGTGGTTCCCGGGCCGGGTGTTCAACACCATCGTGGGGACCACCGTGCCCCTAGTTGGCCCGACGCCTCTCCAAAGTTATCCGGAGGCCCTCGGAGCAGCGCTCTTGTGGATTGTCGCCTTCGTTGTGGCGAGCGCCGTCGTGTTCCCACGCCAGGACATCAAGGCGTGACAGAAAGAGCACGCTCCGGCGTCGTCGGCAACGAGCGCCTGACCGCACTGACAGGGGCCGTAGTGCTCGTGCTGTCGGTGGCCGAGATCGCCACTGTTCCGACCCTGGGCAACCTGATCGTGGCGCACTTCTTCGTTGGTGTCCTCCTGGCCGGCCCTGTCGTGGCCAAGACGGCCAGCACAGGGTGGCGATTCATTCGCTACTACTCATGGGATCCCGACTACCGCCGCAAGGGTCCGCCCCGGCTGCTTCTGCGCGTGATTGCACCGATACTTGTCGCCTCGACGCTCGCGCTCATCGGCAGCGGCATCGCCTTGGCCATCACCGGGCCTGCCCCCGAGATCCTCATCCGGGTGCACGTTGTCAGCTTCCTAATCTGGCTCGCCACCCTCGCTGTGCACGTCTTCGCATACGTGAGGCGGGTACCGCCGCTAATAGCCGAGGACTGGCGGCGTCGCACCGACCCGCAGAAGCGCGCGAAGCCGGAGCCGTCGGGACGCCGGATGCGCCTTGCGGTCAACATTGCCGTGCTCGTGCTGGCCGCGATCGCTGCGGTGTTGCTTCTGCCGACTGCCGCACCGTGGGAGGGATGGCGTGGTCAGGCCGTGACCGGCCCTGGGGTCCTCGCCGTCGCAGTGTGCATCGGGACCGCGATCGCGGTGCTGCTCAAGCGCCGCTAGCCGGGGAGGAAGGGCTAAATCACGACGGCGGTGTGGCTCGCACATGCGGGCGTCCGGCTCGCACCTAGTCAGTGATGTCGGCGTGGTGGTGGCGGGGTGTTCCGTCAAGGGAGTGTTCGGCCTGGAAGATCGCATCGGTAACGAGTTGGCGGACATGCTCGTTCGCGAGGCGGTAGTACACGCGGGTTCCGGCTTGCCTTGTGGTGACAACGCGCCCGAGGCGCAATTTGGCCAGATGTTGGGAGACTGCTGCCTGGGATTTGTGGACCAGTTCCGCCAGCTGGTTGACGGGCAATTCGCCGTCGCGCAGTGCAAGAATGATGCGGACCCGGGTGGCGTCGGCGAGCATCGCAAACACCTCGACGGCTAGTTCGACGTACTGGCTGTCTGGCTCCCGGCCGCACACAGCGTTATCTGCATCCATGCTTATATTGTTTCATACGGATAAAATGAGGTATATATATTGAGCAAGGTGCCGTTCGTTAGCTGAGGCTCCTTCGCGGAAACATGCCAGCGACCCCCAACGTCGAGAGACGCCCCGGGTCAGGACAGGCCGCCCCGGCATTAAGGGGTGGTCCCGATTGGCTCCTGGACATAGTCCGGGTTCACGCCGCGAAGTGCCAAAGGTCTTACGAGGAGGGGCATGTGCGGGTTTCTATGCCCGCCCTCCCCGCGGCGCGTCCAACAGCAGCAGGAGGTGACGGTTCCATCATGAACGATGGTCATAAACCCAGTCTCCCGTCCCGTTTTTCGGATTTCGCTTCAGCCTCCTGAAACTTTGCGCTGATTCGGTCCGGTACGCCGGAGCCTGATCCACGCGGCACGAACGTGCCCACATTCACTCAACAACGCCCACCCATGCCACGTAGCCCGGTGAGGCTTATCCATGACTTTTTTGTGCCCGTTTCCGGGCAGAAGGCCGGTACATCATGACCGAAACCAAGACCCTGCTAGCGCCCTCCGCAGCTCTGGACACAGCCCACATCGGTGACATCAAAGGTGCGTTCGGCACCATCCGCGTCAATGACGAAAAGCCGCGCTCGGGCATCAAAGCACGCCTGAAGACCCTGCTGGCGATCATCGGACCCGGGCTGATCGTCATGGTCGGCGACAACGACGCCGGTGCGTTCGGCACCTACACCGAGGCCGGACAGAACTATGGAACGTCGCTCCTTTGGACGCTGCTGCTGCTGGTTCCCGTGTTGTACGTGAACCAGGAAATGGTGCTGCGCCTGGGGGTTGTCTCCGGCGTGGGACATGCCCGCCTGATCCTTGAGCGGTTCGGCAAGTTCTGGGGCGCGTTCAGCGTCATCGATCTGTTCATCCTCAACGCCCTGACCATCGTCACCGAGTTCATCGGCATCAGCCTGGGCCTGGACTACCTCGGAATCCCGAAGATCCCGGGAATTCTCCTTGCCACCGCGGTGATCGTGGGCGCCGCGAGCACCGGCTCCTTCAAGCGCTTCGAGCGCGTCTGCCTGACTTTGGTGGCCGGGTCCCTACTGCTGGTGCCGATCATCTTCATGGTCCATCCCGACGTCGGACAAGTCGTCCACGACTTCGTCGTGCCCGGGATGCCCACAGGCGCGGACCTGTCCACGGTGACGTTGCTGATCATCGGGATCGTCGGAACCACCGTGGCGCCGTGGCAGCTGTTCTTCCAGCAGTCGTACATCATCGACAAGCGCATCACTCCGCGCTTCCTGAAGTACGAGAAGGCGGATCTCTGGCTGGGAATCACCATCGTCATCGTGGGGGCCGCCGCGATCATTTCCTTCACGGCGGCGACCTTTGCCGGCACCCCGGAGTTCGGCAACTTCACAGACGCAGGCGGTGTCGCCGTCGGCCTGGAACAGCACGTCGGAAAGGTTGCCGGTGTCTTGTTTGCCCTGGCACTGATCGATGCCTCGATCATCGGGGCCGCCGCCGTCGGGCTTTCCACCTCTTATGCGCTCGGTGACGTTTTGGGGCTCAAGCACTCCCTGCACCGGAAAGTCTCCGACGCCAAAGGCTTCTACGCCGTATTCGCCGGAGTCCTGCTCCTCTCGGCCATTGTGGTCCTGATCCCGGGCAGCCCTTTGGGTTTGCTCACGGTCGGGGTCCAGGTGCTGGCCGGGGTTCTGCTTCCCTCGGCCACGGTGTTCCTGCTGCTGCTGTGCAATGACAAGCAAGTCCTGGGCCCTTGGGTGAACGGGCGGTTCATGAACGTCTTCACCTCGGCGGTGATCGCGGTCCTTGTGATCCTTTCCTTGGTCCTGACCGCCGGGGTGTTGTTCCCGGACATGGGCTCCGAGGCCATCCTGGGCATCCTCATCGGAGGCGCTGCCGTCTCCGCCGTCGCGGGAGTTGTGTTCCTGGTCTACCGCGGAATCCATCCCGCAGCGCCGAGCCCCGACGCGATCGACCGCTCGCAGCGGCCGACCTGGCGCATGCCCCCGATTGCCCTGCTCACCGCCCCCAAACTGTCCACTGGGCACCGGATCGGCCTGACGGTTCTGCGAACGTACCTGCTGATCGCGATGATCCTGGTTATCGTCCGGGTGGTCCAGCTAGCTCTTGGCGCCTGATGGTTTCCGCGTCATCGAGGCCATTACGCGGATGGCCGATTACAATCTGCTTACCCGCTGGTCGCGCCGCGGTCCCAGCCACCACGCCAACCGCGGCGGGGACAGGAGAATTTCATGAATGATGGGCACCACACAAGCTCTCAAGGTCCCCGCCATATGCGGCGTAAGTCGCGGCGCAAGTCCGTCATCCTGATCTCGGCGACGGCGGTCGCCGCAACCGTGGCCCTGGCGGCCGCCGTCGCGGTCACCTATGTGGGCGCGACGGCGGTTGCGGTGAACAACAACGTCCACCGCTCGGATGTCCTCAAGGATCTGAAAACGCTGCCCCAGGCGGTGCCGAAGCTGAGTCAGGACACGAACATCCTGGTCATGGGTCTCGATACAAGAGTTGATGAGAAGGGCAAGCCTCTTCCGCCCGAGATGTATGACGCCTTGCACGCGGGGGATGAGAATATCGGCGGCTACAACTCCAACGTCCTGATGCTCATCCATATCCCGGCGGACGGTTCCAAAGCCACGGGAATCTCGATTCCCCGGGATGACTACGTCCAGGTGGACGGCATACCCGGGAGCGGCCCCTTCAAAGCGAAAATCAAAGAGGCGTACGGCTACGGTTTCGCGGCGGAGAAGACCTCCTTGATCAGTGCGGGAAAGCCCGACGACGACACCACCTACCTGGCGGCGCGCGACGCCGGGCGCAAAGCCGAAATAGCTACCGTGACCAAGTTCCTGGGCAGCGTCCACATTGACCACTTCCTCGAAGTCACCATGGCCGCGTTCTATCAGACGGCCCAAGCGATCGCACCCATCACAGTGTGCGTCAACCGGGCAACCCAGGACACCTTCTCCGGGGCCGACTTCAAAGCGGGCATGCAGCAGATCGATGCCAAGCAGGCAATGGCTTTCGTGCGGCAGCGCCGGGACACCACCGATCCGACGTACCTCTTCTCGGACCTGGACCGCGAACGCCGGCAGCAGGCGTTCATCGCCTCGGTCTCCCACCAGCTCAAAGACGCCGGCACCTTCACGGACATCGGGAAAATGCAGGGTGTCCTGGATGCGGTGAGCAAGAACATCGTGGTGGATTCGGAATTGAACCTGATCCAGCTTGCCCAGCAGGCGACGTCCCTGACCGGGGGCAACATCTCCTTCTCCACACTGCCGATCACAGGCTTCGGCTGGTCCCCGGATGGCGCGTCCATCAACACTGTCGACATCAACCAGGTGCAGGCAACCGTGAAGGAACTCCTCACCCCGGTCCCGCCGGCTCCCGCACCGACGACGACGGCGACCCCGACGACGGCGGCTGCCTCGCCTGCGGCACCCGCCCCTGAAGCGCCACCCGCCTCGGAATCCGCAGCCCAAGCGCCAGCCACTCCGTCGGCACCCGCAAGCAACGTCTACGCGGATTCCACCGGGGCGCTCCAGGGCGGTGCCATCGCCTGCGTGAAATAGCGCAGCCGTCTAGGTAGCTCACTCCGATAGGCTCTGCGAATGAGTGAAAATACCCCGAAGCTCGCAGGCTATCTGGACAAGCAGCAGCCCGGACTTTATCAGGCCCTGTCCGACTACGCGGGTCAGGTCACTGCGGAGGCTGACAGGACCGGGATCCCGCGCCGCACACTGGAGTTGTTGAACTACCGGGCTTCGCAGATCAACGGCTGCGCCTTTTGCCTGGATCTGCATCACCGTAGGGCCATCGGCTACGGGGAGACTGAGCAGCGGCTTTCCCTGGTGTCCGTGCATGGCGAGGTGGGGCTCTTCGACGAGGCCGAACAGGTGGCGCTTGAGCTTGCCGAACAGATCACGCGGATGAGCACAGCCCGTCCCACCGCCGAGTTGTTTTCCCGTGCGCGGAAGGTCTACACCGAGGAACAGATCAGCGTGCTGTGCATGGCGTGCATCGGTATCAACGCCTTCAACCGCCTGTCCATCCTGAGCGAACACCCGGTGCGCAAGGCCCGTTCATCGTCGTGAAGCGTGCGAAGTCGCACGATTCCGCTCAGCCTGGTGGAGGCTCGGTGCTTGAATTCTTCCGCCTACTGTGCCGCCACAGGTAAAGTCCCCAGCATCCGAGGCCCAGGAACAGAACTGATGCGACAGCCCGCCACCAGACAAAGGGTTGCGAAGACGCGAAAAGGATTGCATAGGCAAAGAACGAAGCGCTTATCCAAGGATTCGGAATCTTGTTGGCCATCGGGCCACCTTTCGGATGTGAGTGCCACCCTCGTCCCTCGTCAGTCCGCTTGCCGAAATGACGAGGTAAGGTCGGTGGAAATATGGACCGGGATACTCTCCAGAGCCGGTAGCGCCTTCACTTTTGCCACGAGGCGCGAGGGACCGGCGAGGATGCTGGAGTCCAAGTCGACGTTGGTAGCGAGGAACCAGGTTTCGTCTCGAGGCCAGAGATAACTCGGCGTGATTCCATTTCCAGCTATCCAACCGAATTGAGGACACGCCATGAATGCCGCCCCGGCAAGGTCGCTTGAGGTGAAATTGTAGAGAAGATATTGGTTGCCTTGGATAGAAACCGTTTGTCCCTTTCGGATGGCTTTCCCCGAAGACCGATCTTCCAGGAGCGGTTCCCACCCTGCCCAGAAGGCAGCGAGGAACTCGCCGGCCGTCGAAGCCACTAGCACGTCCGCGAGCGCGCTGAATCCTCTGGAATCGAGTCGCCCCTCTTCGGGCGGGAACACTGTACCTACTCCGGACACTGTCACTGGTTCTCCGTAGACCCCTGACAAGTCGGCCCAAATTGTCCCAGGCTCCAACTTCAGCCCTCGCGAGGAAGCCACCTCTGTCCAAGTGACTTGTGGTTCGGGTTCAATGCCTGGGCCCGGTACGGATGTGCTGTGAGCCCTATGAAGCATGCGCAAGTATGACTCGAAGCCCGCAGGGACGATGCCTTTGACTTTCGCGGAATCATCAAGTCGTGCTTGCCATTTCACTAGGTTGTCGTCGGTCTCAGATCTCACTAGGCACCCATCTTCGCGTTGCATGGACGGGCATATCTCCGCATGGCAAGAATATGGCCCACCTCGGCAACTAGGGGGACGATACCTCCCCATTGACTGCTGGGACGAAGGATCTGGGTCGCGTGAAGGGCTTGCCACGCTACTCGGTGGGTGGCAGCCAGCAAAACTTGAGAGCTACGCACGATCTTCATTTGAGTTATCCTGTCTTTCCGATTTCCACTCACGGGTACGTAGGAACAGGGCTGCCCCAATCATCAGTAGTCCGCCTATCCAACCGACCACCGCGAAGCTCCCTCCGACCGCTGCGAATGCGAAGCACACAGTAGCCGCCAACATCGGTATCATGAAGATTCTGTTTGCTGCCATGAATTGACCCCTGCTTTCACTCGGCGATTGACCAAGGCTAACCAGTCGTTTCCACCTTTGGGGGTGGATACCGCAGAATTGAGTGCCAAATCTGACTAATTGAGTGCCAAACCGGGGCATATTGAGTGGTAGGCAGACTGCTCACTGTGAGTAAGCGTGCTTCGCCCGGGAGCGTGGGTAACCAGCTGGCGTGCCGAGGAGCAGATCAGCGTGCTGTGCATGGCGTGCATCCGGCATCAACGCCTTCAACCGCCTGTCCATCCTGAGCGAGCACCCGGTGCGCTAGGCCCGTTCATCGTCGTGAAGCGTGCGAAGTGTAGGCGTGCGATCAGTAGGCGTGCGAACACTGCTGTCCGCTGTTCCCTTTCAGTTCAGAAAGGTCGCGTTGAAGGAGTCCAGGTCAACTACGACCCCGTTGAGGCTTTGGTTGAATTTCTGCTGGACGCCGATGCGCATCGTGGTTGGCGTATTCCAGCCACCGTATTGGACCGGCGTCGGGGAGAGGTAGTTGGCCGTCCACTTGTTGTAGTTGATGTTGTGCGTGTTTGTGTCCCAAAGCGGGACGTCCGAGAACGCTGTGGTGTTGTTCATCAGCTGCGGCCACATCCCGGACCCTGAGTAGATCACGGGCCGAACACCCATGCCCTTAACCCCGTCGACCATAGCGCGCGTAATTTGAGGTCCGCCCGTTTCGGCGTCAAGAGCAAAGAACTGGAGCTGGGACGCGTAGGGTCCGGCCGCGTTGATCCCGCCTTGCCAGCAGTTGGGGTCCCTCGTGTATACAGCGATTTTCAGACCCGCGTCGAGGGCCATTTTCAGCTGGGTCTGGGTCCGGGACCAAGTGTTGCAGGTTCCCCATGCGGTGGAGTGCATGACATACAGCCGGAATCCGGCCTGATAGGCCTTCACGAACCAGTTGGGGTCCGTGATGGTGTTTGCAGTATCGAGGACTTTGACCGAGGGGTCCGCCGCATTTGCGGCGGGGGCAAAAGCAAGGCCGAGGAGGATCAATAGGGCTGTTACGGCGGCGATGGCGTTTCTGGCAATGGTCCTGATGTTCAAGGGGTGCTCCTAGCGCAGGCACGGATGAGTCCGACGCGATGATGTTGCGCAGGTTCCGGCCCCAGCCCCGGCTAGACGACAATGCGTCCTGCATCTGATGTGATGCGAACACCTAGGCTATGCCCGGGTTCCCATGGGCGGCAAGCATCCGCGCAGATATTTCGCGCACCGCTTGCGGTCACCCTGGGATTGTCACCGGCGTCCGAAGGCCATAACGAGGGCTACCAGTGCAGCACTCATTAGCACCGCTGCAACCCAGATCCACTGCTGTCCGTCCAAGTTCCCCCCGATCTCAGGTCTTGGCTCAGTCTCGGGCCGTCTGGCCTTCTGCGTCTCGGCTGGACACTTGTGCGCAAGACTACTCCGGGCGTCCAGCAACTGTCAGCGGATTTCCGTAATCGACTTCGGAGTCCAAGCATGACCCGGTGCACAAGGCCCGCAGCTGAGGACTTCTTGCCCGGACACGCCGAAATCTTGCATCAGGGATTAGCGTTTTTGAAAATCCATTCGTAGGATTTGCCCTATGTCTATGGGGAGATCAGTTCGTAAAGCAGTTATTCCGGCCGCCGGATTGGGCACGCGCTTCTTGCCTGCCACCAAGGCGATGCCGAAGGAAATGTTGCCGGTGGTAGATGAGCCGGCCATCCAGTATGTGGTTGAGGAGGCTGTGAGGGCAGGGCTTAGCGACTTGCTGATGATCACGGGCCGCAACAAGCGCTCGCTGGAAGACCATTTCGACCGTGCACCGGATCTCGAACGTACTTTGGAGCTGAAAGGCGACGAAGCCCGTTTGGACGCCGTGCAGCATGCCTCCGGGCTTGGGCCTATCCACTATGTGCGGCAGGGCGAACCGAAGGGCTTGGGTCATGCCGTGCTGTGCGCCAAGCAGCACGTAGGTGATGAACCGTTTGCCGTGCTTTTGGGGGACGACCTGATTGACGAGCGGGATCAGCTTCTGTCAACCATGATCGACGTTCAAGCGAAGACCGGCGGCTCGGTGATTGCCCTCATCGAAGTGGAGCCGTCGCAGATCAGCGCGTACGGCTGCGCCGATATCACGCCCATCGTGGGGGAGGATTACGTCCGGGTCAACAGCCTTGTGGAGAAGCCTTCCGTTGAAGAAGCGCCGTCAAACTTGGCCGTCATCGGGCGATACGTGCTGCACCCGGCTGTGTTCGATGTCCTCGAAGAGACCGGGCCCGGGCGCGGTGGCGAGATCCAGCTGACCGACGCCCTTCAGACCCTCGCCAAGGGCGAAGGCGAAGGCGCCGGCGTTTACGGGGTCGTCTTCCGCGGACGTCGCTACGATACCGGGGACAAGCTTAGCTACTTGAAGGCCGTCATCACGTTGGCGTCAGAGCGGGCCGAATTCGGTGAAGACCTCAAAACCTGGATGAAGGAATTTCTCGGTTAAGACGGCTGCATGCTTAGCCGCGCGTAGCGCAGAATCCTGAGGATGGCCGGAGCCAGCTCATCTTCCATCCGCAGGTACGCCTCGGCGCCCTGTTTGTAGGGGTCGGCGACGTCATTGTCCGAAGATTTCGCCGCCAGGACGAGGTGACGCACGGAGGATGCCCGTGCCGGCAGTTCTCGCCATAGTTGGGTGTAGTCAGAGCCCGACGGCGACGCGTCGCCTCGTTCTTCAAGCGCCGTTACCATCCGCGCGAACTCGCGGATGGTAAACGTCCGTTTGAGCAGGGAGGCGTCCAGCTGCAGAACTTCCCCGCGATGGTGGGATGCCATAGTGAGTACCAGGTCCGCTTCCCTCAGGATCTTTGAGGTGAGCTGGCGCGCGGCAAAGTAATCGGGGGTGCCGCCGTACGTGCGGATGATGTCCGCCGAGAGCGGCTGGACGGGGCTGCCGACCATGGCACGGGTGCCGGCGCTGCGGACTTCAAAGCCGCCGGGGAGAACCTGGTCCAGGCCTGCCTGAAGCAAACGTTCGGCTACGGGGGAGCGGCAGATGTTTCCGGTGCAAACGGTCAGTATCCGAATGGGGTGGGGCGATTCCAAAGGTATAGCTCTTTCACTGGCTGGCAGGCGCGCGTGACACCTGTGTTTTACAAGTTAACACGAGAGTCATTATCACGTGTGCCGTAGCAGGGCGAAGGCAGCCACGCTGAAGGAAACCGCGGCCAGCAGGATCAGAAAAATGATCGGCCAGGCCGCACTTGGAATTCGTGGAATCGCTGGCAACTCCACCCTGAAGCTCAGCCGCATGCGGCGTCGCCAATGTCTCCCCATGTTCATAAATTACCGTATGCGCAAACAAGGAGGGGTTGTTTCCGGATCACCGGAAACAACCCCTCCTTTTGTTTAGCGTTTAGGCTGTTGCTGCGGTTTCGTTCTTTGCGCGGCGGCGGGCCACCACTACAGAAGTCGTGCCGGCTACGAGTGCGCCAGCGCCAACCAAGCCCCAAAGAATCAGGCTGGAGTCGACGCCGGTGTTAGCCAGGCCGACACCACCGGTGTTGGCCAGTGCTGCTCCACCCGTGTTTGCCAAAGCGGCCGGTGCGGCCGCAACGACGGTTGCCGTGACAGTGTGTCCGGAGCTCGCACCAACGGCAGTCAGCTGATAGGTGCCTGCTTCGGTGAGCGTGACCGGCACGGCGAAAGCGCCGTTGGCGTCGGCCACTGCGGTCACGTCGGTCGGAGCGAGCGAAAGCGAGCCGCCAACTGCCATGACTGCAGCACCTGCGCCGGGTGCTGCTGCGCCCTGCGGCTTGCCGGGTGCTGTGATGACGATGGTGATGCGGATGGTTTCGCCGGGCTTGAAGCCGGTGCCCGAGAAGGTGATGGTTGCGCCGGGTGTAACGATGGAACCTGAGACGGTGCCCGGTGCCGGCGCCGGGTAATCAACGGCCATTGCTGGAGCCGAAGCGGCAAGTGCGATGCTGCCCGCAAGCGCGATCGCTGCAAGTGATTTCTTCAATTTTAGTCCCCCTGAGACCTTGGTACGTACTTGAGACCTGCTACGCAATTCATTGTGTTGACGTGATTTCATCCACCACGAACACGTGAACTGAAATCTGAGACCTACCCAAGAGAGAAGTTACCATCCTAAGGGTGCTTACTGCAAAGTAAATCCAAACTCGTTACAAAGGGTTAACGTGCCGTCTATCCTGCGGCGCCGCATGTTTCCGATTTGGTAGGGAGAACCACCTTGTCAACGGATTCGACGGTTGGTGTCACTACCACTTCGGGTTGGTTGTGCTGCACGATTTTTCCGAAGGTGAACTCCACGGTGCTGCTTTGTCCAGGTGCCAGCCGCACTGAAAGGGTTGCAACGGGCCTATTGTCGTGTTGCTGTGCGCCGAAGGGGACTTTGTTCCCATCTTGGGCAGCCGTTACCACTTGGGACTGGGCGGGCCCGTAGGCGATCACATTGCTTTGGGCCGTACCGGGAGGCACTCCGTAAGCACCGCCCCCGGTCACGTAGGCAGGCAAGGAGGTGGCCGCATCAGCTGGAGCGGTGTTGGTGCTGGTGATCCGAACCTTGACGGTTCCGTAGCCATCGGCGGGGCACTGTGTTACTAGCTGGACGGTGCGCTTCACGTAGTAGTCCATTTTGGCGCCAGTGCCGTCGTTGAAGTAGGCGCCGAATTGGGCAGCTGGCACACTGGGTCCTGAGATGGATCCGCTTAACGGGTATTTCCCGAGAGTGGACTGTTCGCTGCTGTCCGCGGACCAGAGAAGAATCCGGTGCTCGCCTGCTCCCTTCCCTACGCCAGCCAGAAGGGTACTCGCTGTGCCCTTGCCGGAGGAGAGCGCACTGAAGATTTCTTTGGCCACAGAGCCAAAGTAGATGTCCTGAAGCTTCTGATTACCCAGTTGTGCGTAGGAGTCGGAAAGTAGGGTCTTGACTACGTTCTGACCGGTGAGCTGGTTCGGCAGCTTCCCTGCGGTTAGTGCTTGCAACTGCGGGTCTTGCAGAGTGACCGGTCCTGTGGCGTCGAGGATGTAGCTAAGGGCTACGGGATCGATCGAGACGGCACCGTCAAGGCGCTCACCCTTCTTCTGTTCCCACATCTTCAATGCGGTGGTGGCGGCGGTTGGGAAGTCTGGAGTGAAATTTACGTCCTGCATAAAGGTGCCCAGGCGATTGCTATAGATACGCTCTTGCTCCGGGTCAACATCCACAGGCGGCGTGAACGCACCAAGATCGTGGGCGCTGGTCTGGGAGGCGAGGCTGAGTTTGCCTTTGTCTGCTGTCAGCACTGCCAGGGCGCCGGGAATGCCGCCACTGGCCCGGGCCTCGGCATTGTTCTGGACAAGGAGCAGGTAGTGCCGGGGTTTGTCGGAGCCCAACATCCCAGGTGCTAGGCCCGCGACGTCGGAGGCAGTGTCCAGTTCATTAACAACAGAGCCAAGCTGTTGCCTGGCCTGTGTCAAAGGTCCAGCGACCTGGGGGAGCAGGCTGCCGGCGTCGATCCCGTCCAGCCGTTCGGCCGAGACACGCACGGCGTGTGCTGCGGACGCGACGGCGGGGGCAGCTCTGCGGATTGGGTCAAGGTCCGTGCCGCTCGCGCTTGGCATCAGCTTGTCCCAGTTCAGCGAGTCATAGACCTTCGCCAAGGGCGCGACGCCAAGAGTGGCCACATCGTCCGCTGATCGGGCAATTTCAGCTGTCGCGGAGAAGTTGGCGCCCAACCAGGGAATCGCCGAGGCGACTGACCAGAGGGGGTCAGCGGCGGCGTCCCGAGCAGCGGCAGTGTGGTGCCGTAGTTCGTCGACAAGAGAGGACGCATCGGCCGGATGGTTCTTGAGAACGCTTTCTTTGAGTTTGGGAACCAATTGGGTCGATGCTTCAAGTTCTGACTTGATGGTCGAGGCCTTGGCAACAAGCCATAGGGCGGCGGCTCCGGCGATCACGGCGAAGACCACAAGGCAAACTCCAGCCGTCAGCAACCGACGGCGACGCTTGCTTGGAACGGAGCTTCGCTCTCCCCTGCGTAGTTCGGGTTCCTCCGAGATGGTTTCGGATTGTTGGGTATCAGTCACTCTTAAGGCCTTCCGAGTCCGCGGTAGTGCCAACCGGCGGCACGCCATTTCGCTGAGTCCAAGACGTTTCGTCCGTCCAGGATCCGGAGGCCGGCGACGCCGCTGCTCACCTCGAAGGGGTCAAGGTCTTTGTATTGCTGCCATTCGGTGAGCAGGAGGAGGGTATCGGCTCCAGCCATCGCCGTTTCCAGGTCCGGTTCATACTGCAGTTCCGGGAACCGTTTTTCCGCGTTTTCCAGGGCCTTCGGGTCGGTCACGGTGACCACTGCGCCCTGGAGTTGAAGTTGCGCGGCGATACTAAGCGCTGGCGAGTCGCGGACGTCGTCGCTCTCGGGCTTGAAGGCGGCACCGAGGACCGTGATGCGGTGTCCCAGCAGGCTTCCTCCGCAAAGTTCGCGCGTGAGCTCAACAACGCGCGTGCGGCGTCGCATGTTGATGGAATCCACTTCTCGCAGGAAGGTCAAGGCCTGATCAGCACCCAGTTCGCCGGCCCTTGCCATGAAGGCCCGGATGTCCTTGGGGAGGCATCCACCGCCAAACCCAATGCCCGCGTTGAGGAATTTGCGGCCGATCCTGTCATCCAGTCCGATGGCATCTGCGAGCCGGGTGACGTCCGCGCCTGCCGCTTCACAAACCTCGGCCATGGCATTGATGAATGAAATTTTGGTTGCCAAGAACGAGTTGGCAGCCGCCTTGACCAGCTCGGCAGTGGGGTGATCGGTCACCAGACGCGGGGTTCCCGTGGAGAGCGGAACGGCATAGACCTGGTCCAAAACAGAAACGGCCGCGTGATCTTCCGAGCCGTCGGCGACGCCGTACACCAAACGGTCCGGTGAGAGGGTGTCCTGGACTGCATGACCTTCGCGCAGGAATTCGGGATTCCACACGAGGTGTGTCCCTGGTTCACTCTCGGTGAGGAGGTCACCTAGGCGGGAGGCGGTTCCCACCGGGACGGTAGATTTTCCGACCACAATGTCGCCGGGCCGAATGTGGGGGAGGAGCGCCTCCACAGCTGCATCAACATAGCGAAGGTCGGCGCCGTTTTCGCCTTTCTTCTGGGGTGTCCCCACGCAGATGAAGTGGACAGCGCTACCTGCTGCTGCGGACATGTCTGTGGTGAAGGACAGCCGTCCCGTCTCCTGGACGTCTCGAAGGAGTTCATCCAAACCGGGTTCGAAGAACGGGGCACGGGCAGCGGACAGCGTGCTGATCTTCCGCTCGTCCACGTCGATGCCGACCACCTCGTGGCCAAGCTTGGCCATGCAGGCAGCGTGGACGGCACCGAGGTAGCCGCAGCCGATGACTGAAATTCGCATTGTGTTGCCTTCCCCAGAGGGTCGTTCCTGCGTCAGAGGTAATTAGTAGGCTCCGTGCCCAGTGAGGACAGCCCTCGCAGTGCGGAGCAGAATAATCAGGTCACCGGCCAATGACCAGTTTTCCACGTAATAGAGGTCCAAGCGGACCGAGTCTTGCCAGGAGAGATTGGACCGTCCGCTGACCTGCCAGAGCCCAGTAACTCCCGGTTTGACCAGAAGGCGTCGCCGGACGTCCTGTTCATAGGACTCCACTTCAACGGGCAATGGCGGGCGTGGCCCCACCAAGCTCATGGAGCCGGACAGAACGTTGAACAGCTGTGGAAGCTCGTCCAAGCTATATCTGCGAAGGAAGCCCCCCGTGCGTGTTACGCGTGGATCGTTCCTGATTTTGAAGAGAACTCCATTCCCTTCATTCCGGTGAGCGAGCTCGGCGAGCCTTGCCTCAGCGTCAGCCACCATGGTGCGGAATTTGAGCATCTTGAAGGGTGCGCCCTCAAACCCGACGCGCTCTTGCCGGAAGAGGATCGGACCAGGAGTGTCGAGCTTCACCATGAGCGCCAGCACTGTCAACAATGGCGAAGACAGAACAATCAGCCCAGCCGAGACCGCCACGTCGAACAATCGTTTCGCGACGCGTTGACCGGCCTCAAGACTAGGCGTGGTGACGTGGATGAGCGGGAGTCCGGCAATCTGCTGTGTGTGGATGCGTGGTCCGGCAACGTCGGTGAGGGCTGGTGCAAGAATGAGACCGATGTTGCGTTCGGCCAATTCCCACCCAAGTTGGCGCAGCGTTCTTGGATTGAGCTGCATCCCCACTGTGACGGCGACGGCGTCAGCTGAGCACCGTTCGATCGCGTCGAGAATCGCGTGCGTCGTCGGTTCATGGCCAAGTACCGGAAGCCCGATGGCGGCCAGTTCTTGAGAGTGGGCGGAGTCGCCTGTGGTGTAGGCGCCGATGGGAGTGTAGCCGGCGTGCTTCTCGCGGACCAGGGTCTCAGCGAGGTGGATGACTGCCCCAGGACTTCCGAGTAGCAGAAGCCGCGACATTCGCCGGCCCTTCTGCCTGTGGATGCTGAGGTGCTGCCGAAGAAGCCAACGCGCCAGAAGGAGACCGCCGAGCCCTGCAGGTAGGGCAATTCCGACGTATCCACGGGCGGTGTCTACCCGGAAGACATAAGAGAAGATGGCAACAAAACCAAATAGCCAAAGGGAAGCAGCTGCTACCCGCTTGTACTCGTCAGGTCCTGAGCCGAGGATCCGGCTCTGCCTCGTGTTCCACGCCCCAAGCATGAGCCACCAAGTAATGGCAAGGAGTATCGACAACGAAACATAATCTTGTCCAGAAATTGAAACGCCCGAGTCCAGTCCGAACCGGATGCTGTAGGCGCCAGCAACAGCCCAGACGATCACTAAGGCGTCAACTATTCGGAGGGTACGCGAAGTACGCGCCCTCCAGTTTGCCTCTTGACTCAAAGAGTCCCCCATTTCAACTTGAGTGCCGCTTGGACTTCTCAGTTACGGATTTCAGCCAAATTTGATCTGTACCAGTCCACAGTGGCCTTGATCCCTTCTTCCAGACCAATGGAAGCAGACCATCCAGCGTCGGCGAGCTTGGAAACGTCCAGCAGTTTTCGTGGTGTGCCGTCGGGCTTGGAAGTGTCCCATTCGATGGCACCGGAGAAACCGACGGAACTTGCCACGATCTCGGCAAGCTCCTTGATAGTCACATCCGTCCCGGTTCCGACATTCACTTGTTCCGGGCCGTCGTAGTTCTCCAGCAGATGCAGGCAAGCGGCGGCCATATCGTCCACGTGCAGGAATTCACGCCGTGGCGACCCGGTGCCCCAGTTGGTGACCACGGGTGTACTGGACTTGGCCGCTTCGTCGTAACGACGAATCAGAGCAGGCAAAACGTGTGAACCTTCCGGCGAGAAATTGTCGCCAGGCCCATAGAGGTTGGTGGGCATGGCTGATATCCACGGGAGCCCATACTGTCGGCGAACTGCCTGCACGTGCATGATGCCTGCGATTTTCGCAATCGCATAGGCGTCATTGGTCGGTTCGAGGTGACCAGTGAGTAACGAATCCTCGCGGATTGGTTGCTCTGCGAACTTCGGATAGATACAGGATGACCCAAGGAAGAGGAGGCGTTCGACACCGTGCTCGCGGGCCGCGTCCAGAACATTCACCTGGATACGCAAATTGTCGCTGAGGAAGTCCACAGGATAGGTGTTGTTGGCGAGAATGCCGCCCACTTTCGCGGCTGCAAGCACCACATAGCGGGGCTTGCTCCGCGCAAAGAACTCGAAGACAGAGTCGCGGTCCTTGAGGTCGAGCTCGGCCGAAGACTTGCCCACAAGCTGGGTGAACCCCTCGGTTTCCAGCTTGCGCCAAATAGCGGATCCCACCAAGCCGCGGTGTCCTGCTACATAGAAAGTCGAGTCCCGGTCAAGGCTGCCCGGCATGAACGAGATGGGCTCTGACATCAGTTCTTCCAACTATCGAGATCGACGCCATCGATCCAATCGTTGCCCGCGTGCTTCAAAGCCTCAATATCGGCGTCTACCATGATTCGAGCCAGCTCCGGGGTGTGGACCGTTGCCTTCCAACCAAGTTTCTCTTGTGCCTTCGAAGCATCACCCACCAGGGCGTCTACTTCGGTAGGGCGCAAATAGCGCTCGTCAAAGCGCACGTGGTCTTCCCAATTCAGGCCAGCGTGCTCAAAGGAGATTTGGAGGAAGTCACGGACCGTGTAGTTACCGCCTGTAGCCAGAACAAAGTCGTCCGGTTCGTCAACTTGGAGCATGCGCCACATTCCCTCCACATACTCGGCTGCGTATCCCCAGTCGCGTACAGCGTCAAGGTTTCCCATGAAAAGGGCGTCCTGTTTGCCAGCCTTGATGGCTGCCACGGCCCTGGTGATCTTCCGGGTGACGAAGGTTTCTCCGCGGCGGGGCGATTCGTGGTTGAAAAGAATGCCGTTGACGGCAAACATCCCATAGGCCTCACGGTAGTTCTTTGTCACCCAGTAGCTATACACCTTTGCCGCACCGTAAGGAGAACGAGGGTAAAAAGGAGTCTCTTCGTTCTGCGGAGGCGGTGTGGCGCCAAACATTTCCGAGGAAGACGCTTGGTAGAACTTCGTTTCGATACCGGACATTCGGACGGCCTCGAGCAGGCGAATGGTACCGATACCAGTAGTGTCTCCAGTGTGTTCCGGCTCGTCGAAGGAGACCCGGACGTGCGACTGCGCAGCGAGGTTATAGACCTCGTCGGGTCGGATTTGGGCAAGCAACGTCACAAGACGTGCGCCGTCGCTGAGGTCTCCATAGTGGAGGAAGAGCCTCGCTTTGGCGTCGTGAGGGTCCACATAAAGGTGGTCGATCCGTGCCGTATTGAAGGTTGATGCCCTGCGGATCAGCCCGTGGACTTCGTAGCCCTTGCTGAGGAGTAGTTCCGCCAGGTAGGACCCGTCCTGTCCGGTGATACCAGTGATGAATGCACGCTTTGTCAAAATTGCCCCCATGATGCGTTATTAGATTTTGCGATACCTAGCGGCCGCGCCCTGATGCAAGGCCGGACAGGAACTCATCATAGTGGGCAATAGCAACGGCTTTGGACAATGTGACTTGTCGAAATTCGAGCCCACCGATGGCCAGCTCCCTGGAACGATCGTGATCTGAACTCAGGTCCTCCAGCGCGTCCAGAAGTGCTGCAGGATTACCTGCGTCAACCCTTATGCCACCTCCCGACATTTCAATTTCTGATGCGGTCACGCTGCCTGCGTCTGTCGCAGCCACCACAGGTACTCCGGCATTAAAATAAGACGTCAGTTTGCTGGGAACGGCCATGTCTTTGACCCCGGCGCGTTCATTGACAAGCAGGATGTCAGCGGCTGCCAAGGCCTGCTGGAATTCGTCTCCTGGCAGGGGATCAACAAAATCAAGGTTTCGGACCCCGTGAGCTGTCGCTTCCAAGAACTTGCGCTGATTGCCGTCGCCCATGAGCACAAATCGGACTTTGCTCTGCCTCTCGCTGGCTAGCCGGGCAGACGCGACCACATTCTCAAGTCCCTGTTTTTGACCCATGTTCCCCGCGTGGAGGACGATGATGTCATCGTCCGACCACTCCATTTTGTGCCGAATGGCGGTTCTGTCCGATGGCGGAGTAGGAGGTAGGTGCGTCCAGTTTCGAATGACTCGGATATTGCTAGCCGGGACGCCGACTCTTGACACCATGAAGTCCCTGAAACGCTCATGGATGGCGACAACCCCGTGACAAGACCTGAGAATCAATCCTTCAACCATCGTCATTGCCTGGGACAGCCGTTGTCCCCCAGTCCCTGTTTCGACGACGCCGTGGCTGTAGATGTCTTGGACCCAAATGCCAACTCTTGGGCGGCGAGTTCCGAATTTTGCCTTCAAGAGGGCCAGCCCGGAGGAGAACAAAGCAGGGCTGACGAGGAGGATGACGTCCGGGGAATGCCAACTTTCCAGTATCAAACGCAGGCCGAAACTCAACTCCATTATCAGTCTGGAGAGGGCAGTCGGTTTTCCTGGGATGAAATGGCGTACCCGCGTCACTTGGATTCCATCAATTTCTTCCTTGGACGTGAGCCCCGTGTACCCATCCCGGAGCCTCCACTCGGGGTAATGCGGGTATCCCGTGATGACGTGGACCTTGTGTCCAGCTTCCCGCAGCCCCTCAGCCAGGCCGGAAGTGTAAGGTGCGTTTCCGGACGGTTCGGGGGAGTAGTTGAGACCAAGGATTGTAATTCTCATGACCTTGCGCGCCTTAATGTCATTTGCCGAGCATTTTCGTGATTCCACTTGTGAAATTCTCGACCATTCTGTCGATCGTCGGATAGCTCCATTGCGTCGGTGCAGTCTCAGGCCCGTGGGCGGGGAGAGTGCGCAAGAAGCCCTCTATCAGTCCGACGTAGGAGGCAACATCGTTGGCGGATGTCAGTCTGCTTTGACCCTCAACAAGGAATTCGACCTCAGGCGCGTGGAAGGGCCAGTCCGTGGTGAGGAGCGGGACGCCGAGCACCAAGGCATCAACCGCGACAAGTCCGATTCTTCCTGGGCTCAGAAGCCCGCAGCTGACAGCGCCGATCGTTGCTAGCTCGGACGACCCCACGTACCCCATCATGATTGATTGTCCGCGGTCTACCGAGGACTGAAGCAGGTGGGCGTCTGAGCCCTTTCCGCCGATAAGTACGCGTACATCAGGCTGTGATGTCCAAAGCATGTCCAAGGCGGAGGCGAGAAAATCGATCCTCTTGCTGGAATCCAAGCCTCCGACATAAGCCAAGGTCCGGTGCCGTCGGAGACCGTGGAGGGCCATGAATTCGGTGACCTGCTCGGGACTGAGCCTTTCCTTCGCTGTGGCCAGTTTGGAGGTGTCCGTGGCATTCATGACTGTGGTGACGTTTTGGCCGGGGACGCCCGCTTCGAGCGCGTAGTCTTTGCCGCCCGGCGCATATGCAAATACATGGTCGGCTTGCCGCAATTGCCAACGTTCAAGTGCCAGATCTACCGGGTTTCCGGCCTGGACGTATGGCTTGATGTGGCCCCAAAGACCAATTTTGAGGCGTCCCCTGCGGGCGTCATTGATCGCAAGATAGGTATCCAAAGACGAGCCCAGATGACCAACGATCACGCCGTCAGCGTCTTTCCAGAGCTTTCTCGCACCGCCCAAGCCGACGGTGACACCGCCGATGCTTAGCTGTCGAGCGTCGTAGCGCCTGATCCACTCAGCGTCAATTGAATCGCCGCGCTCAGCTTGTGCTCCTAGGGGGGAAGAAGCAGCTACGACACAGTCAACCTGATGGTTATCTTTCAACCTGCTGATCAGATTGCAGAAAAACTCCGAGCGATACTTTGGAACATACGGTTGGACAATAACCACTGACAAACGCTTCGTATGTCGGGACAGGCTATCCATGATTGGCCACCACTCGAGCATAGGTTTCGACGATCGTTTTCGATATCCGTCTCATGCTGAACTCACGCTTGGCAAGTGCCTCGGCGTTTCGCCCAGTTTCCTGCCGCAAAAGTTTGTCTTCAATGAGACGGGCGACTGCATCGGTAAGGGTATCCGTGTCCGATCCGACCACGAAACCTGCTTTGGCGCTCTCGATGAAGGGCGCCAAGCCACAAGTGTCAGTGACGACAACCGGCTTGGCCAGTGAGAGTGCTTCGAGGACCGACATCGGGAACGGTTCATTGACGGACGGAAGAACGTAGATCGAACAGCATGCCAGGCGTTCCGCGACGCGTTCCGGTTCGAGGGCGCCTTCCCAGCGGAGGAATTCGCTCATCCCGGATGCGGAGATTGCATCACGCACGGATTGGCCCTGGCCTTCGTCGGGACCCACCATGACGAATCGAGCTTGGGGGAACCGCCGATGCAGTCTTTTGGCCATTTCGACGAACACCATCGGTCGTTTTCGGGCCTGCAATCGTGCCAAGAAGAGAACCTCAATGGTTTCAGACTCTGGTTGCGCCGATTCCGCCGGGGAGTCCGGAACACCGTTCAACAGCTTGGCGAAGTGAAGCGAGTTCGGCGCCAAGCCCTCAAGATCCTTCCGCTCCTGTTCGGTGAGATAAAAAACCCGACTCGCTCCCCGAAGAACCGGGCGCGTAAGAAATCGGTCAAAGGGACCCGATAGCACTCTTGAGGACGCGTCGATCATGCCATGTGTCTGGACGACGTAGGGCACACATGCGCGAGCGATGGCGTTTGCGGCCGGCATGGTTAGCAAATCCCGACCCAGATGAACATGACATACATCGGCAGTGTGAACTTTTTTCCTGATCCACCTGTGCAGTTCAGGCGACATCGTTCCGGCGAAGCCGAGTTTGGGGATGAGCTTGGCATTGAACAGCTTTACGGGAACTCCATCAAAACTGCTTGGGAGGGTTGTTCCGAAACCAAGTGCTCCGGCGGCAAGGGTCACGTCATGTCCATCTTCAAGGAGCGCACGAGTCTGGTTGATGGCAACCCGTATCGGGCCCCCATAGGCGCCCTCCGGAGTTACAAGAGTCGCGATCTGAATAATTTTCATGGGCGAGGCGATTCTTCGGCGATCCTGGCAATCGGCGCTAGCGCCCGGCCACCAGCCGGAACGTCTTTCACGACGAGTGCCGTCGCGCCGACGACGGCATCTTTGCCTACTGTCACGCCTCTCAGAACGGTTGCCCGGGCAGCAATCCAGGCGCGATCGTGAATTCGGATCGGAGCATTGTCGAACTCAAAGCTGGGCGATTTTGGGTCGTGGCTTCCAGTGCAAATGAGCGCGCCCTGGGAGATGCAGACATCGGACCCGATCTCAATGGGTTCCAGATTTAGCAGCCAGGCGTCAACACCTATCCAGACGTCGTCTCCAATCACCAGCTTCCAGGGCCAATGGATCCTTACGCCCTGGCGAATGAGGACTCGCTGTCCGATCTTGGCGCCAAAGATCCGCAGTATTTCAACCCGAAGCGGCGGAGGGCACCAGATGCGTTCAACCACGGTGGCAGAGGTCAAAACCCAGAGGGCCTGAACGAACTTTGGACGCCCCTTGTTGTATCCAGAACCGGAGAAGTTCGCGAGTCGCCTGACGATCGGCAATGGAATCCCCCTCGTTGAGACCGAGAAAACAAAAAATCGATTGATTAACGCGTTACGCAGCCAACCTATCAACTTCGAGGCGCTAGCGGCTGCTGGCTACCGCAGCCTGACGAATTGCGTCGCTGAACGTGTCTGCGAATCGCTCCGGAGTCCACTGCAAAATTTCAGGGTTTGGGATCTTTCCGCTCCAAGAGTCGCGGGACTCCTGAAGGCGCGCGGCCAGGTCATCTAGACTGCGATTCGCAACAAAGACTCCCTGCATCGATTCCACGGATGGAACAACTCCACAATTGGCAGAGACCACAACGTGCAGGCCCGCCGCGAGGGCTTCGTTTACTACCATCCCCCAAACTTCCTCAGATGAAGCTAGTACAAGCGTCTGGTGCCTGGCCATCAACTTAGGAAGTTGCTCGTTGTCGGTATAGGGCAGAAATCGAACTGACTTGCCCTGCCTCTGCACCTGGTGCGCTAGGTCTTCCTTCAGCTCGCCGGAACCAACGATCGTAAGTTGGTCCTCAGGCCCGGAAATTTTGTCAAAAGCTTCAATAATGGAGTCAACACGCTTGCGCCGAATTAACTGTCCAACGTAGAGATAGCGGTGACCATCGGACGAGCCTTGTGGGGATTCAGCGGTAGCGGACTTTTGATGGAAGGATTCAACATCAACGGCATTGAATCCTTCCAGAATCTTGGATCGATGTACTCCAATGTGAAGCAGAGCTTCATGCGCTGCGGGCCCAGGCACGACGACCGAATGCATCTGGCGAAAGAAGCACGATCGAATCCACGCGATGGGCCCTTTTGGATGCTTCATCGTGGCCAAAGTACTTTCATAGAATCCGACCCGTCCCACCCCGAAGACCATGGCCGCTAAGAGAAGCAGCCAATACGCCGGTGATTCCCACCCTCCGAAGACCACAACATCTTGATCACCAACGGAGAGGATCGGTAGAATCCCTTTGATCACGTAGTACCTCGCCTCGCCGGCTTTCAATTTCCACGTCGGTATCTCAACGAAAGCTGCGCTGGGCGTGGTCTCAGCCTGCCAGTCCGCACCTCTGTTCGCTTGAGAATCAGCTGCGAGGGATTCTCTCGACTCAAGAAGTCCGACGGTCAAGTCATGATCAGTCCGCAGACGATTCCAGACGGGCGTCCGATAGGGCGCCGCGAAGTTCGTCACCCAAAGTACTCGCGTTAGAGCGTTCATGCTTCTGGCCGCGGGCCGCCACCGATGCTTCACGACTTGAGTCGCCCTTCTAATTCAATACGGGCAAAATCCGGCGCCAGACTGCAGCCGATCGATTGCCAAGCCATTGGTCGGGCCGATGATACATCGTGAAAGTGGACTGAAAAGAAACCGGGGAGTTAACAGAAATTATTGTAGTCAGTCCCGCGACCCCAGACTGTTTTCTGAATCGCGGCGCGGCGTCGCCCATGCCCGAGCGGGTTCGCCCAACCGGTATGATTGCGCCGATGGCTGGAACCATTCCGTCCGATGGCGAATTTGACTGCACGCCAGAAGTTCAACGACACAGGGGGTACACGGTTTGGATCTGAGGGATTACCTTCTAACTCTGCGCCGCAATTGGGCACTGGTTTTGGCGGCGACGCTTTTGGGACTCTTGGGCGGAGGAGGTGTGTCGCTCCTGGTTAAACCCACCTACACGGCGGATACCCAACTTTTTGTCGCGACTCAGAGCTCCGGTAGCGTGACGGAGCTGGCACAGGGAAACTCCTTCAGCCAGGCCCGGGTGCAGTCATACGTCAAGACGGTGACTACGCCAATTGTCTTGCAGCCGGCCATCGACAGTCTTGGGCTCAGTGTGACGACTGACGAGATGGCCCAGAGAGTGAAGGCCAGCACCGACCTGAACACGGTCCTTATCAACATTTCCGTTTCGGACAGCTCGCCGGCTCAGGCGGCTGCCTCGGCGCAGGCCATAGCCAACAGCCTGATCAAAGCCGTTGACCAGCTGGAGCGACCCAGAGGCGGTGGAGCGTCCCCTGTGAGTCTCTCGGTCATCACACCCGCCCAAGCGCCGACCCAGCCTTCGGCCCCCAACCCCAAGCTGAACTTGATTCTCGGTATTGTGATCGGTCTTGCGCTAGGAATCGCGGCCGCGATTCTTCGGACTGCACTTGATGTCAGAATCCGCACCGAAGCTGACGTTCGGCGCGTGACGGACTCGGCTGTCCTGGGTGGAATTGCTTTCGACCAGGACGCGACCAAGAAGCCCCTGCTGACACAAGCCGGCCCTCAAAGCCAGCGGGCTGAGTCCTTCAGGCAGCTTCGCACGAACTTGCAGTTTGCAAATGTCTCAGGCCACGCCAAATCTGTACTGATGACGTCTTCTCTGCCAGGCGAAGGCAAGAGCACCACGGCGACAAATCTCGCAATTGCGTTGTCGCAGTCGGGCCAGAATGTCTGTCTGGTCGACGCCGATCTTCGCCGGCCGATGGTCGGCGAATACTTGGGACTCGACCGGAACGCAGGGCTGACTACTGCCCTCGTGGGTGCGGCCGACGTTAACGATCTCCTCCAGTCATGGGGTCAGGGTGGTCTCTATGTTTTGACCTCCGGTCAAATTCCGCCCAATCCCAGTGAGCTGTTGGGTTCCGACGAGATGAAGGATCTTATCGGACGCTTGGAACTTGCGTTTGATGCGGTCATTATTGATGCTCCTCCACTCCTTCCCGTCACCGATGCCGCGGTCCTTGCCCAGCACGTCGGAGGCGTGTTGATGGTGGTTGGTTCGCAGAAGATCAAGCAGCACGATCTGAAGAAGTCACTCAGTGCGCTTGAATTGGTCGGCGCGAATTTACTCGGAGTCGTGTTGAACCGTGTACCCGCCAAGAGCGGGGACGCATACGCATACACGTATTACGGAAGCGAAGGGTCCCAGGGCTTGAATCGATCCGCAGAAGGGACCGCCATGGACAACTCTGGGGTCTCTGACCGGGATTCTGAGGATCGCAGTGTCGTCAGATCGCCATCCGTATTTCCCAGAGTCCGCGGGTAACGCTGATGACTGACACACGTAAGCGGCGCGTCTTAGTAGTTGAGGGGAACCCCGACGGTCACCGCCTGTACTACGTCTCTTTGTTGGTCTCCGCTGCCATAGAGGACGGAAATGAAGTCTTCGTAGCCACTACGGAGCGTGCAGTTAACAGCAGCGAGTGGCGGGTGCACGTGGGGCAACTTGCTTCGGGTGTTTCACTTCACCAGGTGACTGACTTTTCACTTGAGGCCATCGCGGAGCTCTCCCGTGATCTGGAAATTGATCATGTCGTTGTTCCTGATGGCGACTCTTGTGCATACGAGATTGCCAAAGTGGGCCGATGGCTTGGCCATGGCACAATCGCTATTTTGGTGATGCGTGAAATGGGGCAGCCGGCGAGGGTTCCCGGACTTGCAACGATTAAGACTATTGCAAAGCGCATAGCGCTCCAGCGGGCAAATCGGACCTCCCGTGTTCAGATCCGCGTACTGAAGAGCTCTCCTTGGCGGGGACACTCGGCACTTCCCGTTTCACGTGATCCTGTAAGTCTCATCAGGCATGAAATCGTCGGTGAACCTGCGAATGTCTTGCCATCTGGAATATTCTGGTTTGGCGTCGTGGGAAACGTGGATCCACGCAAGAACCTACCGTTGGTTGCCTCGGCGATAGCTTCGCTGAACGTCAAGGATGTCGGATTAGTGGTCGCGGGGCAGCTACGTGACTCCGTTCTCGAGAGCGCCGAGGGATCCTTTCAACGCATTCGCGCCAGGGGTGGACGCGTCGTCGTGATCGATAGACTTCTAGAGGAAGCTGAGTTCGATCAGATCATTACCGAACTTGATTGCGTAGTCCTCGCCCATTCGAATGAGGGCCCCAGTGGAATTCTGGGAAAGGCCATGGCCGCCGGAACCCGAATCGTGGCCGCAGGTGCCGCGACACTTCGCGCAGATTGCAAGAATATTGGGCCAGGCGCCGAGTGGACACCGTTGGATGAGAGGCTTCTCGGCGCTTCTCTTGGCCGGGCGGTTCGATCGCCCTGCCCAACTCCGAGCACGTCGGCATCGACTCGGGAGTTCACCTCCGGGCTGCTTGGTGGACAAACATGAGGTTCGTTGCCCGTAGATTACGGGGCAATATCGGGGGACAGGCAATTGCGCTTGCGGCGACCACCGGCGTCGCACAGCTAGTCACGGCAATGCTGTATGTCTTGGCCGCAAAGTCAGCGGCACCATCCGAGTTTGGGCTTACGGTAAGTGCGATCGCGGTAGGAGCAACCGCCGTTGGGATTCTAGATTTCGGCACGAATTCCTACTGGGTGAGGGAACTTGCAGCTGGACGAATGGATACTGTTGTCTTGGGACGTCGGCTCGCCTCCAAGTTGTTCTATTCTGCGTTGGCTCTTTCGCTTTGGTCGCTGATAACAGCCGCGCTTCTGCCTAGTACGTCCCTGTGGATGGCCGGTCCCATCGCCATGGCCATGATACTCAGTCAGTCTTTTCAAGTCCCGCTGAGAGGGCTCGGCAGAGGCGATCTGGTTGCCGGTTCTGTCCTAGTCGACAAAGTAATGGCCGCACTGGCTTTCTTCCTAATGCTGTTGCTCGGTGTTCATGCCGTGTCGGCCTTGTGGCTCGGACTGGTTGTTGGGGGGCTCTCGTCCGCGCTCACGTGCCGGAATCTGACTCCTCGGGCGAAGCGGCCGGTTCTACGGATTTGGATTAGAACGAACCCTTGGTCAGAGTCCGGTCACTATGGTGTTGCCAACGTTGCACTGACTGCACAATCTCTCGACATTCCGCTACTCACGATGGTGGCGGGTGCTGGTTCGGGAGGCATCTATGCCGCCGTCAGCCGTTGGACGCAGCCCATGGGCCTTTTGTCCAGCGCTTTTGCTTCCGCATCAGCGCCTCACATAGCTGGGGCCCGCAACGCCGCCGAGGCATGGAAGACAGCAAGGAAGTCTATCTGGCTCTTAGGCCTCGCGGTTTTGTGTTGCCTGGTGACAGCGATCTTTGCCCCCTTCTTAGTTGAATTCCTGATTGGCTCGAGTTACGCGGGATCCGCCGATGTCCTGCGCATCCTGGCCGCAGCAACGATCTTCAGCGTGGTTAACCAGCCCCTGTTCGTGTTCCTCCAAGCGCGCGGTCTGGACAAGCCGATCGCAGCAATTACCGTGACCGCGATTCTCGCTCAATTGACCCTTGTCGTCTTGGTGTCGCCACCCTTGGGCGCGGCCGGAGCCGCAATTGCCTCGGCCGCCACACAGATGGGTCTGACGTTGGCGATGTCAACTTTGCTGATCGCGAAGCTCGGCCGCCTGCGTGCCGAGGTCGTGGAAGCAACCCCCGAAAGGGTTTGATCCGATGCGCATTCTTCAAGTTTTGCTAAGCCCCAGAATCGGTGGTGCCGAAGCCTTGACAGATGCACTCGCCACGGAATGGTCCGAGCGAGGAATAACGTGTCACACGCACTTTCTTGACGGCGGAGACTCAAATCAGCCCAACCGGGTTCTTCGACTACGGGAGCTCAGTAGGGTGATGCGAAACTATCAGCCCGACATAGTGGTGTCACATAGCGCATTACCGAGTCTTTACTCGAGGCTGTCAGCACCGAGGGGGACGAAAGTCGTGGCAGTGATGCACAGCGCTGGTGACGATTTCGCTGATTGGAAGCTGTATTTCGCCGAGAGATTGGCACGGCTGCGGACGGCCGCAATCGTGGCGGTTAGCGACCAGCAAGCGGACCAATATGTTTTGCGCTTCGGCGCCCGCGTTCCGGTGAGACTAATTCCGAACGGGATCCGCAGCGACGCCCGCCCGAAGAACAGGTACGCGACGGTCCCGGGTCAAGCGGTAACCCTAGCCCGAGTGGCGGCTCAAAAGAATCCGGAACTGTGGCTGAGCACTGCACATTTGGTGGCCGCCCATGGGTCAGAATTGAAGCTTTCGTGGTGGGGCCCCCAAAGCGTCGAAGCGGACCTACTGTCTCTCTTCAACGAAGACTCACTCAAAGGATCCAGCGGAAGCTATGAAGGCGCGACTTCCGATCCGATCGCAGCCTTGACTTCCGGTGACATACTTTTCCATCCTGCGGATCGGGAAGCTCACAGCATCGGAATTTTGGAAGCCGCCGCCGTCGGTCTTCCAATCGTGTGTTCCCAGACCGTTGCTGCCACATTGCCCTCGACTATTGAAGCGGAGACTTTCACCGATGGAGATCCGGAGGCGGCTCTCCGAGCATTGCAGACGGTCTGTGACGACTGGACAGCTCGCGCTCAACGGGCTCTCCTCGCCGCTCCGAGAGTACAAAGCGAATACTCAATAGAGAAGTGCGCAGACTCGTATTTGGCGTTGTTTGACGAGCTTCTGGCTGACCCGAGAGCCTCCGGATCTGGGTGAGGACTCCGTGAAGCGTGGAGATGTTCGCGGTTTTGGCCTTCTTGATGTTCATAACGTTCTTACCTTGGCCCGTCTGTGGCCGATACTTATTCAGGGGGCTCTCAAGGACATCAAAAATGGAGGACAGTTTGCGCGGCTACGTCGACATCAACCCCTACCGAAAAACCAGTCGGAGAAGGTTCAAGTACGCCGGGCTGATCGTCTTGTTGTTAATCACCGCAGGCGTTGTCTACCTGGCTCTGTCCCGCTGACGTCCTACCGCGTATCCAGATCCTCGAACACAAGGAACGTCTGCGTATCCTGCACGCCTGGCATTGACTGCAGCTGATCGAAAATGACCCTGCGCAGGTGAATATTGTCGGTGGCGCGGACCAGCAGGATGACGTCGAAATCCCCGCCTACCAGCGCAATGTGCTGCACCTCCGGAATGAGCCGCAGCTCTTCGCGTAGTTCGCGCCAGGAGTGCTGTTGCACCTTGAGCGTGACGTAGGCCGATGACTTCAAGCCGGCCTTGATGGGGTCCACGAGTGCGGTGAACTTAGTGAGCACGCCTTCGCCCGTCAGCCGTGAAATTCTCGAGTACGCGTGGGCCCGGCTGATGTGGACGTTCTCCGCCACCTGCGTTACCGACATCCGGCCGTCTCGCGTCAGCTCGGCAATGATGTCCCTGTCCACTTGGTCAAGAGGAACCTCTGCCTGATCCGCTTCGACCTCGGCCATTGCATCTCCAATTCGTCCACAGCGTGGGCCCGTTACCCAGCTCACATTTGCAATCCGTCTTCCAGAATAATGTTTTCAGGCAACCTTTTCCACGATTCTGCCCAGAGCTGGATACGAAACTTCTCCAGGGAACATACTGGTGACAAATAGTGGATACAGAAGGACGGACCAATGACGATCTCCGCGGACCATGAGGCCCAGGGTCTGGCTGACGCTCGGCCGGACGACACCGATGCCATCGACCAAGCTTCCGAAGTGCGGCGCAAGTTCGGAATCAGCGTGGAAGACTACATGCTGCCTGCCCGCCATCAGATCCAGATGGTCGATCCTTCTGGCGTGCTCAAGCCCGAAACTGAGCAGGGTACGGAGCCCGGTCACGAATATCCCATCCCCGGCGATGCCGAACTCATGGCTGCTTACGAACAACTCGTCGTCGGGCGCCGCGTCAATGACCAGAACTCCGCCCTCGTCCGGCAGGGCCGCATGGCCGTTTACCCGTCCAGCCATGGACAGGAAGCGTGCCAAGTAGCTGCCGCTCTGTGCCTGCGCGAAGGCGACTGGCTGTTCCCCACCTACCGAGACGCCGTAGCGGTCATGTCCCGCGGAGTCGACCCGGTCGAAACCATGACCATCTTCCGCGGCGACTGGCACGGCGGTTACGACCCCACCAAGCACAGGGTCGGTATCCAGTGCACGCCGCTGACCACCCAGCTTCTCCATGGCGTCGGAGTTGCCCATGCGGCCAAACTCCGCGGCGAAGACACCGTGGTGCTGGCAATGTGCGGCGACGGTGCCACCAGCGAAGGGGACTTCCACGAAGCCCTTAACTTCGCGGCCGTCTTCCACCTGCCCGTCATCTTCTTCGTACAGAACAATAAGTACGCGATCTCAGTCCCCCTGAGTCAACAGTCTGTGGCACCGTCACTGGCGCACAAGGCCGTCGGCTACGGCATGGCCGGTGAGCGCGTGGACGGGAACGACCTGGTCGCGCTGCTCGCAGTGCTGGACCGGGCCGTGAAATTGGCCAGAGAAGGCTCCGGCCCGCTCCTCATCGAGGCCCACACCTACCGCATGCAGGCCCACACCAATGCCGACGACGCCACCCGCTACCGCGAGGACAGCGAAGTGGCCGAATGGACCGCCAAGGACCCCATCAGCCGCATGACGGCTTACCTCACCGATCGTGGACTGCTCGACAAAGACGGTTCCACCCGAATCGCAGCAAAGGCCGAAGCCATTGCGTCGCAGCTTCGCGAAGGCCTAGGTGAGGACGTACCGGTAGACCCGCAGAACCTGTTCCGCTACGTCTTCTCCACCCCCACTCCGCAACTGAAAGAGCAGTCCGCCCTGCTCGCCGATGAACTCGCCCGTGAGGCATCCAGCCAGAAGGAGGCAGGAAAATGAGCCCCGCCGTCACTACATCCTCTGAGGCCACGGAGCACGCCGCAACCGGCGACGTCAGCTCCGCCACCGCCAGCGCGGCAGCCAGCGCAGCAGCAGTCGCCGAAGCCACCGGTCCACAAACCATCACCATGGCCAAAGCGCTCAACACCGCGATGGCAGACGCCATGGAGGCCGACTCCTCAGTTCTGGTATTCGGCGAAGACGTTGGCCGCCTGGGTGGCGTCTTCCGGATCACCGACGGCCTCATGGCCAAATTCGGAGAGCGGCGGTGCTTCGACACCCCGTTGGCCGAGTCCGGCATCGTGGGCATGGCGGTAGGTATGGCCATGAACGGAATGCGTCCTGTGATTGAGATGCAGTTCGACGCCTTCGCCTACCCGGCCTTCGAACAGATCGTCAGCCACGTAGCCAAAATGCACAACCGCACCAAGGGTGCTGTGAAACTGCCCATGGTCATCCGCGTCCCGTATGCCGGCGGAATCGGCGGCGTGGAACACCACTGTGACTCGTCCGAGTCCTACTACGCCCACACCGCAGGGCTTAAGGTCTACACGCCGGCGACCGTTGCGGACGGCTACCGCATGCTCCGCGAGGCCATAGATTCCGATGATCCCGTCATGTTCATGGAACCAAAGAAGCTCTACTGGTCCAAAGACCAGGTGGACCTGGGCGCTCTGCGCGCCGAGCACGCCACGAACGCTGAGACAGGATCCAGCAGCGAGGGGCGCGCCGCCGTCGCGCGTCCCGGAACTGATGCAACGCTCATCGCCTACGGCCCCTCGGTCCCAACGGCGCTCGCCGCTGCCGCTGCGGCCGCTGAAGAGGGCCGCAGCCTCGAAGTGATTGATGTCCGCTCGATCGTGCCCTTCGACGACGAAACCATTTGCGCATCGGTGCGCAAGACCGGCCGCGCTGTCGTCATCGCCGAGGCTCATGGCTTCGCCTCCGTGTCCTCCGAAATCGTCGCCCGGGTGCAGGAGCGCTGCTTCCACTACCTGGCCGCGCCCATCCGCCGCGTGACCGGCTTCGACGTCCCGTACCCGGCTCCGAAGCTGGAGCACTACTACTTGCCAAGCGTCGACCGCATCCTCGACGCCGTTGACGACCTTCAATGGGAGAACTGACCATGAGCGCAGAAATGCAGGTGTTCCTGCTTCCGGACCTGGGCGAGGGTCTCACTGAGGCCGAACTCGTCAACTGGCTTGTTGCCGTGGGTGACGAGATCCGCGTGGACCAGCCGATTGCCGAAGTTGAGACCGCCAAGTCCATGGTGGAGGTGCCCTCGCCGTACGCAGGCATCGTCTGCGTGCTGCACGGCGAAGCCGGCCAGACGCTTGACGTCGGGAAGCCCCTGATCTCGGTGGCTCCTGTTGGCGCTTCGGTTGCTGAGCCCAAGCCCGTGGAAGAAGAGGTCTCCGAGCCACCCGCTGCTGCCGTAGCTGCCGAAACCTACCGGACCGAAGAGAAAGCCGGATCCGGGAACGTCCTCATTGGCTATGGCACATCCGGAGGTGGCGAAGCTCGCCGCACCCGGCCGCGGAAGGCGTCTGCTGGTTCTGCTGTTGCTGTGACACCGGCCCCCGACTTCGCCGACCTCTCGTTGTCCCGCACGCGGATTCCAGGGAAGCTCTCTGCCGTGATTTCTCCCTTGGTACGGAAGATGGCCCGGGACCATGGGGTCTCACTGGACGCCGTGCCTGGCTCGGGCGAGAGTGGCCTCATCCTTCGCCGCGACATTGAAGCCGCCATCGGCGGGGCCACGCGTGAGACCGCGCCCGTTGAGGTGCCCGCCGTTGTCCAGCCTTCCACCGGAGTCCAGGATGCCCGTACAGGCTTGACCGTGGCTTCGCGCACCCCGGTCCGCGGAATACGGAAGGCAGTTGCGGCGAACATGACCCGCAGCCGCTCCGAGATCCCTGAGGCAACTGTCTGGGTAGACGTTGACGCCACCGCGCTCCTTGAGATGCGTGCAGAACTCAAGAAGCGCGATCCGCACGGTGCTCCCGGGCTGCTCGCGTTCATCGCTCGTTTTGTCACGGCTGGGCTTAAAAAGTTCCCCGAGCTGAACACCCGGTTTGTCACGGCCGAGGATACGGCCGGCGGTGAAATGCAGGAGATCATCGCTTTCGACGGCATCAATCTTGGCTTTGCCGCACAGACTGACCGCGGACTCGTGGTTCCCTCGGTCCGCAACGCCCACCTCTTGAGCGCCCGCGAACTCGATGCCGAAATCCGCCGGCTGACCGCCGTTGCACGTGACGGCAAGGCGACCCCGACGGAGTTGGCCAGCGGCACCTTCACCCTGAACAACTACGGTGTCTTCGGCGTCGACGGTTCCGCCGCGATCATCAACTACCCAGAGGTAGCGATGCTTGGTGTGGGCCGCATCATCGACAAGCCCTGGGTGGTGGACGGCCAGCTTGCTATTCGCAAAGTCACCGAGCTGACGTTGGCTTTCGACCACCGGGTTTGTGACGGGGAAACGGCTGCGGGTTTCCTTCGGTATGTTGCTGACGCGATCGAGAACGCTGGGACGGTGCTGGCGGATTTGTAGGGCAGAGCTGCTCCAATGGCGCCGGCTAGCCCTTCGGACCTTAGCAATCTTGGTGAATCGCAACCTTGAGGAAGGCTGCGGTTTGGTAGACGTACTGATATGCCCAGGAGTAGGTGGGGTTCGACGCTGAGAACAGCGGGAGACCCCTCCGGTCAGCGACCATGTGCAGGTCGCCTGTGTAGCAGCGGCCGATGAGCACCCGAGACCGAGTCACGTGGAACTGTGCCGTAAGGACGTTCGCGCTTTTCCAGCCGTACTTGCTTGACAGATCCTTTAACGCCCGCGCCTCGCCTTGCGTGGTGAAAGGATCAGGGTTGAAGCAGATAATCCGGTACGGTCGGTGGGCACTACATATGGCTGCTTCGTATCTACCGTCCTTTCCGACCGGGCTTGAGACGGCAAGCGTAGGCGCGTACCCCTGCTGCATCAGTTCTTCGGCGTAGCCGATGCGTCGGTCAGGAGGTCCGAGTACGAACAACACATCTGCGTGTGCGGGTTCGTCGGCAGGCGGCACCACGTAAAGAAAAATGCCCGTGACGGCCCAGACGATCACTAGGCCACTTGTTGCAGCCAAAGCTCTGAACAGCAGCCTCCACGTCCGCTTGGGCACGGTGGTCTCTGCCATTGGCGTGTGAGTAAGTGTCATGCCGTCCTCTGACCAAATGCGGATGTAGGAGGCTGCGCTGCACTAGATCCAAGACTACTATCCCGCCCCCATCCGCGGTCATTCCCTTCGGGTATGACCGCGGAGCGTGCGAGCTGCCACAGCTGAAGGTGAGGTTGATTGGGTGTTTACTTGCAGGTCACCTTCAGCGAACTCCCAGCGCTCTCGCGTAAAGGAATCGTTAAGATCGGGCCGAAACGTCAGACTGCCTCGTTTCATCAGGTTACGTTTGTCGACGTAGTCCCCATGTCGTCCTCCGATTGCCTTGGGGCAGTGCCCTGCTCCAAGCCAAATGATTAAGGTCTCGACATGCTAGCGATGCTCCGTCGGCTATTTATGCCAAATAGAACCTGCCGGTACTGCGGGAAACGTGTACCCCGTACATTGAAGTCGGACTTTTGTTCGACTGAGTGCTGGGGGTGCTGGGAGTTCATGAGGGTGTACTGACCCGAATCGGCGTCCTGAGCGCCAACCCGCCGCTGCCCTAGTATTCCGAGTTGGCAATGGTAAGCCGGTCCCTCGTCTTGTCGGGTGAGACCAGGATGCATGCTGGAAACGGCAAGGGTAACTCAACCGTCATGTTCGGTCCTCTGGGCCTGTACTATTGGCGCAAACGGCCGGTTTCAACGGGGGTGGAAATGCGAGATACTTCGGACGCGACGATTCACGACGATAGGAAACTGCCGGCACTTACGGGGGTGAGATTTTTTGCGGCGCTGTCTGTCTTACTTTCGCACTTCACAGAACGTGGGATCGTTACTGTGCCCAGTGAATTCCTCCGGTTCCTTGACGGCGGAAGGACGGCTGTTTCACTCTTCTTCGTCCTGTCAGGGTTCATCCTGACGTTCAATTACGCGGACACAACCCGTGTTCAGCGCAAGCAATTTTACGTTAACCGGATAGCCCGGATATTGCCGGTCGTTCTGCTTGCCTTGGCGATAGCGGCAGCTGGTGTTGCTGTTGCCGTCCTCAACCCTGGCGCAGGGTATCTCGCGTCTTGGTATGCCCTAACGGGATCCGACCCGGTGGCCCTTGTTGTTAGCTTCATCGCTCAAGCAACCATGACGACCGGCTGGCTTCCCGCCGCACGCCTCAACCAGCCGTGGAATGGTCCGGCCTGGAGCATAAGTTGCGAGATGTTTTTCTACGCAGTGTTCCCGTTCTTAATCGCATACATGAGGAAAGCATCGGTGCTACGCCTGGCGCTTTTGCTGGGAGTCGCATTCGTTTTTCAGTGCCTCTTCATCCTTGCGGTGCGTACCGCAGCCCCGATCGAGCAACGAGGCTTCCTTGTCTCGCAATTTCCTGTCACTCACTTGTTTGAATTTGTCGCAGGTGTAGCAGCCGGTCTTTGGTTCCTGCGTGGCGGGCGAGCCTGGGCATCTCAAGGATCACGTCGCGCCTGGATGCTCGCTGGCTCGCTAATTCCGCTAGTAGTCATCTCGTGGTTGAAGCCAGTCGACCCTGCTTACCTTCCCCTAACGCCCTTCTTCGCTATCTTGGTTCTGGCGCTCGCCGTGCAACCCAAACGAAAATCTTGGCTTGCATGGGGCCCGTTGGTCGTCCTTGGTGAAGCAAGCTTTTCGCTCTATTTGATCCATGTCCCGTTATTGAACCTCGCCAGCCTGCTTGACCCGACCGGATTTGCCGGTTGGGTCTTGATGGCTGGCATGGTCGGACTCAGCCTTGTTGTCTTCAAGACTTTCGAATCGCCGTCTAGGCGACTTGTAAAGCGTCTAATGGGCACCCGTCCTCATCGGATTCAACCAGCACGTGTGGTGGAACCTCGCTGAGCGGACGGTATGATCGTGGCTGACGCATCGGCTGACTGGGGGACCTTTGAGGCAAGTACTTTCGGCACGGATGAACGCGCTGTCGTCGTCATTCTGGCTGGTGACTGTCGCGTTCCTGCTGATTCTTGTTTCGGCCGGTTTCTTGGCGATCGACCCGATGATCAGCATCGGTGTCGCTTTGGGCCCTGGTATCGCATATGTCGTTGCAACAAGGTCCTGGGCCAGGGTGGCTGTTGTTGTTGTCGGTGGACTCGTAGTTTTTGGATCGACCAGTGACGTCGGCCCTCAGAAGATCCTGTACGCTGGGGCCTTCGTTTTCTGCGCGGCAATCGCGTCCATTCGGCTCTTCCTCAATCCTCCAACTTGGTTTGCAACGTTTAGACCGGTAATGGCGATCGGGCTTATTGTTTTCGCCTGCCTGATGCTGAGCACAGTGGCAAACCCCGGTGTTGACATCACAATGACGATCCGCCAGGGCATTTTTTATGTGATGATTCCATTTGCGCCGATCATCGGAATAGACGCCGGCCGGGATGCTAAATCGCGGGTAGTGATGAGATGGATCGGAGTGATCGGTTGTGTCGCAGCGATTGGATTCGCTTCAGATTGGCTCTACCGCCGCGGGGTCTCGAGCCTGCCGATCGGTCGATTCGTCGTATCGAGTCTAATGCTTCCTGCCCTCGGGTTTGCTCTCGCGATTGTCCGCGCAGTCTATGCGCGCGGATTTGTCCGCCCCTTGTGGCTCATCCCGATCGTCATCATCCCGGCCGCGATGCTCGTCACTGGAACACGGACCAACCTGATAGTTTTTCTCGCTTTGATCGGCGTGCTTGGGATGAAAGCGAAGCGGCGGGTAAATCTATTTGGTGTTGTCGGACTGTCCGTTTTTGTCGTTGGGATGGTTCTGGTTGTCCTCCCTATTGTTGCCGATGCCGTAATTTCCCAGCCTGGATTCCTTGAGAGTCGGATACAGGCGTTGCAACTAGTCCTCGACGGCAGCGCCGGAGCCGATCAGTCATACGCCTTGCGAAACGAACAGTATTATTACGCGGCCCAATGGATTGGCGAATCGCCATGGTTTGGGAAAGGCCTTGGATTCACCCCGTCAATTAGCCTGGACACGCCGCTCGCGGTGCCCTTGCGGGTGGGTATAGTAGGTGCAGCCGCGATCGCGCTCTTCTTGGTCGCCTTCGTCATCGCCTCACGGAGATCGGCGAAGCTGCACGGCTTTACCTTCATGCACACGACGGTCACTGGATTCGCGATTGTGGCGCTGGCAAACCTTCCCTTTGGAACCATGATCGAGGACAAGGGGTTTGCGTTCTCGTTGTTGCTTTTGAGCATGGGGCTTGCGGCGTACATCCAAGAACGGGTCGACGGCGTTCCGGACGTTCCCTTTGATCACTCACCAAAAACGCCGCCGGCTAGTGCACCTTCAAGCGCATACACGTATTTAGTAAATCGAGCAGCAATCGCCGAAGCTGAAGGTCGCGCTCAGGACGAAGAGGCCAAAGTGCCGTGATGTTTCCTTGATTCCAGCTCAGCGAGCCGTATCTCAAGACCGCTGGAAACGGCGCAGTATCCTAGGTGCGTGTCAGGTACGGCGCACTTTTCACAGCGATTTCCGCTGGATCCCCTCGCCCTCGGTCGACCCACCAGTGCAACTTCATCAATCCTAGGTCAGTCGGAGCGTCTGCACCCCGCCACTGAGCGGTGGCCGGTTCGTCGACCAATTCCGCGTCAATCGCCACCTTATTAAGCAAACGGCCGCCTATCGGTTTTTCCGGCGCCATAGCGTCGCCGTGGGGGATTCACCCCCAGTCCACCGGTTGGGAGCGCCCAGAATTTCAGCTCCTGGGGCGTCAGGCTTTGGTTGAGGACCCGCCCAGCCAAGTCTTCGGCCGCCAAACCGTCTGTGCCGGCCACACCATCCGACTAGGGGGACAGCCCGGAGACAGGCGCGAGACCCCAAAGCGCGACTGAGCGGATCCCCGAGCTCACGACCTCATTCAAGAACAACCCGGAGGACTACATTCTCGCCGTCCTCTCTGAGTGTTACTTCCTTGGACAGGGCCTGAAGCGTCGTCATTCCGAGGCTGGGGCGGACCGGGCCTCGGAGTCGGCCAGGGGAACTGATGCTTATGTGAATGGCTCCGGTGCCCGCCGCCGATCGTGCCTCCTGCGGCTCGCTGGCCGACAGTGTGACGCGGACATGGTTTCGTTCGCCGTGTCGGATGGCGTTGGTGAATCCCTCTGAGAGCACTTCGACGACTGCCTCAGCCCTGGCGGGGTCCTCGTCGCATAAGGCCCACACAGCAGGGTCGATGTCGTAGGACAGCTTCAGCACGCGCCCCCAGGTACTCAGCAGGTCCCGGATACTGGACGCTCCGCGCACCGACTGTCCGGCCGACTCTTCCAAGATCTCACTCTCCGCCGCATCCACGGCACGCGTCAGGATATCCCTGACATGTTGTGGGGGAAGACGCTCTTCTGTGTCGTTCCCACCGGAGGCAGCCAGAGCGAGGGCGCTCGAAACCAGGTTCCCCTGGAGCTTGGTGTGTAGGATCCTTGCGATCCTCCGGCGGGTGTGGAGCAGCTTCTGGTGCGCGCGGTCGGCTTGCTTGAGTTGCTCGTTGAGCGAGCGTGCCAGCCTCACTTCGTGCCGCCGTCGTTGGCGCTCGGCAGCTCGAAGAACCGCCACAGTGAGCGCAGTCAGCGGATAGGCCCAGATGGCGGCCCAATAGAAATACGGGACGTAGCCGAACGCCTCCTGCAGTAGGCATGTCATCGACGCGCCAATTGCGGCCGTGCCCGCGTAGCAGAGGGTCATGGCGGAAATTCGCCGTAGGGGACTGGTGATCCTCCGCACGGTCCGGGCCGTCGCGGCGTTCCCGAGGAGCAGGATGGCCCCGCCTGCAACCCATTGAACCAGCAAGAAGAGGACGCCGTATTCCGCCAGCAGACGGACTGAGATGAGTGATTCGAAGAGCAGCACAGGCAATGCGATCGGTGCAGCCTGGATCAAATCCGTGAGTCGCTCGGTGCGTTCTGCACGGGAAGGCGGCCGCGGAGGGGCTGTCTCAGGCGGTAAAGGCGTGTGGTCGTGGAAGAGTTGATGGCTCATCGGGCGCACGACCTCATCGGAGATCGTCCGCAGCAGTCGTGAGGCCTCGGCTCTGGCTAGGGCTGTCATCATCCGGGCAGAGAGGACCGCGTCAAGACGCTCGGACAGTTCGGCGACATAGTCGGAACGGATCGAGCGCAGACGGTTCTCATCGAATCCGAGCTGCGCTTCGATCGCAGCCTGGGCAGCGCGGAGCCGGCGTTCGAGTACGGCATGCCCGCGGATGGAGTCCGTCAGCATCGCGATCGCCGAGAGGAAGACCAGGGCCGCCCCGATATTGATGAGGACCCGGGCCCAGAGATCTTCGCTTAGATCCGCGATATTCAGGGCCTGTGCGGACCAAGCCACCAGGAGCGGGCGGCAGGCGCCCAGGAACGCGAAGGTGCCGAACGCCGTCGTGATTCTGCCTTTGAGGCTCGGCCGTGCCGTGATCAAGGGGCGAAGGAGTATCCCCACAAGACCAAGCATGACGTGCACGAGAAACACGATCGCAGTGCCGGAACCTTCCGCAGCCAGCGTGACCGATCCGGTCCCAGCGAGCGTGACCGATCCGCCGAACATGTTCATGACCGTCAGCGCCAGGGGCAAGGTCAAAAGCCACGACCAGAGGCTCAGGGCATTGCGACCGCCGATACCCCGGGCCCAGAGCGCAGGGGAGCGGCCGCTCATTCTTCGCTATCGGCGGGGGCCGGCAACCCAAACGTGCGCGCGTACAGCGTGGCCGCGGCAACCCGCGGATTGACGCCCGGATTGCGGTTCAGGCCAAGGGCCTCGAACGTGCGCGAGACGGCCTTCTCCACGGAGCGCATGCTGCTTCCCCGTTGTTTGGCGATTTCGGCGTTCGACCAGCCCTCCGCGATCATGCGCAGGATATCCAGCTGTACGCGGGTCAGGGCGCCGATCTTCGCTGCGTCCGACGCCACAGGGGGAGTCACGGTGACGGGAAGCTCCACCAGGGCCGAGTTGACCGCACTGATGAGGGCGTCCACCGAGTCAAGGGACGACTTGTTGACGAAGGTTGACCCCGCCGGCAACTCTGAAAAGGTAGCTTCCGACGGATAGTTGGTGAGGAAAACGATGGCGCACCCGGGGGAGAGCGACTTCGCGACGTGCGCCAGTTCGACGCCGTTGGGCCGCGTTCCCAGATCGATGTCAGTCACAAGAACATCGGGATCGACGGCGGCGAACATCGACAGCGCCTCGGACGCCGACGCGCAGTCATGCACTTCGAAGTCCGCGCCCCTCAAGGCATCAGCGACCAGCCCCCGCATGAATGGCTGATCTTCGACAACCAGCACCCGCCGAACCCACCCCATAGCCCCCATGGTTGAAGGCTATCCGAGCACGCCCATTGATTCACCAGCAGTGCCGGTTGGTTACGGCTCAGGACGGATTACGACGGCGGCGCGCTCGCGGTACGTTTTCGCCACGCCGACGCCGCTTTGCCGGAATGCCGCCGGCGTCGGCCTCAGTGGCGGAGGGCAATCGTGACAACGACAGTAGTGGCGGCAGCCAAAACCGCCAATCCTACGTATGACAGTCTCCGCCTAAACCTTCTCCGACGCTCGCGTCGGGCATCCCTGGCCAAATATCCCGTGCTGTAGTTCCCCATGTCGGGAGGATATCGCCGCTGTATGTCCGGTTGTGGCCCGGGGTTCGGGTATTGCGACCGGATTCGAAAAGGTTCGGGTAGTAGTTAAGCAACCCTGTTTTTTCCACCGTGAAAAGACCAGTATCCGGCACTCGCACGCCACGCTGGGCGCCGGTCGTACTCTGGCCGTGGTTGTTGCCCCCTCTGGGTATGCGGGGCAAGACACGGAGCAGATAGCGAAATCCGGCAATCTATAGGGGGTAGACGTGCATGCGACAATCGCCGCATTCGGATTCTTGAGACCGTGGTCATAGACACCTTGGTCATCCGCAACAATTTGATGATGTTTTTCTCATTTCGGCCGTCGACGCCATTTTGTTCGACGAGTTTCTCGCTCATCCGTTAGCGCCCGCACGAGGGATCCATGATCGGTGCGAAAGAGAACCAGGAGCGGATGCAGCTCTGCTTGACGCGATCCCTTGGACCTGTCGCCAGGGTCTGGTACCCGGGCGCATGCCGGAATCCAGTACCCGCAGCTTGGCCCCCAAATCGAGATGTCCACGTGGGGCACACCCATGCCCTGACGAACCCATCTCTTCCACGAAAGAACCAAACTTCTTTCGCCCGAACGCCCCCGACGATCTCCCGCTGAACCGGAAATCGTCATCCCCGCGCAACGGAGCGGAAGCCACACCCCTAAAGCCAATGACGACATCTTGCCCTAGAGAGGGGAATGCGATGATGCAGCATTCAACCGGAACCGAAGACTGGACGGGCGGCGCCGCCTCCGCGACAGCGGAGAGCCCCCGATGACGCACCACGAGAGCGTCGTCGCGACGGCACAGGCGACTTTTGGCCGCGACGCCGCGATGTTCGAGGGTCTGCTCGGCTTCGTAGCCCAGCTGAGCGTGGTGCTGTGGAGCCTCGTGGTCCTCACCGCAGTTTTCCGCTTCGTTTGCATCCGGATCTATCGGCGCGGCTCCTCCCGCACGGCTCCCGCGGAGACCGTGGCGTCAAGCGCCGCCGTTCCGACCATTACCGTTCCGACCACTACCGCTCCGATCATCACCATGGCGGAAACAAGGGTTCCGACCACCACAGCCGTGATGGACCTGGTCCAGCCGACCGCCGTCGCCCCGTCCTTGAATGTGCCGCTCCGCGCGACTCGCGGCCGGCGCGCCGAGCACCGGCCAGCCGCGCACGCGCGGGCGTTTGCCTCCAACTCCACCGAGTCATGAGCATGGACATCGCGCTCATGATCTTCTGGCTGTTCGCCAGCGTCAGCATCCTCTACGTCTTGCACTTCGGCTTGTACCTGGTGGGCGCCAACTTCTACGACGTTTGGCAGCAGAGACGGAAGGGGATGCGGGGTGTCCGGCTCCCGGCCGGGTACGCGGCGGAGTGCGCGGCGACGGCCACCTGGACCCGCCGTGCCCTCCCCGAGGTGCCCGGGCTGGTATCCATCGCCATCGCCGCCCACAACGAGGAGCCGGTGATCGTCCGGACGCTCGACTCCATCCGGCGCAGCACGTATCGCTCCTTCGAGGTCCTCGTCGCGGACGACGCGTCCGCCGACCTCACCGGTCGGCTTGTCCGCGACTACCAGGTGCGCCACCCCGAGATGGACTTGCGCATCGTGCGGATGCGCAAGAACGTGGGCAAGGGCGCGGCGCTCAACTCGGCGATTCGCCGCCACGCGCGCGGCCAGTTCGTGATGACGCTCGACGCCGATTCGATCATCGAGCCGGACGCCATCTCGAACGCGCTGTCCTACTTCGACGACCCGTACGTGGCCGGCGTCGCCGCCAACGTACAGATCCTGGAGGAGACGACGGTACTCGGCCTCCTGCAGCGGTTCGAGCACATGATTGGTTACCGCTCGAAGAAGCTCTACTCGCTGCTGAACTGCGAATTCGTGGTGGGCGGGGTGGCCTCAACTTATCGGATGCGTGTGCTGCGCAAGGTCGGTTTTTACGACACGGATACCCAGACCGAGGATATCGGCCTGAGCGCGAAGATCACCAGCCTGGGCAACCGGCGCTTCCGCATGATCTATGCCAGCGACGTGGTCGCGAAAACGGAGGGCGTGCTCACGCTCCGGGCACTGGTGAGGCAACGCTACCGCTGGAAGTACGGAAGCATCCAAAACCTCATCAAATACCGCCACATGGTGCTCAACCCGAGCCGCCGGTACACCAGTACGTTGACCTGCTACCGGATGCCGATGGCGCTGCTCAGCGAGTTCACGCTGCTCGTCTCGCCCCTGGCCCTGACGTACGCGGTCTACTGGTCGCTCGTCACGCGGACGCCTGGCCTGGTACTCGGCGCGTACGCGACCATCACCGCCTACACGCTCCTGACGATCTGGATGGATGAGAACCTGACCGAGCGTGAACGCGCCCGGCTGTCCATGTACGCGCCGACTGCGTACTTCCTCTTCTACGTCATGGACCTGGTGCAGCTGACGGCTGCTTTTCGCTGCATCGCGAGCTCGCGCGGCCTGTTCCGGCGTCCCGAGACCAACACATGGAAGTCTCCGCAGCGGGCCGGCAGCGTGGTGGTGGTAGCTCATGCCGCATAAGCGCCGGCGGGTTTCCCGCGTGCTGCTGAATCCGCTCGTGGTCACCTCGGTGGTGGTCGTCATGCTCGCCGCCGGGTGGCTGCTGTACACCGGTGGGACGGGCAGCATCGCCCAACCGCGGCCCGGCGCGAACTTGCTTCCCACGCTCGATCGGACTGCGGCCGGTGCGCTCTCGGCAGCGTCCGGCACGTCGGCAGGCGCAGGCTCCATGGGCGGCTGGAACGCCAGCCATAGCGGGGATGCCGGGACGTCTCTGGAGTTGGTGGACGGGCAGGTCAGCAGCAACCAGGCACTGAAGCTCGACATCACCCACTACGCCTCGGGCGATGTGACTCTTGCGAGCCCGCGGGTGGATGTCAAACCCGGCAAGACCTACCTATTCAAGGCGTTCGCCGCCAGTGACGCGGACTTCACATTGCTCACGCGCCAGTACCACGCCAACGGCAGCACGACTCTGGAGCAGTTACGGAACCCTCTCCAGAAGCCCGGCAATTCCCCGTTCACGGTGAGCGACGCGTTCACCAGCGGAAACACGACGACCGCAGTGGAGTACGTCTTCCGGCTAGCCTCGACGGGTACCCTCCGGGTCGAGGGCGCATACCTCGAGGAGGCGGACGACGTCCGGCTGCAGCCGGACGCGACGACGGTCCCCAACCTCGTCCCCAACCCGGGGCTCGCCGGTCCCCAGCCGGGCGCACCCGATTCATGGTCCCCGTACGCCTCCGGAGCCTTGGCCGCGGAGTCCGGGCGCGGAGCAGACAAGAACGGCAGCTTCCTGTGGACCCGCATCGCGAATTACCAGAGCGGCGAGGCGAAATGGCAGTACCCGCCGATTCCCGTGACCACCGACCGGTCCTTCGAGTTCGGTGCGAGCTACCAGTCCGAGCGCGAAGTGGACGTCGTGGCCGAGTTCGAGCTCGCGGACGGCGGGCGCTTGTTCCACAACCTTGCGACCGTGCCCCCGGCGGGGGAATGGACGAACATAGGCGAGGCATTCCAGGTCCCTGGCGGAGCGAAGTCGGCAATGGTAACCCTGGTGTCCCACGGGAACGGCACGACGCGTGTCCGCGACTATTCACTCACCGACGTCACCAAGCCCGGCCCCCTCCGCTGGGCCCAGCCCATGGTCTCGATTACGTTCGACGACGGCTGGCAGTCGATATATGACCGTGCCCTGCCTTTGCTGAACAAGCACCACTTCACGTCCACCCAGTACGTCAATGCCAGCACCATCGAGACGCCGAACTTCATGACGGCCGCCGAGGTTCAGCAGATGCACGAGGCCGGACACGAGATCGCCGCACATAGCTACGAACACGTCGATCTCACCTCGATCGGCGTCGACAAGCTGGACGAAGAGTTGCGCAAGAGTAAGGAGGCGCTGGCGGCTGCCGGCCTCAGTACCGCCGACCTGGCGCTCCCATACGGACGGCACGACCCGCAGGTTGACTGGTACGCGAACAAGTACTTCGACAGCGTGCGGGGGACAAACGATGGGATCAACACCCGGCAGAACCTCGAACCGCACGACCTGAAGGTCTTCTACGTGACCGACGAGACCACCCCGAATCAGCTGGCGGAAGCGCTCGCCGAGACGTCCCGGGTGAGCGGCTGGCTCATCCTCGTCTACCACCAGATCGCGGCCCCCGGATCGACGGTCACCGGGGGAGACACCATCGCGGGGGACCGGAGCACCATCACTAGCGCCGCCCTCGCCGCCCAGCTGCAGCTCGTCGACGAAAGCGGCATCAAAGTCCAACCGGTAGCGCAGGCGTTCAAGCAATTGCAGGGCCCATGACAACCGTTCGACGGTGTACCCGGCACCGCCGGCCACCAGAAAAAGAAATGAGAAACTCATGACCAGAACCAGATCCAGCTTGGCGCGGGGGCGCACCGGGCTCGCCACGATCGCGGTGGCAGCGGGGGCCATGGTTGCCGCGCTGCTGTCCCCTACGGCAGCGTACGCCGCCGTGATCAACCCCGCCGCAACTCCGCTGGTGTCCTTCACCTTCGACGATGCCCAGCAGAGCGCGCTGACGCAGGCTGCTCCCACGCTGCAGAAATACGGGCTCACGGGCACCGACTACATCATCACCAACTGTGTCGGCATGACAACGGTGCCGAACACCTGCCGCGCCAACACTGATGTCCCGTACCTGACGTGGCCCCAGGTCACCCAGCTGCAGAACACCTACGGCTGGGAGATCGGCTCGCACACCGTCGATCATCAGTGCCTCGTAAGCGTCGGAGGCGATTGCCAGAAGACCAAGCTGACGGCCGCTCAGGTGGATGCCGAGCTGGCCAACAGCAAGGCAGCGCTGGCGGCGAACGGCTTCAACGCGACCGCTTTCGCCCCGCCATACGGCGACTACGACATGTCGGCGCTCGCCCAGATCGCCAAGTACTACACCTCGATGCGCGGCTTCGCCGACACCGGGAACAACATCTGGCCGCTCGGTGACCTTCTCCTCCGGGACGTGCCGGTCCAGGAGGTCACCACCCCGGTCTCCACCCTGAAGGCCAAGGTCGACGAGGCGATCGCCAACAAGACGTGGGCGGTGTTCACGTTCCACGACATCAGGCCGGCGCCGAGCCAGGTCCCCGACGATTACGAGTATGGCACCGCGGAGCTGGATCAGCTGGCCGCGTACGTGCAGACCAAGGTGGCGGCCGGCCAGATCAAGAACGTCAACATCAGCAATGGCCTCGTTACCGGCAGCCCCAACAAGCTCGCGAATCCGACGTTCAACAACGGAATCGGCGACGGATGGCGTACCGACGCCCCGACGACGATCACGGCCGACGCCGCGAACAACGGGAGCTTCCCCGACTCCGCCAAGTCGGTAAAGCTGGTTTCTGGCGCCACGACGGGTCACCTGTTTTCGCCGACAGTTCCCGTGTCGCCGACGACGAACTACATGTTCAAGGCCTTCCTCAACGTGGCCGCAATCACAAGCGGTGAGGTCGGGTTCTACGTCGACGAGTACAACTCGGCCGGGCAGTGGATCTCCGGGCAGTACCGCAAGCGTGAGAATTCGCATTGGGTGGAGTCGATGAACTTCACCTACATGCCGAGCTCGACAGCCGTGGCCTCGGCGAGCCTGCAGATCTGGGTGGTCGGCACCGGCATCACGGCCTACGTGGACAACGTGCAGATGCTGGCGCTCGGCGCGGAGACGCTCCCACCGCCGCCGTCCAACCTCGTCGCCAACGGCACGTTCGACGCCGGCATCAGCTCGGGTTGGACCACCGACTCGGCGGCCACCATCGTGGCCGACGCGGCGAACCACGGGAGCCCGGCGAACCCGGTGAACTCGGTCAAGCTGACTGCCACCACGGTGAACACACACCTCTTCTCCCCGCAGGTCGCGGTGTCGGCCGGCACTTACGATATCGCCAGCTACCTCAACATCACGGCGCGAACCAGCGGTGAGGTGGGTTTCTACATCGACGAATACAACGCCGCCGGGCAGTGGATCTCCGGGCAGTACAAACTTGGGGTAACGGCCGCCGGGGTGAGCAACGTCAATCTGACATACTCGCCCAGCACGACTGCGGTCGCCAAGGCGAGCCTGCAGGTCATCGTCCAAGGGAACTCGGGAATACAGGCGTACTTCGACGACGTCCGGTGGTGGCTACCCTGATGACCGGGCGCCCGCGCCTACTGATCGTGCAGGCGTCCGCCCTCCTGCTCGCCCTCGCAGGCTGCTCCTCGAACGCCCCGCCGCCCGCACCCGACGTGGTGGTCGACCTGATCCATCAGGACTGGCAGAACACGCAGGGAGTGACGGTCCACGGCGACGGGCTTCAGGTCGCGCCGACCGCGCGGAGCATCGTCAAGAAGGACGGCGGGGGAGGACAGCCGAACCCGCCGCTCAACTTGGCCGGCACACACCTGGTGGTTGGCAGCGACTTCACACTGAGCGCGACCTTCGCAGATGTGACCGCGGACGCATCCTTGGCGCTGTACGACCGGCCCCCGGTCATCGCGGATGAGTTCCGCCTTGAGCCGGCGGGCCTGCGGCTCACCCTCCAGGGTGCCAACCTGGAGATCGCCGTGTTCGACGGCGTGCAGAAGAGCGACGTGACGCAGCCAGTCCCTGTGCACGACGAGCATGTAACGGTGAGCGACCCGCGAGCTATGCTCACGGTGCACCGGTCCGGCGACACGCTGAAGATCGCCAGCGGCCCGGACACGCTCTCCTCGCTTCCCCTCGGGAAGGTGTTCTCGTCCGGGAAGCTTTGGCTCGGGTTGTCGAGCAACTCCGGAGCCTTCGACGTCACCTCCCTCAAGGCGGCGGCGCCGCAGGGCGCGGGCTTGAGCACGTCGGGGGCCGCGGTCATCGACGTCCAGCCGTCGGCCGATGGCCTTCAGAAACTGGCCGCCAGGACCCGTCCGGACTTCCGGATCGGCACCGCCGTCGCGCTCGGCCCTCTGACCGGCGACCAGGACTACGCGCGGGAGGTGGCGTCCAACTTCGGCTCCGTCACGCCGGAGAACGCCATGAAGCCGCAGTCCCTCTCCCCGAAGCAGGGCGTCTACACCTTCGAAGAGGCGGACGCGATCATCGCCATCGCGAAGAGCAAGGGCATGGTTGTGCACGGCCACACGATCGCATTCAGCGAGGCGATGCCGCGCTGGATGCAGGACCTGCCCAGCGGCACGGACGCGGAACGCCAGTCCAGCGGCACCGCGCTGCTCGACTACGTCCGCACGGTGGTCTCTCATTTCAAGGGAAAGCTCGATTCGCTGGACGTCGTCAACGAGCCGTTCGACGTCGACCAAGGGACCAGCTTCCAGCAGAACATCTGGTACCGCGTCTTCGGGCCCGGCTACCCGGCGGTCGTCTCCAAGGCCGTTCACGACGCCGATCCGGACGTCAAGCAGTTCATCAACGAGAACGGGGCCGACGTGCCGGGGCCCCGCCAGGACGCCCTGCTCAAGCTCGCGCTCGACACCAACGCCCTGGGCGGCCACATCTACGGCGTTGGACTCCAGGCCCACGTCTACGACCTCAAGACCGACGCCATTCCGCAGGAAGAACTGTCCAAGACCCTCGCCGCCTTCGAGGCGGTTGGTCTCCATGTGCGCATCTCGGAGAACGACGTCACCGACGGCCAGGGGACAGGCGCCCAAGCGGAGCAGTACGCCACGGTGCTGGCGACCTGCCTGCGCTCGCCTGCCTGCGTCTCCTACACGACGTGGGGTGTGGACGACCGCTACGACTGGTTCATCGACAATGATGGCAAGCTGCAGCAGGGCCACGACCTTCTCTTCAACAACGGGCAGCCGACGCCCGCCTACGACGCAATGAGGCGTGCACTGGGCGGCTGACCACCGACTTCAGCCGTCCTTCCCATGGTTGTTGAGGAGGTCCGGGATCTGGTTTCGGAGGATGTGTACTGCGATGCCGAGAGCTACGAGTGATGCGCCGAGCGGGGCAAGCCCGAAGCGTACGACTGAACCGATGAAGCCTGTCAGCCATAGGCCGACGCCCCCGCCGGCGCCTCCTTGGAGAGAGAAAAGCAGCGAAAGTAAGTTTGTGGCCAACGTTTCGAAGATGACTCCGCCCGCGCAGACAATCACGCCGATAATGAGTAGTCGGTTTCTTACCTGGGCAAGAATATGTGGTGTTTGCAATTGAAGCTCCTATTCATATTTAGCCCTCGACGGGTGTAGGGAGCCCCCCACCGACGGGTGAGTCGCTCCCCTCCGCGCGATGATTGCGCGTCGTCGATCGAGGGACTAGGAAGGCGGCTCCCGGTAAGCGTGAGCCATCGGGTCGGTGCGATCGAGCTCGGCTGCGAGTGCACGTGCGGCCTTCTTCCTCCGGTAAAGAACTACTTCATTGATCACGTACAAAACCAGAACCACCGATGGCAAGAGAATTCGAAGCCACAGGTCCCAATTGGTCATAAAAAGGATCGCCAGGGACACCATAAAGATCGGCGGATGCGCGTAGCTGTACCATTTCACGATTGCCTTCTCTCAGAAGCCGCAGTCTCGCCCAGGCATATCCCGGAGCGGAGAGGACGGGCTGGAAAGGTTGATGCCGTAGCACTTTGTGGCAATCAGACTGGCATTTCTAAACGCGCTGTTGATCATAGAGATGACAGAGATAGCTCCGCCAAGGCCAGTCACCCTGCAAATCTGGCTCACGACTTTTGCGATCCATCCGGTGAGCTTGCTAAACGTGCAGCCTGTCCATACTCCGCCTGCGAAGACCATGGTCGTGAGACCAGAAAGTACTCTCAACTCGGCGCCGGTGATAGCGAGGACTGGCCACGGTACCCACTGAATGCTCGGATCGGCCGTTAGGGGAAATGCGTTAGAGGAATTGAAGTCAATGTGCTGAATTAAGGTACCGTCCTCAATCCTGAACGTCGTCGCCACCGGTTTGCCGTCGGCGTCGAATGCCCATGGAGAGACAAAGGTGCTTGTAACTCTTCCCGCGGCGTCTCGAATGAGGACCGAACCGTCAGCTTCCACCTTCGCAGTGGATCCGGCCGAGAGAGCTAATGGGAATCGGTAATCGCGCGGTGCTTTGTCCGATTCGACCGTGATCAGCGTTTGCGAGCCGTGTGGGGTGCTGTACGTAGTCGTTGTCGCGCCGGACAGAGCGGTTGTCAAAAGTGGTGCGCCTTCGCCAATAAAGTGCCCGATCGGGACGCCCTTAAGCTGGGCAGGTCTCGTCTCTGACTTTTTGCCGGGAACGGTAATCCGTACCGCACCCGAGGGGGATTGCGTTTGGACTGCCGCGGTTCCAGGGGCGTTCCCGTCAATCACATCCACGCCGTCGTACTTCTTGGCGATTTCATGCAGCGGAATGGCACTTGGCCCGGGCGACAACCCCTGATCCCAGGCGACAGGCTGGACTCCACCGCCGGCATCAGCTCGTATCCGCTGATCTTCCTGTTCCTGGGGTGCCGTGTTCCTTTGAGCAGTACCTGCCTGTGCCGGTGCGGCAATAAAGATGGCCGCAATCAAAGAAAGGCATGCAGAAGCTGAGGCAAAAATATGTAGACGTCGCAAGGGAAACTCCTATTCATATAGGTGCCCCCGCGACCCACAGCTTGCAGAAATCTTACGACATTATCGCTTTTGTTGGAAGGGACTTTCGAGCAAACTCATCTGACTTGACTCCTTAAATTTGCATATTAAAAGGAGGATTAGCGTAGTCGGCTGTGGTTAGGTTTTTCGACCTACATTTCGATGGTCACTCGCAGTTCCCCCCCCGAAGGACACGGGCCGCGAAGCCTTCCGACGGCTCGCATGGGGGACTAGGATGCCGGAATGAAAGTTACGTTGCTCCGTGGGGAGGGCGAGGGTGGCCCCGATTGCCCGCATCAATTCGTTGGTCGCTGCGATGATTGCCGCGACGCCGAACGAAATTCGAGCGGTGAATCGGGTGGCCATGAGCCTGTAGGCCCCAGCGAATAGTCGGCGGGGAGCCTCCGAACCACCTACTGCAGCTTGAACAAATTGTGCGTCGCCGGACCCTCCAACAACTTGCCCGCGGGCGAGAAGCGCGAGCCGTGCAGAGGGCAGTCCCAGGACTTCTCGGCGTCGTTCCAGTGCAGGATTCCGCCCAAGTGCGCGCATTCTGCGGACACCCTGCACACCACGCCATCCACCTTGCAGATAGCCGCAGGCTTCCCGTGGAAAAGTCCCGTGACGCCCGTGCCCTCTGCGGGGTCGGTTTCCTCGGTGATGGCCGGCTTCCCCTTCAGGGCTGCCTTGTCCCGGAAGTTCTGCTGCTGTGTCTCTACGTTCAACGAAATCGTCGACGCTGCACCGCGGGGACCGGTGACCCGGTGGTGGATGGTGTGGGCCCAGTCAAGCTTTTCGCCACGGATATCGGCGGTGATATCAAGCGCCGCCGCAACACCATTTGTCATGCCCCACTTGTTGTAGCCCGTGCCGAAGAAGATCTTCCCGTGCCCCCGGGGGAACCTGCCGAAGAACGGCATGAGATTGCCGGCCTGGTAGTCCTGGGCGGACCACGTGTGCGTCACCTCGGCACCCGGATAGTGCTGTTCGGCCCAGCCGAGCAGCTCATTCACGTGGACCTGCGTCGACGGCGCCCGGCCACCCGCATGCCCGAACCCGCCCACCAAAAGCAACCTCCCGCCGTCGGGCGTTGGGTAGTCCCTCAGAGAACGCGTGGGCGGCTCCGCGGAAAGGTACATCCCCGGAGGCGGGCTGACCCCATCGGGCAGCCGCAGCGCGGCGGCGTACGAGCGGTTCGGCCGCAGCTTCGCGAAGTAAAGCCCGCGGTTCAGGATGGGTGTCCCGGTGGCGAGCACCACATAACGGGCGCGGACCTCGCCCTTCCTGGTGACCACAGTCAGGGGATCGCCGTTGCGGACGTTCATGACGCGGGTACCTTCAACGATGCTGCCGCCGGCGGCCCGAACATCGGCAGCGAGCGCATCCAAGACGTCCATGGGGTTGAACTGCGCCTGCTTCGCAAGCCGCAAGGCGTCGTCGACGTCGAACGGCAGCCCCGTCTCCCGGGTGGACTTGACGTTGAGTCCCGCAGCCCGGGCCACAAAGGCTTCCGCGCGGAGCCGATCCGCGCCGGTTGGGGTGGTGGCGAAGGTGTAGGCATCCCGATACTGGAAAGGCACACTCCGCTCCTCGAGATAGGTGAGCAACCACTTCTGGCCCGCCCTGTTCGCATCAACGTAGGCACGGACCACGTCCACGGGATACTGGTTTCGCAGCGCGGACAAGGCTGTGCCCTGCAACAGGCTCAACTTGGCCGTGGTGTTTCCGGTGTTGACCGCCCCGATATGTCGGGCCTCGAGGACCAGCACGCTGCTCCCGGTCCGTGCCAGCATGAGCGCCGTCGCCAGGCCCGTGATTCCCGCGCCGACCACGACGACGTCGTAACTGTTCCCGGGCGTGAATTCATCGGGGCTCGCGGCTGCGGAAGCTTCGCGCGCGTCTAGCCACAAAGAAGTCATAGCGGTCCCACGTCCCTTCAGCCGGGCGCGGTCCACACCGGAAGTAGCGCGGTGGCGGCCCGGTAGTGCCAGAGAAGCAGAAGGCCACCAGAGATGCAATAGGGGAGCGCCGACGTCGCGGGTTGCTCAGTGCCGAGTTCACGCAAAAAGGGCCCGACAGGCCGGTCTGTCTTGTAGGGGTGGGAGTAGCATTGCTTTCACCATGAGTTCGCCAGATGCCTCGGAAGCACCCGGTTCGTCTTCCATGCCAACCGGACAAACGACCACCCGTGATGACGCGGTGGATCGGATCTTGGACGCCGGCTACGAACTGTTCTCGCGACGCGGGATCGGTGCCGTGGGGGTCGATCAGCTCATGGAGCGTTCGGGAGTGGCCAAGGCCACCTTTTACCGCCATTTTCCGTCCAAGGACGATCTAGTTCTTGCCTTCCTCGCGCTTCGTGACCAGTTCTCGACCGTCGACTTGATCATCTCCGATGCCAAGAGCCGGGGAAACACCGCCGACGAGCAGTTGCTTGCCATGTTCGACGTATTCGGCGACTGGTTCGAGCGCGAGGATTTTGAGGCGTGCTCGTTCATCAACGTCCTGCTTGAAATGGGGCGTGAACATCCGCTGGGGAAAACGAGTATCGGTTACCTCGCCAGGATCAGGGGACACATCCAGGAGTTGGCCGACGAAGCCGGGCTGGAGCGTACCGACGAGTTCGCACGCTCCTGGCACATCCTGATGAAGGGCTCCATCATCTCGGCCACAGAGGGAGACGTCCTCGCGTCGAAGCGCGCCCAGCAGATGGCCGCTTGGCTGATAGAACAACATCGAGGCCCGGACCCCCCGTAACTGCCTGAGGCGCCCGTTCGTCAGCTCCGCGTGGTCCGGCCGCGACCGCCCGGGGAGGCAAGATGCCGGGCACGCCGGCCCCACTTGACCCATTCGCTGGGTTGGACCGAGGGCCGCCCGAGGTGATAGCCCTGTCCGAGGGTTACGCCCAGGCCAGCAAGAGTGGCGAGTTCGTCCTTGGTTTCGATGCGTTGCGCAGTCAAGGCCGCCCCGATCTCCCGCGCGAACGCCACCTCCGCCTCGACGAGTTCCTGCCGGAGGGAATCCAGCTCGAGGCCTGCAGTCAGATTCCGCTCCAGCTTGATCAGCTCCGGCTTGAGCCGAAGAATATGGCTGGCCCCGGCGAAGAAGGAACCGGTGTTTTCAATGGACAAGCGCACGCCGGCACTGCGCAGCGGAGCCAGCGCCGCATCGAGCGAAGCAGCCTGTTCCTGAGGAAACCTCCCGGAGACTTCGAGGATGACCCGGGCGGGTGCCACCGGACTCTGATCGAAAAGCCCGGGAAGGCGCGGATCCAAGCAGACTTCGTCGGAAAGCTTCAACGCTACGAAAAGGTGGGGCGGCAGCTTCAGCGCGGCCTCGAGCCCGGACTCCAACGCCGCGAATTCAAGATCCGTCCGGAGCCCCGAATCCCCGGCTTCCGCGAACCAGTAATCGGCAGGGTCCCCGCTATCGCTGACGAAGCGGGTCAAAGCCTCGGCGCCGACGACGGTGGACGTGGTCAGGTCGAAAACGGGCTGGAAGGCGGTCATCAGCATCCGGTCCCTGAGAACGGCCTCGAGCCGTGGACTGCTCGGGTGCTGGGACTCCGGCTCGCCATGCGGGGCCGGGGCGGGCCGGTCCGGATCGTCCTGTCCGTCCTGCGGGGCCGGCTGTTGCGACCTGAGCGAAGACAAGTGTTCCAGCAAGGCCTCTTCCGGATGCCCGGGGTGGGCGGCAATGTGCTGGCGAAGTTGTTCTCGCACCGCATCCGTTGCCTGCGAAGAGTCCCCCAGGACTTCATCGATGATTTCCAGGACTTGGAGGCGCAGCCCACGCAACTGCTCGAGGGGCGGTTCCACATTCTCCGGACTGGCCCGCATCCCGGCGTCAGTCAATGCACGCAAAGACGGTTTCCGCGTCGACATGAAATCATTCCTTTGCGTTTAGCTCCGGCTGAGCCCGGGACCTGCAATCTATTGGGATACTACAGCCGAACAAACCGGTCGGCCCGGATTGAAATGAAATCTTCATTGGGATGTAACGAGCGGAGCGCACCGGGTGCAATTACACCCGTTCCTTTTCTGTTTCGGAATCCTCCGCGCCGGACAGGAGTGCGTAGTATCCCGGAACCCACTGCGGAAGACCGCTGGCGTTCATCGGGACTACTTCGATGTTAACCGGGCCGTCAGAAATCAACTGCCAGTCTGCATCCGAAAATACGTCGTGCCGTTCCCTGGAGCCGAAGTGCCCGGGCCGGGGAAGGTTCTCCAAAGCGCGCCGCAGCTGCAGGGGCATGCTTTGCCGGGTGGCGCCGAGCTCGGTCAGGTAACCGAGGCTATTTCCGCGGAAGTTGGTTTCGGCCAGTAACACCCGGCCCCTGTCCCCGATGACGGTTCGGAGGTTGGCAGCCATAGCGGCCTGCTTGCCGGGTTTCAGGACGTGGAAGACTCCGCGGACAAAGACATTGGCGGGCCCAAGGCGCTCCAACAGGAGCTCTCCAGCACGTGCCCCCGAAGCATCCAGAACCATGAAGTCGGCATTTTGGACGCCTTCTGCTTCTTTGCTTGCCATCTCGATCGCTCCCTTGGAGACGTCGATTCCGAGAACCCGTGGAAATAGACCTGCAAGCCAGCGGGTGTGGGTACCATTGCCGCACCCCACGTCAACTACCGGAAGAGCCGGATCAAAGTGGGCCGCAATCGCGTCGGTGTACTGTGCACGCTCGGCCGCCGAGTCCGAGTCCCAAAGCACGTCTCCTGAACGGCCAGTGGTGCGGATTCCGCGCCAGTATCCTTCCCACGCGGTGTCCGGATTTCTCGGTGCCCGGGAAGCGAGGCGCACTACTGTGGGGACAAGCAACATCTGGTCCCAAAGCTTCGACATGCGCTAACTCTACAGACGCCGTGCGGGCCGGCGGAGCTGATCCGGTATTTCTGCGGCTGGTACCGGATATCCGTAGAAGTAGCCTTGCCCGTAGAGACAACCCATGGCCTCCAGTTGGGCCGCCTGCTCTGCGGTTTCGATGCCTTCCACGGTCGCGTTGAGCCCAGCAGCGAAAATCAGCTGCAGAATGGCCGAGACGAACTTTTGCTGCCGAGGGTCAGACTCCATGTCCTTTATGAGGGACTGATCGACCTTCACAGTGTCTGCCGGAAGCGACCTGAGGTAGCTGATGGACGAATAGCCGGTGCCGAAGTCGTCAATCTGCAGCCCCACACCGAGCTCCCGGAGGCCGCTAAGGACCTGTTCCTGTCCGGTTTCACGCGACATCAATACAGTCTCGGTGATCTCCAAGATCAGACGCCGAGGATCCAGGCAATACCTGGCCAGCGTGTCCCGGATATCGTCAAGCAAGTCGGTTCGAAGCAGTTCGGCGGCAGAGAGATTGATGTGCAGACAATAGTCCGGCAGGTCCGGGTCGGTCTGGCTCCAGCGCCTCATTTGGGCGAGACCTTCATGCAGCACCCAACGTCCCAGCTCAAAGATCAAGCCGGTTTCTTCTGCGATGCCAATGAAGCTGCCCGGCATGATGGTGCCGCGGACAGGGTGATGCCATCGGAGGAGGGCTTCGACGCCGATGACGCGGCTGGAAGCCAATTCGACCACCGGCTGATACACCAGCGCCAGCTCTCCTCCGGCAACAGCGGTGCGCAGTTCGGCGGTTATACGCGACCGTTCCTGAACGGCGTCGAGCATCTCCGGGTGGAAGAGCTGGACGTTGTTGCGGCCCCGCGCCTTTGCCTGGTACATGGCAATGTCGGCATCGCGCATCAGTGTTTCAGCCCGGTACCCCGGCGAGCCGATGCAAACGCCGATGCTGGCCATCGCCCAAACCGTCTCCATGCCGATAGACATGCTGTCCTGCAGGTACTCCGATGCGCGGTGCGCAATTCGAAGGATCTCCTCTTCGGTAGCGGACGCAATGAGGATGGCAAACTCATCCCCGCCCAAGCGGGCCACCGTATCCTGGGACCTGACAGCGGAGCGGAGACGCTTGGCAACTTCCACCAGCACTGCGTCCCCGGCGCTATGGCCGAGGATGTCATTGATGGCCTTGAATGAGTCCAGGTCCAGGAGCAACACGGCCGGGGCTTTTCCGCGGTCCGCGCTGGACCGGATCGCTTCCTGGATCCGCTCGGTAAGCAGCGTCCTGTTCGCGAGGCCCGTCAAGGCATCTGTCTTGGCCATCTGTTCCAGCTCAACCTGCGTTCGCCGCAACATGGCCGTACGGGCGGCCACCCGCTGTTCCAGATCCGCATGAATGTGGCCCAGTTCTTCTGCGAGCAGGTTGACTCCCGTGATGACGGCATCAATGTCATCCCGATGCTCCGAAGGTTGAATGCGTGCGTCCAGATCGCCGGCAGCCAATCGGACTACCCCGTCAACCAACAGCTGCAGGCGCGGGTCCTCGACGCTCTCCCTCGCGGTCACTTAATCCCTGCGGGCAGAAGCGAGTAAATCCGGGGCTTACGCACCCGCATTAAGCCAGTCCAGCGCATCGCTGCGCGATGTGAAAAAACGGGTCGGGCAAGGCGGGATGTGCACGCCGAGGAAGAAGTTCGCCAGGACCCGGTCTACAGGCGACGTACCTAACAAAGCGATGCGTGAAGCGCCGCAAGGAATGGACCACACACCACGGGCCTCCCGGCTAACGGAAGAGACCGCTGCCATGTCCACCAGCATTGGATGCTGCGCCTGCTGGCATAGCTCGTTGACTTTCGCCATGGCCGCCCGGGCATCCTCGACCTGAATGTCGACTCCGGGCCTCCAGCGCAGATGGAGATATCCGTCGACGCTTAAATCGACAGTGGCCTTTTCACCGTCCGCCGTATCCGGTATCACGATCACGTCCTCCCCCGATCAGGCCGCCGAACCTGGCTGCAGCTGCCGCTAGTTAACAAGTAGCAATCGCCAACCTCGATAGCGTAGCTTCCCAAGCATTGGTCCTCAAGCCCTTCTCCTGCGCATTGACCAAATTCGAACGGCCCGGGTCTCAACTGGGGCTTTTGTCCCGATCCTCCCGGCTCCACGTGGGTAGAATCGAGGCCTGAACACTGCCGGAACGCATCAGACGGAGAAACAATGTCAGCATGGCTCGAAGTCGGCCCAAACAACTACGTGTTGGAGACCGAAGGGTGCCTGCTCAACACGGGCCTCGTCGTAGGCACGGAACGAGCCATGGTGATCGACACTGGTTGCGGCCCCCGCCAAGGCCGGCAGATCCTCGCCGCAGTCCGCGAAAAGACCCAGCTGCCGCTCGTCGTCGTGAACACCCACGCCCACTACGACCACTACTTCGGCAACGCCGTTTTTGCCGACGACGGCGTCACCGAGTTTTGGGGGCACGTCAACTGTGCGGCGACAATCGACGACGACGGCGACCACCAGCGCCGCTTCGTCTCCGCCACCGAACCGGAGATGGCCGCGGGCAAGGGCGACGCCGTCGAACTCGTCATTCCCAACGCGATCGTCAAGGACCAGCCCGTCCTGGTCGACCTCGGCGGCCTCACCGCCACCCTGTTCTACCTGGGCCGCGGCCACACCGACGGCGACCTCCTGGTAGGCACGCCCAGCACCCTTTTCGCCGGTGACCTCGTTGAACAAGGCGCGCACCCCTCGTTCGAGGACTCCTACCCGGAAGATTGGGCAGACGCCCTGAGGCACATCTCGGCCCTGCGCCACCGCTACGAGTTCCTCATCCCCGGCCACGGCAAGCCCTGCAGCGACCAATTCGTGAAGACCATGGCCGACACGATGTCCACAGCGGTGAGACAGGCTAGGCAGTCGATCCGGGACACGCCGTCGGACGCTACCAAAGCGATCCCGGTGCTTCCCTACGGACCCGAGCAATCACGTTGGTTCATCAAGCGGCTCCAGGAGACGCAAGCACACCACTAAGGGGTGTGCCTGAAGGCGTGGACGGCCTCCATTGCTGCGTAGTAAATGATGACCACCCCCGCCAGGGGATCGGCCCACCACCACCCGAAAAGGGCATTCAGAACCAGGCCTGCCAGGACCGCGCCAGCCAGGTAGGCGTCCACGAGAGTCACTTTTCCTTCTGCACGGAGCACCGGATTGCCCAAAGCGCTTCCGGTGCGGATCTTGCCCCACGCGAGGGCGAGCATGACCACAAAGGTCAAGGCCGTCCAGGCGATGCCCGCACCTGAGGTGGCAGGGCGGACTCCGGTGGCAAAAACGATGGCCACCTGGATGAGCAGGTAGGAGCCGAGGACGGCGAAGGCTATCCCTATCAGGCGCATTGCGGGGGCTTCGCGCTCCTTGTTGGCACCTTTGAGCTGCCACACCACCACGATCGAAGCGAAGATCTCGATCAGGGAATCCAGGCCGAAACCGGCCAGGGCCGGGGAACCGGCTTGAATGGCGGCGGCTGCCAGAACGCCGAGGCCCACCACGTTCCAGCCCAGGGTTGCGTATTCCAGCCGCAGCCCGCGACGCAACAACTTCCCGGAGTCTGTGGTTGGGGCAGTGTTGCCGTCAATGCTGGGCATGTGTTATCCGTTTCCTCGAGTGCGCTAGCAGCAGCCTTCACCCTTCCACGCTTCGCGGCCTTCCTTGACGGCGACGGCGGCGATAATGAGGCCAATGACGGGGTCAAGCCACCACGCGCCGAAGAGCCCATTGCCGGCCAGGCCGATCAGGACAGCGGCAGCAGTAGCGGCGCAGAGAAGGTTCTGGGCACCTTCCCCGGCGGTGGCTCCGGAGTTCAGCCTGGCACCGAGGCGCTGCTTGGCGACGCCGAGGACAGGCATGATGACCAGGCTCGCCGCCGTGAGCACGATGCCCAGGACGCTGCTCTCGGCCCGGTGTCCCGTGGCCAGGTCGATGACCGACTGGGTTCCGATGTAGGGGGCCAGGAGCCAGAAACTGATGGCGACGGCTTTTTGTGCGCGACCTTCGGCGGTTTCCGACAGGGTGCGGGATCCGGTGAACCGCCAGATCACGATGATGCTCGCCAGGCCCTCGACGGCGGAGCTGAGCGCCCAGCCGATCAAGGACACGGAGCCCGCCGTCCCGCCGGCAACCAGGCCGAGGGCTCCCTCGAGGACCATCCAGATCAGGCTGAACCAGGACAGCAACCGGACGGTCCGGGCGTCCTGGATCCAGGACCGGGGCGTGGCAGTTGTCATCAGTGGGTTCCGGTTTCGTGGACGGCGTGGCCGGCGGGTTCGAGCTGGAAGGTGGAGTGTTCGACGTCGAAATGCCCGGTAAGGCAGCTTTGCAGTTGGTCAAGGATGAGCGGGGCATGTCCGTCGTGGAAGCAGCTCTCGTCCAGGACGACATGCGCGGACAGGGCGGGAAGGTCCGAGGTGACTGTCCAGACGTGCAGGTCGTGGACATCGTGCACGTGCCCGGTTTCGAGGAGGTGTTCCCTGACCTGGTCCAGGTCTACACCTTCCGGCGCGCCTTCCAGGAGGATCCTCCCGGAGTCCCGCAGAAGCCCCCACGCGGCGTGCAGCATCAGGGCCACCACGATGAGGGAAGCGATCGCGTCCGCACGGGTAAAACCGGTGGTCAGGACGACGAACCCGGCGACCGCCGTCGCAATGAATCCGTAGAGGTCGGTCAGGATGTGCTGGAAGGATCCCTCGACGTTCAGGCTGGACCGGTTGGCTTTGGCCAGGACCCACACCGCAATGAGGTTCACGATGATCCCGAGGATCGCGACCACCAGGACAGGGCCGCCCTCGACCGGAGGCGGATCAAGGAGGCGGTGGATGGCCTCCACGGCCACGAGGGCGCTGATGACGAGCAAGGTGATTCCGTTGGCGGCCGCTGAGAGGATCTCCGCACGCTTGAATCCGAACGTCCAGATTCCCCGCGCCGGACGGGCCGCGAGGTTGATTGCCCACAGCGACGCGGCGATCGCCCCGGCGTCGGTCAGCATGTGCCCGGCGTCGGAGAGCAGGGCCAGCGAGCCGGAAACGACGGCGACAATCACCTCGACGATCATGAACCCGACGATCAGCGCCAACGCGATAACCAGATAGCGCCGGTCTGCGTTCGCTGCTATCGCGTGGCTGTGGCCGTGAGCATGGTGCTTGGCGGGGTTGCCTGGCGCGTCGTGGTTGTGGGTGCTCATTGGCCTTTGGCCTCCTTGGCCGTGCGCTCGGGGTGAACGGCGACGGTGTGGCCGGTGTGGGTCAGCCCCAGGTCCAGCAGCATCCGTACGTGCGCGTCATCCAGACGGTAGTACGCCATCCGGCCGCGCCTCGAAACGGAAACCACCCGGTGGGCGCGCAGCAGCCGCAACGCATGGCTCACCGCACTCTCGCTCATCGCGGTCGTCGCGGCAAGGTCGCACACGCACAGTTCCCCGCCTTCCAGCAGCGACGTCAACAGGCGCAAGCGCCCAGGATCGCCGAGCAGCGAGAACACGTCCGCCAGCTCGGCAATGTCATGATCCGAGGGCAGGGCCGCACGGACGAGTTCGACCCTGTCGGGGTCGACAAGTTTCACGCCGCATTCATCGACAGCTTCACTGGCAACCACGGGACCTCCAACATCTGAACAAGTATTCAGATGTCAGTATAGGGGACACGGTTCTTGGCCAGGGGTTGCCAGCTGGGAACTTCGTAACAGTTATCCTTCTTGTTGCCCGAGCGAAGCAATCGCGGCGTACGCTCCCCGTATGGGGAACAAGATGATTGGGCTGTCGGCCCGCGAATCGAAGCGGGAAATTCGGAAGCAGCGCCTTCAGGTGCTTGCATACGTGGGGTTGGCGATCCTCGCTGTCGCGACCGTCGCCGTCGTCGTAATAGCGCTCCGACGCTAGGGGTTTGGGCTGCGGCAGCAGTCCAACACCAAAGTTTCGCCGATGGTGGACTCAATCTTCTCCATTTGGAGCTAGTCAGAGGCCATCGGGGCTGATATTTTTCTGTGCACTCCTTCGGAGCAAACACAAAAATTGGGGGCACGAACATGTCCAAAGCGGAGAAACTACTCCTCACAGTCGCCGTAGTGCTTGGAGCTATCGCCATCCTGGTCGTCAACTACATCTGGATCGGTTCGGCCGTATTTGGCCTCAACACTTCGCGGCTCGATCCCGAACAGGGCCCATCCTGGCCATTCGCGGTCGTTTCCCTCTCCGTCGTCGGCTCGCCTTTTTGCCTTAATGGGAGGAATCCTCCTTGCGGTGGTCAACGCGCATCGGACGCCCCATTCTCCGGACCGCCGGTAACTTCATCCCGAACACTCACGCCGGTTCATCGACGTCGCGCGAACTGGCAGTAGATGCCCTCTGGGAGCGATTTTGAGGGCATCTGCTGCCAGTTCGCGCTTAAGTTCAGGAAGCCGGCGCGGTGGGAGATGGAGACAGGATTTGGGCCGGGGTCAATCTTGCCCAAGGGGAGTCCGGGGCACCTTGGACTGCGGCTTCCGGGCTATCTCCCTGGGTCCACCACTTGGCTTCGAACGCGGACCCTTCAAAGAGAATGCGGTCGCCCTTGTGGTAGATGGTCTCCGGCGCCCATGCCGGGAAGGTCCCCGCAGGCACCGTCGCTTTGGGACTTGGCCTGTCTCCGGGAAGCACCGGACCCACGAGTTTCCACGGGGTGGCACCGCCCTGCAGGACCGGGTTGTCCGGGACGTCAGCGCGGGTCCACCATTTTGCCTCGTAGACGCTGCCGTGCCAGACCACCCTGTCCGCCGCGGTGTAGGCGGCGTTGGTATTCCAGATCGGATAGGGGCTCGTTGCCGGGTCATCGGCGGTGGTGGTTGCACTGCTTGAGGCAGTGGCTGTAGGCGATGGAACGACAGTCGGGGTAGGCAGCGCGACATCATTGGCAAGGGTGGCGGAGAACAGTTGGGAACCCTGGACGACCCCACTGCAGCTGTCCGAGACCTTGCTCAAGTCGGGGTAGTTGGGGCTGCACGTCCTGTCCCTGTTCATGGACCACATTGAGAACCTGCCGAGGCCCTTGTCCTTGACGAAGCTGTTCATGGTGGCGGCGTCATTGAGGGTGAATATTTCGCCGGCGATATCGTTCTGGCCGACCATGACGGTCAGGCCAAGCTTGCGCCAGAGGGTTTCGCTGCCAAAGTCAGTTCCGGCGTTGCGGTAGAGGGCGGCGAGCTGTCCGTGGGCGGCATCCGCAGCTGACTCTGACGCCCGGGACATGCTCCAAGCTGCAGGCTTGCTGGCGCCGAAATCCATCGTCATGATGTTCACGCCCTCCAGTTCGACCCCGCCGGCCAGGGTATGCGCCACGATGCCTTGGCCCTGGCTCGTGAGGCCGTTCGGGTCAGCAGCAAGGGTCAGCCAGACGGCGAGGGACTTGCCGCTGGCTTTGCGTTCCTTCTGAAGGGCGGCAATGGCTTGCGCCCTTCGGTCGGCAGCGGCTGTGTCGCCCAAGGCGACCCCTTCGACGTCGAGATCTACCGTTGCGACGTCGTAGCGATCCACGATCTGCCGGTAGGCGTCAGTCAGGGCCTTCGTGTCTTTGCAGGAAACCGCGAGTTCGTTGTTGTTCAGCCCGCCGAAGGAAACCGCGGTGGCCCCTCCAAGCTGGCGGAGCCGGGCGATCCTCCGGTCCAGGTCGAGATCGGTAGCTGCCTGGTCGGGGCTGTACGCCGCACCCCAGGACGGCGCGCAGTCCTGCTTCGGATCGGCGACGACGAAGGACAGCACCACGGCTTTCGCGCTGGGCACGGCTGGATCTTCGAACGCGAAGCGCGGCGTCGCCGTCACGTCCACATAGCCGGAGAACACCGAAGGCATGGATGCTGCGGCACTGACGTCCTGGACGTTGCGGAGGCCGAGGTAGCCCGCCGTGACCGCCGCGACCACGATGACGCAAAGGATTCCCAAACGCACGACGGACAGCCGGCGGCCGGGAAAGCGCTTCGACACAGAGATACCCCTAGGACTTTGTGAATAGGACTTCACGGACGTCTGGGAAAGATCTCACTCCCCGGGAAGCGCCGCAGCTTGCGTAGCATTTCCATGAGGTCTGTCGGAACTCCGCGTTGTTCGCCTATCATAGGGGCGCACTGGAGTGCGGTCCGTTACATTACGCCCGCATTGTGCCGTGTGCCCGCTGGGGGTGCACGGACAGCGAATGGGGATTCATGTCGGATCAGATCGTGCTGCTTCGCCCCGATGAACAGGGAACGGCGGACGGGCAGTCTTCAAAAGCCCGAAAGCGTCAGTGGGGCGCGGAAAAACGCTCTGAACCGCTCTCGATCGTCCACCCTGCACCATCGCGGCGGAAAATAGTCCTCGGCCGCATCGGCGTCCTCACCACCATGCTCGCCTGGGTCGGCTATGTGGTCACGACGGTGCTCAAGCAGCTGGTGGACAACCCCGGCGCTGGATTCCGCTTCGGCGCCGAAACCCTGTCCTATCTGGTGGTGGTGTCCTTCCTGACGTTCTCGGCCCTGATGTACCTCACCGCCCGCCAGGGCGCCCTGACTCGCTTTCGGGCCCACCGACGGGTTCCCCGAGGAGAACTGGACCGGCACTTCTTCGACTACTCCGAGGGCATCACCGTGCTGATTCCTTCCTACGCGGAGGAGCCGGAAGTAGTCCGCGGCACTATGTGGTCCGCGGTCCTGCAGGAATTCCCGGACCTCAGCGTAGTGCTCCTTCTCGATGACCCACCCTTCCCGGAAGACCCCGACGTGCTCCGGCGCCTGGAAGCCACCCGCGCGCTCGCCGGTCAGATCACGGAAACCCTCAAGGAACCAGCGGCGAGGGTCAACGCCGCCTACGCGAAGTACCGCCGTCGTCGTGATCAAGAACCCGGCCTGGATCCGGGGCCTAACGCGGGCACCGAAGTGGAGCGGCTCATCTCCGAATACGAATACGCCGCGGAGTGGCTCGAAGCAATGGCGGAGACCGAGTCCGTCGAGGACCACGTGGATGAGTTCTTCGTGGACCTGGTCCTCATGGGCCTGGCCCGGGAACTACGACTGGTGATTCTGGCCCTTACGGCCGCCAACGCGCAGCAGGCCTCGCCCGGCCCGGAACGCATCGCTGAGCTGTACACACGGCTTACCTGGATCTTCAACGCCCGGGTGTCCACGTTCGAGCGGAAGCGGTTCGCCAGCCTCTCCCACGAGGCGAACAAGGCCATGAACCTGAACGCCTACCTCTCGCTCATGGGCGGGACCTGGCACCCGGAACAGACAGCGGACGGCACCGTCTTGCGGCCCGCAGGGGTTTCCGGGCCCGCAGGGGTGGCCGACGGCGACGCGCTGTCCATCCCTGACACCACCTACGTCCTGACGCTGGATGCGGACTCGCTGCTGCTGCGCGATTACTGTCTCCGCTTGGTCCATCTCCTCGAATCCCCGGGCAATGAGCAGGTAGCCGTCACGCAGACCCCGTATTCCTCCTTCCGAGGCGCCCCGACACGGATCGAACGCATCGCCGGCGCCACCACGGACATCCAGCACATCCAGCACCAGGGAATGACCCAATACGGCGCCACGTTCTGGGTGGGAGCGAACGCCGTGATCCGCAAACGCGCCCTGGAAGACATCGTTGAGATCTCCACCGTGGGCGGCTTCGAGGTCAGAACCTACATCCAGGACCGCACCGTCATCGAAGACACCGAATCCAGCGTGGACCTCGGCACGCACGGTTGGACCTTGGCCAACTACCCGGAGAGGCTCAGCTACAGCGCAACCCCGCCGGACTTTGGATCGCTCGTGGTGCAGAGACGACGCTGGGCCAACGGAGGCCTGCTGATCCTGCCCAAACTCTGGGAACAGATCCGCAACCGCCGGGGCCAAGCCAGGCCGGTCCTCTTCCGCGAAATCCTGCTTCGGGTCAACTACATGGCCTCCATCACCTGGGCCAGCTTCGGGCTGCTGTTCCTCCTCGCGTACCCCTACGACAGCCGTCTCCTCAGCCCCTTGGTCTTCCTTGCCGCCCTGCCCTACTTCCTGGCCATGGGTAGCGACCTGCGGGACTGCGGCCACCGGTTCAGCGACATCTTCCGGATCTATGGCTTCAACCTCGTTCTCCTTCCCGTCAATCTGGCAGGCGTCCTGAAGTCCCTCCAGCAAGCGCTCACGGGAGACAAGATCCCGTTCGTCCGCACCCCGAAGGTGAAAGACCGCACCGCGGCCCCGGCCCTCTTCGTCCTCGCTCCGCACCTGATCGTCGCGTTCTCCTTGTTGACGGTCTGGCGCAACTGGGAACTGGGAAACTGGGGCAACGCCGCATTCGCCGCCTTCAACGCCATAATGGCCGCCGGTGCGATCCGGGCCTACATCGGACTGGCCAACTCCGGAGTGGACATGTACCTGGGCGTGTTGAACTGGCTGTACGTCGCGCCTAAAAAGCCGAAAGCGCTACCGCCGGCCATCATTCCCAAAACCCCGGAACAAGTCGACTGGGAGTCCCTGCTCTACCACGGGGACCGGCGCCTGAACCGCGACCTCCGCGGCAAGGACGACCGCCGGAAACGGGCCGGATCGGTGTAGGGCTACGCTGTCCTTCCTAGAACGTCCTTAGCGTCCGGAACCGTTCGCTGCCGCGACGTGCACTGTGACGCCTAATTCCTGGATGTTGTCTTGGGTGTCCTGTGCCAGTTCATCGTCAGTGACAACAGCGTCTAGTTGCTCGATCGGCGCGACCCGGAACTTCGCAAAGGTTCCGAACTTGGTGCTGTCTGCCAGCAAGAAGCAGCGCGACGCTGACTCGAGCGCGGCCAGCTTCATTTCCACCTTGTCCATGGACGGCGTAGTGACGCCGCGGGACAGGCTCCATGCGCCCGTACTCATGAAGAACAGATCGATGTTGATGTGCTTGATGGCGTCGGCCGCCATGCGGCCTGAGCTTGAGGCGCTGGAAGCATCGACTACGCCGCCGGTATGGATGGTCTCAACGTTCGGGTACGCGAATAAAGACGTGACCACGTAAAAATCGTTGGTGACCACCGTGATGTTCTTCCGGGCGCCCAGATAGGGGACCACGGACTGGCAGGTGGTACCGGCATCGAGGAACAGGACCATGTCGTCCTCAACGAACTGGGACGCAAGCTCGGCGATTGCTTTTTTCCGCGGCAGCTCCAGCTGCGCTCGGGATTCCCTCTCCCGGGGAGGTTCCTGGCTGGTCCCCTCCGCCAAACGCACGCCTCCTTGGACCGACAACACATGCCCGGCATCTTCGAGGGCAGTAATGTCGCGCCGGATGGTCATGTGGGAGACGTTCATGGATTCCGTGAGGCTGCGGATGCTAAGCACCCCCTCGCGGCGAAGCAAGCGAAGAATCTCCTGATGGCGCTGCTCCGGGATCAGGGGAGGTGATGTTGACGAACTCAAAGTTGCTCCTTCGCGGTGGACAACCCCATCTTAACAAGTTTTCACACAGTGTTCCGATTTGTGCTTGCCGGAGCCGCAAGGCTTCTTGATCGTCGCGGCCTTGCCTTAAACATCGACAGATGTAAATATTTACGTGTGTCTATGTCCTTGGAATTAACCCCCGTCCAAACGGTGGCGTGTTGTTCGCCGTTGTCCAGGGAGCCCTTGTCGGAATCCGAAGCCGAAGGAATCGCTCCGCTACTGAAAGCGCTGGGCGATCCGGTGCGGCTGCGGCTCATGTCCCTGGTGGCGTCCCACGAGGGCGGCGAAGCCTGCGTATGCGATCTGAACGACGCCTTCGAGCTGTCACAGCCGACCATCAGCCACCACCTGAAGGTCTTGCACGAAGCGGGCCTCCTGGAACGCGAAAAGCGCGGCGTGTGGGTCTACTACCGCGCACGGACCGATGCCCTGGAAAACCTTGCGGCCCTCATCGGGGGCCAGAGCCGGTGAGCGTGCTGAGACGGCGCGTCGTGGCGGAGTTCGCCGGCACCGCTTTCCTGGTCATGGCGGTGGTGGGGTCCGGCGTCATGGCCTCGCGCCTGTCCCCGAACGACGTCGGACTGCAGCTCCTGCAGAACAGCGTCGCCACAGGCGCGGCGCTGGTCGCGCTGATCCTGGCCCTGCAGCCGGTCTCGGCATCCTTCAACCCCGTGGTCACGCTGGTCGAGCGCGCCCTGGGTATCGTGGACACGCCCACCGCGTTTGCACTCGTCGCCGCCCAGTTCGCCGGCGGCCTGGCCGGGACCGTGCTGGCCAACCTGATGTTCGGCCTCGACGCAGCGACGCTCTCCACGCATGAGCGCGCCGGGGGAGGGCTGTGGCTCGGTGAAGTCGTCGCGACCGTCGGGCTGCTCCTGGTCATCTTCGGCACCGTCCGCTCCGGCCGGCCCGACAAGGTTGCCTTTGCCGTCGGCGGCTACATCACCGCCGCCTACTGGTTCACCAGTTCCACTAGCTTCGCGAACCCCGCGGTGACCGTGGCCCGGACCATCACTGACACCTTCGCTGGCATCGCCCCTACCTCGGCCCCGGCGTTTATCCTCGCCCAGTTGCTGGGCGGCGGCGCCGGGCTCTTCCTGATCCGGGCACTCTACCCAAGCGTTCCCGCGTTGCCCGCACTCTTGCCCTTGTCGGCTCCCGCCGTAGATGCATCCGATCGAAAGGTCCTCTCATGAGCACTGAAACCGTCAAGAAACCCTCCGTTCTCTTCGTGTGTGTCCACAATGCAGGCCGTTCCCAGATGGCTGCCGCCTTCCTCACGACCCTGGGCGAGGGCCGGATCGAGGTCCGCTCCGCGGGTTCGCAGCCCGCAGACAAGGTCAACCCGGCCGCCGTCGAAGCCATGGCCGAACTTGGCATCGACATGTCCGCCGAAATCCCCAAGATCCTCACCACCGAAGCCGTGAAGGAATCCGACGTCGTCATCACCATGGGCTGTGGCGACGAATGCCCGTACTTCCCGGGTAAGCGCTACGAGGATTGGGTCCTCGAAGACCCGGCCGGCCAGGGCCTGGACGCCGTCCGCCCCATCCGGGACGAGATCAAGAGCCGCATCGAAGGCCTGATCGAGTCCCTCACGCCCGCAGCCAAGTAGCGCAGCACCGTTGTAAGTCCATGGATGAAACAGAGGAGCCTGGATTCAATGAACGAGCTTCCCATTGCCGTGATCGGAGCCGGGCCCATCGGCCTGGCCGCAGCCGCGCACCTCTTGGAGCGTGGATTGGAACCGGTGATCTTCGAAGCAGGCCCGACCGCGGGCGCCGCGATCGAACAATGGCGGCACATCCGCCTGTTCTCTCCCTGGCGTTTCAACCTCGACGCCGCGGCCGTGAGATTGTTGGAGGCGTCCGGCTGGGAGACGCCGCGCCTGACCGCACTGCCCTACGGCGGGGAACTCGTCGACAACTACCTGGCACCTTTGTCCGCCCTTCCTGCCATCGGCTCCCGGCTCCAGACCGGTGCGCGCGTTGGCGCGGTCACCCGCGTAGGGCTGGACAAGACGCACGTCCGTGAACGCGACTCCACACCATTCCTTGTGCGGGTTGAGCACAATGGCGGTGAGACCCGCGACTACCGGGTGTCCGGTGTGATCGATGCCTCCGGAACGTGGTCCACCCGCAACCCCTTGGGCACCTCGGGGCTGCCAGCCATCGGTGAGCACGCCGCAGCTGCCTGGATCTCCTCACCCCTGCCGGACGTGACAGGCCGCGATCGGGAGTCCTTCGCCGGACGCCGTGTCCTGGTCGTCGGTGCCGGACACTCTGCCGCCAACACCCTGATCAACCTGACGGAGCTCGCTAGGGACGAGCCCGGAACCCGAATCCTGTGGGCCGTCCGCGGGGCTTCCGCCGAAAAGGTCTATGGCGGCGAGGACGCCGATGGGCTACCTGCCCGCGGTCAGCTTGGTGGAAGGCTTCGGCGCCTGGTCGAGGCCGGAACCGTCGAATTGCACACCGGATTCGGCATCAGCTCGCTGAAATCCTTGGACTCCCACCTGACCGTCACCGCGGGCGACGGCCGCACGCTACAGGTCGACGTCGTCGTGCCTTGCACCGGCTTCCGCCCCGATCTGGACATGCTCCGCGAACTCCGACTCAACCTTGACCCCGCCGTTGAGGCACCTATGGGGCTCGGTCCGCTGATCGACCCCGAATTCCACTCTTGTGGCACGGTGCCTCCGCACGGCGCGAGGCTTCTGACGCACCCTGAGAAGGACTTCTACATCGTGGGCATGAAATCCTATGGCCGGGCCCCGACCTTCCTGCTGGCCACCGGTTACGAACAGGTCCGCTCCGTCGCTGCCGCCCTGGCCGGAGACCAGACAGCAGCCGACACCGTCCAGCTTGAACTGCCCGAAACAGGCGTCTGCTCCACCGATGCCGGCGCCAGCTGCGATGTTCCCGCCACGAACACCACGGCATCCGAGGAACAGGGTTGTTGCTCCGCGCCGGAGCCGGTCCTCGTCGGTTCCCCACCGGGCTGTCCCATGGACGCTCCGGCGGACTCTGACCACCCACCACGCGCTGCTGAGCACATCCGAACAGAAGGAAGAATGACATTCATGACCGAAAACCGTAAGACCCCACATGTCCTGTTCGTCTGCAGCAAGAACGGCGGCAAATCCCAACTCGCAGCGGCACTCATGCGAGACCTTGCCGGCGACGCCGTCGCTGTCTACTCGGCCGGCACAAAACCCGGAAGCTCTTTGAATCTGGAATCCGTGGAGTCCTTGAAGGAGCTCGGCATCGGGATCGCCGGCGAGCACCCCAAACCCATCACGGACGACGTGCTGGACGCCGCCGACGTCGTCGTTGTCTTGGGCACCGAAGCCAAACTCGAACGCCACGGCACGGCCCGCGTCCTGACCTGGGAAACCGAGGAACCCTCCGCTCGTGGCATCGAAGGCATGGACCGCATGCGCCTGGTCCGCGACGACATCAAGGCCCGCGTCCAAAAGCTGCACGCGGAACTCGTGGAAAACTAAGCCGCCAGCGTTTCTTCCGCCGTCGATTGCGGGACACTGGAGCCATGGATCCGGGCCGGGAAGCAACCGTCGCCGAATACGGGCGTGCCTGCCTTCAGCTGAACAGTTGGCTGGCGAACGCGACGCCGTCGGATCTGCAACGCAAGAGTAACGGGACCCGCTGGACCAATGAGGAACTGCTTTTCCACATGGTCTTCGGGTACATGATCGTCCGCGCGCTTCTGCCATTGCTCCGGTTCATCAGCCGTTTGCCCCGCTCCTGGGGCAGGGGCTTCGCTGCGGCTTTGAACGCCTCCACAGGCGCGTTCGACGCCGTGAACTATTGGGGATCCGTTGCAGCCTCCATGGTCTATGACCGGCACCGGATGGGCCGGAAACTCGAAAAGACAATCACAGCGCTGGCACGCCGACTCGAACGCGAAACCCCGGACTCCTTGGCCCGCTCCATGCCTTTTCCCACCCGGTGGGACCCCTTCTTCACAGCTGACATGACCCTTGGCGACACCTACGCCTATGCCACCCAGCATTTCGACTTCCACGCGAAGCAGCTGAGCCTCCGGTCACTGGAGCTTTAACAAGTTTTCACAGACTGTTCCGATTTGTGAATATTTGGGGTAATCTCTTAATCAATGTTAACCAAATTTGAAGTACTAGAGACCATCGTCCGCACCGGCGCCTTGCTGATTGCCCGCTTGGACAGTGCCGACGAGGCCTACCGCGTATCTGAAGCGGCCATCGAGGGCGGCATCCGTGCAGTGGAGGTCCCGTTGACTGTTCCCGGCGCCCTGGGAGTCATCGAGCGGCTTGCCGACAAATACGGGGACCAGGGCATTGTGATCGGTGCCGGTACCGTGCTCGACGCAGAGGCTGCCTTTGCAAGCATCTCCGCGGGCGCGCGGTTGCTGGTCAGCCCGCAGTTCAATCCGAAGATGATCGCTGCAGGAAACCGCTACCAAGCCGTCACTGCCAGCGGAGCGTTCACCCCAACGGAGGTCGTCAACACCCTGGAAGCCGGGGCGGACATCATCAAGCTGTTCCCCGCTGAATTGGGCGGGCCTTCATACGTCAAGACCATCCTGGCGCCCCTGCCGCAGGCACCCATCATGCCTTCCGGCGGAGTTACCCCCGCAAATGTCGGCGCCTGGTTCGACGCGGGTGTGACCGCCGTCGGCGTGGGAAGTTTTGTGACAAAGGCGGCCCAGAACGACGGCGACTACGGACTCGTTGCCCGCGCTGCACAGACCTTCCTCGCAGCGATTGACGAAGCCCGGCGCTAGCCGAAACCCGGCGCAGCCGGAGTCCGGCACCGGCCGGCAAACCAATCCGGCAGGAGCCGGCGAAAGCACAACCCGACAAAGACCGTCGGTCAGAACACAAAGGAGTGAGCTGCATGAGCCAAGCATCAGCAGATATAGACGCCACGGACACCAAGCCCCTGAGGCGCGTGAGAATCAGGTGGTACCTGGTAGCTCTGCTGGTCATCGGCGGCATCGTGAATTACTTGGACCGAAACAACCTCAGCATCGCGAACACCACGATTGCCAAGGAATTTAGCCTCAACGCTTTCCAGATGGGGCTGCTGCTCTCGGCATTCTCGTGGCCGTACGCCATCGCCAACCTGCCGGCCGGTTACCTCGTGGACAAATACGGCCCCAAGCGCATGTTCGCCTGGGCAGCCGGACTCTGGTCCATCATCTCGATGCTGTCCGCCCTCGCCAACTCCTTCGGCTTCCTATACGCCGCCCGCGTGGCACTGGGTATCTCCGAATCCCCGTTCTTCACCTCCGGGCTGAAGGTTGCCGACCGCTGGTTCAACAAGACAGAGCGTGCCCTGCCGGTCTCGATCGTCAACACCGGCTCGCAGATCGCCAACGCCATCGCCCCGCCGCTGCTGACCTTCCTGTTGCTGACCATGACCTGGCGCGGCATGTTCATCGTCATCGGCGCACTCGGCGTGATCGTTGCCCTCGTGTGGCTCCGCGTCTACCGTGACCCCACCCTCAAGGAACAGTTCCTCATCAAGGGTGCCGAGTTCGAAGAACAGTCCAAGCCCAAGGAAAAGCAAGCCGGCTGGGGCGAACTGCTCAAGCAGAAGAACACCTGGTTCATGGTTCTGGGCGCGTTCGGCATCTTCTACACGGTGTGGGTCTACCTCACCTGGCTCCCGAGCTACCTGCAGACCGCCCGCGGCTTCAGCCTCAGCCAGAGTGGATGGCTCGCGGCCCTTCCGTTCCTCTGCGGCATCATCGGTGTACTGACCGGCGGCGTGATCTCCGGCAAGGCCATCCGCCGAGGCATTCCTACCATCACCGCCCGCAAGCTCCCGATCGTCGGGGGCGCGCTTCTTGCAGCCGCAGCTGTCCTGCCCGTTGCCTACGTTGACAACTCTGCATTGGCTATCGCCCTGCTCTCTGTCGGCTACTTCGCCGCCCAGGTGCCGATCGGTGTGCTTTGGACACTGGCCGCGGACATTGCAGAACCCACCCAGGTGGCTTCCTTGGGCGCCATCCAGAACTTTGGTGGCTTCCTCGGTGCAGCACTGGCCCCCGTCGTCACAGGCTTCATCCTCACCCAGACCGGCGGCAACTACACCCTGGTCTTCCTGATCGGAGGAGTCCTGCTTGTGGTGGGTGCACTCTCCTACGGTTTCTTTGTCAAGGACCGCCGGGCCACGGTTACGGCCTAGCCTGGGCGTTGTGGCGGGGAGGGCAACAAAGCCCACCCGCCACAGCCATTTGTTGAAAGAATTTGATCCAGAGTTCAATGCAGAACAGACAGTTGAAGACAAGCATGCCGAAGGTATTTTTCGTGATCGGGCCGGCCGGGTCCGGAAAGTCGAGCGTCAGCAAACTGATCGCCGAACACTACGGCGCCGTGTATATCGACAAGGACACCGCCACAAAACGGTTCACCGAACTCCTCCTGACGCTCAACGGCTCCGATCCGAACGAGCGCGACAACAACGAGTTCTACCAGCAAGCCATCCTTCCCCTGGAGTACGCGTCTATCCTGGACCTCAGCAGGGACAACCTCGCCATTGGCCGCTCGGTGGTCCTGGACGCGCCCTTTGGCAAGTTCTTCGCCGATCCGGACTACCTCGTCAATGCCCGGCGGGAGCACCATTGGCCCGAGGCCGAGCTGATCGTGGTGCATGTTCGAACCGATGGCGAGGCCGTCAGGGCGCGCCTTGTAGCCCGTGGATATGAGCGCGATGAGTGGAAGCTTAATAACTGGGAACAATTCTGGGCCGCGTCCCAGGCCAACGCCTGCGGGTGGAAAGGAGCCCGCCACGTCGACCTCGACAACAGCGGCGACGCGATCGACGTCGAGCTTCTTGACCTTGCCTTCGGCATCGGCGGTGTTCCGCCGTCTGACCCGCCGGCTTGAGCCCAGCCCAAAGGGCCTTCTAGCTTGCGCGGCACGCCTGCCATGACGGGTTTGTGAGGGTCTCCACCTAGAATTGCTGGTTGAAGCAATCTAAACGAGAGCCGCGGCGCAAAACGCTGCGAGTCCTAGGGGACAAGACCATGCCGGATTCTGTGGACAACGAAGCGAGCGCCGCTGCATCAAGCGAAGGGCAGCCGGAACTTCGGCGACGCCGCGATCGCCGCCGCGCAGAGGGTGACGACGACGCCTGGACAGGAACTATGCCGATCATTACGCCGAACGATTCCGACGCACCCGCAGTAGCCGCTGCCCCGCTTCAAAGCAGATCCTGGGCCGAAGCGGCAGCCGCCGCGGACGCGTCCGCCGGGACGGTAACGGACAGCACGGAAACAGGCAACGAAGACTCGACCAGCGGTGACCCGCGCCGTGAGATCCCGACGGCGGCAGCACCGGCGTCGGGCGCTGTTCCCCCGGCTGCCGCACGGGCCGGACGGGCGGCAGCCGCCAACGCTCCGATCTCCGACTTCATCTCCTCCCCGGGTTCCTTCGTGCGGGAACAGAAGCCGCGTCCCATCGGCGGCTTCCGCGGCATGCTCTACAGACTGACCGGCGGCGCCTGGAACCTCGGTCCGAGCGCCAAGCAGCGCGAAGAGGACGAGCTGGCGCGGCGCATTTCCCGCCAGCTTCAAGGCAGCTACAACACGGCCGTCCTGAGCCTCAAGGGCGGAATCGGCAAGACCTCCACCACGGTGGGCGTCGGCCTCACCTTGGCGGAATTCCGCGGCGACCCTCCCTGCGCCATCGACGCCAACCCTGATTCCGGGGACCTCGTGGAGCGCGCGCTGGGTGAGGGCATCTACCAGAAGGCCACTCCGCGCACCATCACGGACCTGCTCAAAAACGTCGACAACGTCGATTCGCTCACGGCGCTGGCCCGGTACATGCACCATGCCGGCCGGCTGCACCTGATCGCCGGCGAGCAGGACCCGGAAGTCTCGGATTCACTGACCGCCGAGGAATACCTGCGGATCCGCCAGTTGATCTCGGGCTACTATTCCATCGCGCTGACCGACTGCGGGACCGGCGTCACGCACAATGCGATGAGCGGCATCCTGCAATCGGCCGACAACCTCATCATCGCCGCCGGCTATGCCGTGAGCGGTGCCAAGCGTGCCCGCAGCACCCTTCAATGGCTCGCGAGCCACGGCTACGAGGAACTCGCCCGCAACGCGATCGTGGTCATCACGGACAAGGACGAGGTGTCGTCCCGCGTGGACAAGGATGCCATCGAGGAGCACCTCTCCGGGATCTGCCGCCAGTTGATTGCCGTGCCGCACGACAGGGGAGTGGCCGACGGTGACCTGGTCACCCTGGACGTCCTGCGCCCCGATACCCGCCGTGCGTACAAGGAGATCGCGGCCGCGATCGTGGACGGGTACGTATAGCGCCTCCGCTTTGGTGGCCCCGCCCAACTAGCTCGCATTAGATGTCGTTTAGAGGGCTCATAACGACATTAACTGCGAGTCAGTTGGGGTGGGGCTACTTAGTTATTGCCTAGCGTGACGCTGCCGACACTCTATTCATTACTTGGTTTACGCGGGCAAGAGCGGGTTATTACTCGACTACTACGCGGATTGCAAATTGTCGCTTCCGCCGGGATTTCCCTACAGTTGCACCTGGACGTCATTCGCTTTGCGGGGCGACCTCGCCATGACCGGGAACTGGGCCCGGGCATGGTGCACCCAATTCTGTGCCTTTATGACACCCAGCTGCGCCCGTTTCTGAACCCGAGGCCAGCACCCAGGAGCCTCCTTGATTCCCAAGAAACTTGCCGTGATGTTCGCTGCCGTGCTTCTCCTCGGACTGACGGGTGCCACTAGCGCCCGCACCTCCGCCAACACAGCGCCCGACGCCGCCCCGGCACCCATCGCGAACGCCGCACCCGCCGCTGAGGTGGCCCCGCTCGCGACGCCGACTCCAGCACCACCCGCCGTTCCGCAACCTGCCGCCGCGCCCGCGCCCGCCGTCGTCGTACCCCAAGCTGCAGCCGTACCCCAGGATGCTCAGGGCGGCTCGGTGAAGGTGCTCGACACTACCGCGGCCATCACCGACCCCAACTGGTTCCGCCAGGCCTACGCCGAGGGCTTCCGTCTCTACGTGATGCACTCCACCGCTTGGGGCACGTGCACTCCGTGGCAACAGACCCAAGCCCAATTGAAGATGGCGCTCGACGCCGGCCTCAAGATCGCGGTCTACACGCGTGACGCTTCCTGCTGGGAGAACGGGATCAAAGCCGCAGGCCCGTACATGGCCCAACTGCAGTTCTTCGCCCTGGACATCGAGCCCGGTGGATCCTTGGTAACGCGGGCCATGGTGGATGGCGTGCGGACCCTGGGTGTGCGACCCGTGATCTACAGCGGCAGCGGCATGTGGCCAGGCTTGATGGGCAACCGCACCGCATTCTCGGACGTACCCCTCTGGGATACCGACACGAGCAACCTCAACTACTCCAGCTGGACCGCGAACTACCTGGCGCCGGCACCTGTGCAGTACGGCGGTTGGAACACGGCAAGCACCATGCGCGTGGGGATCCAGCAGAAGTTCGAACACACCCTGAACGGGATCAACGTTGACCTGAACTCGTTCAACGCGAGCTTCCTGAAGTAGTCACGAAAGTAGTGTCCTAGGGCAATAGTCCTAGGATGAAGGGGATGACCACCACCAGCACCCTTCAGCCCTTCAATCTCCGCAGCATAGCGTTGCCCGCATTTGGGCCCGCCCTGCTGTTCTGTATCGGCGAAGGCGCGGTCCTTCCGGTGGTGGCGTTGTCCGCCCGCGACCTTGGTGCTTCCGTGGCCGTTTCCGCGTTGGTGGTTACCCTGATCGGGCTGGGATCGTGGTTCTTCAACCTGCCCGCTTCGCTCATCACCATCAAGTTCGGCGAACGATGGGCCATCGTCGCCGCAGGCGCCGCCGGAGCCTTGGCCCTGCTGGCGGCCGGATTCGCGCCGCTCCTTGCGCACAACGGCATCTGGCTGCTCGCCGCGGCGATGACCGTCGTCGGGATGTCCACGAGCGTCTTCAACCTCGCGCGACAGAAGTACCTCACGGAAGCCGTCCCGGTCATCTACCGGGCACGCGCCCTCTCGACGCTGGGCGGCGTCACCCGGATCGGCGTGTTCATCGGCCCGTTCGTCGGCGCGGCCGTGATGCAGTTCGCCGGCATCAGCGGCGCATATTGGGTTGGCGTGGCGGGCATGGCGGCAGCCGCGGTGCTTTCCCTCACCATTCCGGACCTTGTGTTGCCGGACGACGGCGACGGCGGGCGGAAGGGTCCCGAGCCCACCCTCCGTGGCGTCGCGGTTTCGCACGCGGGCGTGTTCCTGACGATAGGCACCGGGATCCTGCTGCTCAGCGCGCTGCGGGCCTCACGCCAGGTGGTCATCCCTTTGTGGGCGGACCACTTGGGATTGGACGCCACACACGCGTCACTGATTTACGGCTTGTCCGGCGCGATCGACATGCTGGTGTTCTATCCGGCCGGCAAGCTCATGGACCGCAAGGGGCGCATGTGGGTCGCTGTACCGTCCACCCTCATCATGGGCGCGGCGTTGTTCCTGATGCCGTCGTCCGCCGAGTTTGTGGGGCTGTTGCTGGCCTCCCTCCTGATCGGCTTCGGCAACGGCATCAGCTCAGGACTCATCATGACTCTCGGCGCCGACTTTTCCCCGGAGAAGGGTCGTGGGCAATTCCTGGGCTTGTGGAGGTTCATTTCCGACGCCGGTGCCACAGGCGGGCCCGTTCTGCTCTCGGCGCTGACGGCTGCAATATCGCTCGCGGCGGGCGTCTGGGCCACAGGCTTCCTTGGCCTGGCCGCCGCGGCGGTGTTCGCCGTCGCACTCCCGAAACTCAAGCACCGCAGGAACTACTAGTCCCCGCCGGTGCGGGCCCAACTGGCTCGCAATAGATGTCGTTTTGGGCCCTGAAAACGACGTTAACTGCGAGCTAGTTGGGTATGCAGCTCCCAGACTCCGGTCAGGTGCATCCGGTATGGTGAATTGGATGTTCTCAGTCATAGCGCCTCCGCATCGTGCCCCCACTGCGAATCCGACCGCTGGGAAGCCCGTCACGGACAACGCACCGCCGCTTGGTTCCGGGGCGGAGAACCGCCTGCCGAAGAGCGAGGCAAAGCAGTCCCGGCCTGATCTCGCGACGCTGACCGCGCTGCGTTTTGTTGCCGCTCTGTGGGTGGTGTTCTTCCATCTTCAGGCCATGCAGCACACCTTCCTCGCCCCCGTCTATGAGCTGTTCCGGCCCATTATTGCCAACGGCGACCTGGGCGTGGACGTGTTCTTTGTGCTCAGCGGCTTCATCATCACCTACACGTACCTGGACCGGCTTGGCCCACGTTTCCGCTGGCGAGCTGCAGCGGACTTTGTCTGGGCCCGGTTCGCCCGCATGTGGCCCGCGTTCGCCCTGGTGGTGGGCGTGTTGGGCCTGTGGTTCGTATATGGGACCGCGCAGGAATCCGTGCGGGAATGGTCCCTCCAGACCCAGGCTCCGGACCTGTCGCCGTGGGGGCTGGCCAAGCAGCTGCTGATGATGCATCTCTGGTTCCAACCGGGTACCGACGGCGCCAGCTGGTTCGGCCCGGGGTGGACGGTCAGTGCCGAGTGGCTGGCCTACTTGGCGTTTCCGCTGCTCGCGCTGGTCCTGTTCCGGCTGCGCCGGCTGCATCCGCTCGCGGCGCTGGCCGCCTCAGTGCTCGTCCTCCTGCCGACAGCCATCTGGGGCCCGGACCTGCCAATCGCCACGGATGAGGACCAGCCGTACCAATGGCTGCTGCGGATCGCGTGCTGCTTCATTGCGGGGGCTTTCGCTTGCATCGCAGCTCGGAACGCGGACCGTATGAAGTTCAGTCCTGCCCTGGCCGGTCCCGGCGCCCTGCTGACCGGAACCGCCGTCGTGATCTTCCTGGCCACGGCCGGAAAACCTGGCCCGGGACGGCTGGCCGTGCTTGCCTTCCCGCTGCTCATTGCGTTGCTTAGCCTGACCCGCGGCTGGCTCCGCTCGGCGTTGTCGGCGCGGTGGCTGCAATATGGCGGCCATAGCTCCTACAGCCTGTACTTGGTCCACATGTTCTTCATCTACCTCTTCTACTGGCTCATCAAGGACTGGCCGCATGGGGCCAGTCCGGTGGCGGAGAACTTGCTCGGGGCGGCGTGCCTGCTCGGGATTGCCTTGGCCACCCATCTGTTGTTCAAGTACGTCGAGGAACCGGCCCGGCTCCGGCTGCGCGCACTGGTGCCGAAGGCGGGGGCCGCGAGGGCGGGTGTGTGATGCCGTCCCAGAACCTCAGTCGAGCGAACTAAGGAACGCGGTGGCATCCGCTGCCACTTGGTCCGGGCACTCCCACAAGACCAGGTGCCCTACCCCGGGATAAACCTTCAACGCGGCGCCGGGTATTCGAGCCGCCAAGGCTTCCTGGTGCCTTCGAGGCAGCACACCATCATGTGCGCCCCACAAGATCAGGGTGGGCGCGAGAATGGTTCCGGACTCCGTGGGCGGAGTTGCCGTACGCAAGCCATCGAGGATGAGCTTCCACGTATGCGCGGGCATCCTGACTCCGTCGCGCACCCGGTCCTCGATATACCAAGCAGGAATCGCATGCAGTAGTGGGAACCATGCCAGGGAATTACGTACCCAGCTCTCGTCAACCGGGTCCTGGAGACTGGCGACTTCGTTGGCGAAAGCAGTCCGACCCCGCAGGCTTAGGGGAGAGCCCACCAGCACGAGCGCTGCGACACGATCGGGGTACCCGATGGCTAGCTGCTGGGCCACGTAGCCGCCGCTGGAGGAACCAAGGACGAAAGCCCTCTGGACACCGAGCGCATCCAGGATGGTTGCGGCGTCCTCGGCCTGTTCCGCCAACGAATAGCCGAGCTCCGGCTTCTCCGCGTCTCCCTGGCCGCGGGCGTCGGGTGCGTAGACCCTGAAGTCCGTCAGCAGAGGTACAAGGCGGTCAAAGCTACGACGGGATTCACCCCAGGCGTGCAACAGCAACAACGGCTTCGCAGCGGCGTCGCCCTGGACGAGGCACGGAACCCGTACGCCCGTGGTGAGCCTGAGATCCAGGACTTCGGCGCCCATAGCACCAGGTTACGCCTCGCCGCGCGCCACTAAGGTGAGTGCCGCCGTCAATGTACCCCAAAATCGGCCCAACGCAGGCCGACATCATCATCGAAAACCTCTATCGGGCGGAGGCGCTCAGCGCACCCGGCCTCTAGACCAGACCGTGCAGGAAGCCGCGCGCGGCACTAAGGTGACTGCCGCCGTCGGGCATTCAGACCGAAAAGCCAGGTGGCAGCGACCGTTGCCAGATAACCGGTGATGACAATCAGGGAGACGCCGGCCCAGAAATAGTTGGTGGTGCTTTCCTGCCCGAAATCGCTCGCGATTCCAATCAGCGAGTACCCCGCAACGGCCGCGGCGACGACGCCCGCCAGAGTCGACAGCGAAAGCCAGACACGCGACGACGCCCAGTGCTCACCGCGGCCGTCCTGGACATTCCAGCGCTTTCCCGTTCGCAGCACCAACCAGCCAGCCGGCAGCATGACCGCTCCCACCACGAGGAACGCGGCGACGACGTCGGCGGGCCGGTGCCACTGGTTGATCAGCGTGGAAACCCCGGCCGCCACTGCGAAAGTGCCGCCGAGGAACCCCGCCAGAGGCCGCCACCGCGGCGATACCACCAAGAAGACCGCGGCAGCCGCTGAGGCCGCGAGCGTGGTGTGACCGGAGGGCAGCGAGTTCAGTTCAATGGTCTGGACGCCGCGGAACGGCCTGTTCGGGAACCAGTCCTTGAGGAGCTGGGTGGCCAGGTTCGCCGCGACACAAGCGGCCACCGCGATCCCGGCGGACTTCCAGCGGCGGCGCATGATCGTGACGAAAAGAACGACGACGGCGGCGATCGCCACCGAGATGACCGGCAACCAATCGAGGAACTGGGTGGTTGCCCGCTCGGTGGGACCGTTGATGGTCGCGGCTTCCACCAGGGCGGATTCGTCGATGTACTGTCCCGTGGTGGTGCGCACGAAAAAATAGTAGGTGGCAACGAATGCGGCCATGCATGCCAAGGTGGAGACCACAAAAAGGAAGCCCATCCCAGCGCCGGCCCAGCGCCGGCTGGCGGTACCACGTGTGGCCGGCATCCGGCTCGTCTTAGGAAAACTCATTACTTTCAGGGTGTCATATTTGGCTGGGAGGATCACTTTTGCTCGGCGAGGAGTTCCTCATAGAGCGCCAAATGTTCGGCAACCATCCTCTCGGCGCTGAAGTAGTTTTCCGCGGCGCGGCGGCACTCGCCGCGGTCCAGCGTCGCGGCGGCAATGACGGCTTCGGCCAGTTCCGGGGGACTGGAACGGAGATAGCCCGTGACGCCATCGGACACGATTTCCGGGGCTGATCCCCGGAAAGTTGCCACCACCGGTGTCCCCGTGGCGAGGGACTCGATCATCGCCATCCCGAAGGGTTCATCCCACTGAAGCGGATTCAACAGGGCCACGGACCCGCCCAGGAGGACGAACTTGTCCGCCGCGTTCAGCTCGCCGAGGTATTCGACGTCGGGCCCGAGCAGCGGTGCGATGACCTCGGCGTAGTACTCATGTTCTTCCGCGCTGTACATCTTGGCCGCAATTCGCAGCGGTACCTGGGCCAGTCGGGCGGTCTCGATTGCTTCCGGCAGGCCCTTGCCGGGGTGCATCCGGCCGAGGAAGCAGGCGTAGCCGCCGTCGCCGGCTCCGAGCGGGACGGACTGCGTGTCTATCCCGTGGTGAATGACCTTCCGTATCTTGATGGCGGGGGCAGTGTCCGCTTGATGGTGCGAGATGGCAATGATCGCTGTGTCCGTGGCCATGGCCTGGTAGATGTCATGGTTTTCTGCCGAAAACGGGAGGTGCGCCGTTGCGACGATGGGCGTTCCCTTCGGCCGATGCCTGTACAGCGGCCCCGCCAGGGTGTTGTCGTGGATGAGGTCGACGTCGTCCATGGCCGCGAATGCGTACACGCTGTGGCGGAGTTCGTCCGTCCCGTTCCCTATCCTCGAGCCGTCCGCAAGCGGCGGGCCGGGGACTTTGTCCACTGGACATGTGCTTCCGGACGCCGCCGCCAGAAGCACATCGTGGCCCGAGGCAGACAAGCCTCGGGCCAGGATATCGATGATCGACTCCGTGCCGCCGTATGCAGGCGGCGGTACTGGAATCCAGGGCGGGGCAACCAGTCCGATGCGCACCTAGTGCCCCCGCCGCGGTCCGGCGGTGGCGTGGTGTACATCCAAGAGATCGGACAACGGTTTGCGGGCTTCGAGGTGGAGCGCGACATTCTCGGGCAGGTCCGTGACCCGTGTTTCTCCGTTGACCACCTCCACGGAGATCCGGGAGCCGGCGAGCGGGATGTTCCGCATTCGGATGTCGCCGAAGCCTTCGGGAACCACGGGCGCCAGCCAGAGGCCGCCGTGGGTGAGGCACGGATCGAAGCGGAGCAATACCCTCAGCAAGTGAACCGGTGTGGCAGCCGCCCATGCCTGTGGCGAACACGACGATGGGTAGGGGACGGGCGTCCCGTAGGTTTTCCTGTCCAGTCCGCAGAACAACTCGGGGAGCCGTCCGCCGAACGCCTCGGCCGCATCGAGGAGGCCTGTGACGAGGCGCTGGGACTCCTCGACGAAGCCGTAGCGCATCAATCCGCCGGCAATGAGGGCATTGTCATGCGGCCACACCGAGCCATTGTGGTAGCTCGCCGGGTTGTATGCCGCCATGTCCGAGGCCAACGTCCGGACGCCCCAGCCCGAGAACATGGTGTCCGACATCAGCCGCTCCGCGACTAACGGAGCCTTGTCGTCGTCGACGATTCCGCTCCACAGGCAATGGCCCATATTGGACGCACAGGCGTCTACCGGCCGCTTGTCCCGATCGAGGGCGATGGCGAAATAGCCGCGTTCAGGAAGCCAGAATTGCTCGTTGAATTTTCGCTTGAGCTCGGCTGCCCGTGCGCCCCACACCGCGGCCAGCTTCAGGTCTCCGTCTTCTTGGGCCATCAGGGCCCTGCTGAGGTAGGCGGTGTAGACATAGCCCTGGACTTCGCACAAGGCGATCGGCGGCTCCGCCAATGTGCCGTCGGCGAAGTTGATGCCGTCCCCTGAGTCCTTCCAGCCTTGATTGAGGAGGCCATGGTCCGTGGCCCGCGAGTACTCAACGAAGCCGTCGCCGTCGGCGTCTCCGTAGTCGCGGATCCAGTCCAGGGCGCGATCCACCGCCGGCAGAAGGGATTCCGAGACATCGGAATGGAACCCCCAGCGGGTGAGCTCCCCGGCGAGAGTGACGAACAACGGGGTGGCGTCCACTGAACCGTAGTAGGCACTCCCGCCGCCGAGCGCTAGGCCTGTGGTGGCGCCGAGACGCACCTCGTGCAGGATCCGGCCCGGCTCCTCTTCGCTGAGCGGATTGACGGTACGGCCCTGATGGTCGGCGAGGGTTTTGAGTGTTCCCAGCGCGAGCGAGGGATCCAGTGGAAGGGTCATGAAGGACGTCAGGAGCGAGTCCCGGCCGAAAAGGGCCATGAACCAAGGCGATCCTGCAGCCACCACCGTGCGTCCGGGATGGTCGGGGTCGAAGATCCTGAGGGAGCCGAGGTCTGCCCTGCTTTGGGCCAACGCTTTATCGAAGGCCTTGTTGGCAAGTTCCGTTGTAGGAACCTTGCCATGCCACTCCTGAAGCCTTTCTTCAGGGACATCGTAGGGGCGTTGGTTCCCCCAAACCTGGGCGTCCGCCTCGGGACCGACACCGTCGATGCGGGGCGTGGCCGTCACCCCCGTGGACCAATGGCCTTGAGGTTCAAGGGTGATGTCGTAGCTGATGACATCCCCGTCAACCACGCCATGCGGAGCGTCAACGGCGACCAGGACATGCCGGCCCTGCCGCTGGGACTCAAGGACCAACGAACCGTCGCTGCCCCGGGTCAAATGCACACTCTCGTGGCGTGCCCGGCCCTCCTTCACTTCGAAGATGTCGGCAAAGTCGGCATTGACCGTGAGCGAAACCGTGGCGCGGGTGGGCTTGCTGGAAAAATTCCTGACCGTGATCTCTTCGCGCACTCCGCCGAACAGGCTCCGCCGGCGTTCAATCAGCAGATGGCTGTCCGCCAAGCCATCGGTGCGAGACGCTCGGCCGACGAAATCGGCGCGATAGGGCTCCGGGACAGGAGAACCCAAGGCCTCGATGGGGTGGCCGTTCACCTCCAACGCCCAGTTTGAAACGAACCGCGTGTCACGGAAGAACATCCCGTGCGGTCGCAGTTGGTCCATGTCTCCGTTGGCCGCAGACACGCAAAACGATGTTCCTGCCAACAGTGTCACGGCACCTGCGCCGGCCGAACCTGCGAGGTTCTCGGCATTCCAACCTGTCATCAATGGGCTCCAAAGCTAGGGACGGGGGAATGGGGCAGCTTGTTTCAGCGTATTCGCCACGTCTTCGGAAGTGAACCCTCCTGCAGATATGTGGGCTTTTGGCTGGACGCTCGCTCGGATATGTGGGCTTTTGGGTGGACGCTCGCTCGGACATGTGGGGTTTTGGGTGGACGCTCGCTCGGATATGTCGGGCATTTGGCTGGACGCTCGCTCGGATATGTCGGCTTTTGGGTGGACGCTCGCTCGGATATGTGGGCTTTTGGGTGGACGCTCGCTCGGATATGTCCGGTTGGACCCTCGGTTTGGGGCACGGATGTGAGCGAGCGTTCGGGGTTTGGGGCACGGATGTGAGCGAGCGTTCGGGGTTTGGGGCACGGATGTGAGCGAGAGCGTCGGGAGGGTGAGGGGCGCGTAACACGAATGTGACGCTTGACACGTGTTAGGTGATGGATTTACGCTACCTAACACGTGTTAGGAAGGAATTGGACATGGCAGGAAGCAATGGGAAGCTGCGTGAGATCTCACGCAGGACAGCCCTTGGTGCCTTGGGTGCGGGAATTGTCGGAGCGACGGTGGCGTCGTGGCCGCGGTTGACCGGCATGGACATCCCGGGCCGCGGCGACAACAGCCTTAGCATCGCCATCTTGGGAACCGCAGCGGACGCAGCCGCCCGCCAGCGGGTCATTGATGCGTTCGCGAAGGTGCACCCGGAAATCAAGGTGAAAGTCCAGGCCATCCAGGCCGCGGACTGGAAGGACTTCTTCACCAAGATCCTCACCATGGTGGCAGCAGGAACGCCACCGGATGTGGTCTATGTGGCCACCGAAGGCGCCCAGCTCTTCGCCGAGAAGCTCGCGCACCCCTTGGACGAGTTCCTTCGCCGCGACGCCGCGGACATGAAGGAGTACTTCGCGGACGTCCACCCGAGCCTCGTTGAAGCGTTCATGTACAAGGGCAGCCTGTTCCAGCTTCCCATCGACTGGAACGCCGCCAACATGTATTACAACACCTCGGCCCTGCAGCAAGCCGGACTTGAACGTCCCGCAGATGACTGGACCCAGGTCGATTTTCGCAACACCTTGGCTGCCATGCGGAAAGCAAGGCCGCAGGACTTCACTCCGTACTACTGGACCAACAGGCTCTTCGGCGGCGTGGTGCCCTGGCTCTATGCGAACGACACCAGCTTCCTCAAGGAATCGAAGTCCACTGGCGGCGAATGGCTCTGGGACAGCTTCTACGCGCAGGATCCTTCACGCGGACTGCGCTCCGGCGGCTACCAGTGGCTTGAACCCAATGCAGACGACCCGCGGGTGTACGAATCCTTCGATTACCTCCGTGGCCTCGTCAAGGATGGTCTGGGTGTCCGTCCAGAAGAAGGCGGCGGAAATTCACTCGTCGGGCTGTTCGCCTCCAACAGGATCGGCATGACCCCGGCAGGCGGCTACTGGGTGGAAGGCCTCCACGAAGCCGGAATGAAGGAAGACGACTTCGACGTCCAGTTCTTCCCGCGCTGGCGCACCCAGCGGCACCAGTTCGGCACCGCCGGCTACGCCATCATGAAGACCGCCAAGGACAAGGACGCGGCCTGGGAATGGCTCAAGTTCGCTTCCAGCCTGGAAGCCATGCGCTTGGTCTTCCCGACGCCGAACACCACCCCGGCGCGCCGCTCCATGGTCAACGAGCAGCTGTATGCGGGACGCGGACCCAAACACTGGAAAGTCTTCTACGACACCCTCGACAAATTCCCCACCACAGGTCCCATTCCGGCACCGCCCCAGCAGGCCGCCGTCGAGACCGCATTGATGAAAAACGTATCCCTGGCCGTCAGCGGTGACGAGCGCCAGCTCAAGCAGGCCCTCGACTCCATGCAGCGCGACCTTGAGATCGCCCTAAGGAGGCAGGCATGAGCACGGCAACAACGGGCATGTCCACCAAACGCCGAAACGGCGCGGGGCCCAAACGCCGAAACGGCGCCGCGAAGAGCGAGGCAAGCGGAAGACAGCGTCAGCGCTGGCTGCCGTGGGCGTTCCTGGCCCCGACCATCCTGGGCATGGGCCTGTTCACGCTCGTGCCGATCGTCGCTTCGGTTGTCCTCGCGTTCTTTCGCTGGGACATCATTTCAGCGCCAAGCTTCGTCGGGTTCGACAACTTCGCCGAAGTGGTCCAGGACCCCACAGTGCGTGTCTCGTTCCTGAACACCATACTGTTCGTGGTGGTCGCCGTCGCGCTTCAGCTCGGCCTCGCGTTAGCACTGGCGATCATGGTGCAGGAGAAGCTCCCGGCCTGGCTCCGCGTCTTCTTCCGCAGCGCTTTCTTCTTCCCGCTGATCCTGTCCGCCGCGTCGGTGTCCATCTTCATGCGCTACCTGTTCAACGAACAATTCGGCGTAGTCAACTGGCTCTTGTCCTTCGTGGGCATCCCCGCCGTCCCGTGGCTGACGACGCCGGCCGGATCTGCCGCCGTCGTGATCCTCGTGTACGTGTGGCAGAACTTCGGGTTCTCGTTCCTGCTGTTCATCGGCGGGCTGGCGTCCATCCCTACCGAAACGTACGAGGCCGCGTCGATCGACGGTGCCACGGGCTGGCGCAAACACCTCCACGTGACACTGCCGCTCCTGAGCCCCACCACGCTAGTGGCATCCGTCATGGCGATCATCAACGCCCTGCAAGTGTTCGACCAGCCCTACGTCCTGACCCGCGGCGGCCCCGGCGACTCCACGCGCACCGCGGTGATGGTGATCTTCGAGTCCGCCTTCCAGCGCCTCGAGTTCGGCCAGGCCTCGGCGGTCGGCGTGATCCTCACCCTGATCATCATGGCCATCACTGCCGCGCAGTTCCGGCTCAGCAAACGATTCGTCTTCTACCAGTAAGGCCCGCCATGACTACAACCTCAACCCAGCGCGCCGTCGTCGGGCGCACCACCCCCAACGGTGCTACGCCCCGCAAGAAGCGGAACTGGAGCATGGCGGGACGAATCGTGCTGCTCCTGATCGCGTCCGTCTTCATCCTCGGCCCGGTGCTGTGGACCCTGTCCACCTCGCTGCGTCCACCGGCGGAATCGTTCCAGTTGCCGCCGTCGTTCCTTCCGCTCAATCCCGATTTCTCGTCCTACGACGAGGTCTTCAAGCAGCTCAACATCATGCTTCTGGTCCTCAACAGCGCCCTCGTGACGGGATTGATCGCCGTCGGGCAGATGTTCACGGCGGCGCTGGCCGGCTACGCGTTCGCGAACCTCAAGTTCCGGGGCCGCGGGGCACTGTTCTCGATTGTTCTGGCCACCATGATGGTCCCGGCGCAGGTGACGATCGTTCCGGTCTTCATGCTTATCCGCGGCATCGGTCTGTCCGATACGCTCCTCGCGCTCATCCTTCCGGCGATCCCGACGGCGTTCGGCACCTTCCTGATGCGCCAGTACTTCCTGGGGCTGCCAAGTGATTTGGGCGAGGCCGCCGCGATCGACGGAGCCTCGCCGTGGCGCACGTTCCGCTCGGTGTATGCGCCGCTGGCGATGCCGGGCATGGCGATCGTGGGCATCCTGGCCTTCAACTACCACTGGAACGAGTTCTTCCGCCCGCTCATCCTCACCATCTCCGAGCAGAACTTCACGCTCCCTCTGGGCCTGGTGTCGCTGCAGGGCAACCTCGGCACGGGCAGCATCTCCGTGGTGTTGGCAGGCGTGATCCTCTCCATGATTCCCGCCCTGGTGGTGTTCATGTTCGGCCAGCGCGCCTTGCGTGACGGACTCACCGCCGGCACCGGCAAATAGCCCCTACTTCCCTGAAAGGACTTCGATGACGGACCTCATATCCTCCGCCCCTGCACTAGCCGCGGCGGCCACCCACCCGGACCCGGCTTTCCCGCGCTTCCACCCCCGGCCGGCGCAAGGCTGGATCAACGACCCCAACGGCGTCAGCTACATTAACGGCCGCTACCACGTGTTCTTCCAGTTCAACCCGGAATCGGCCCGGCACCACCGGATCCAGTGGGGCCACGTCAGCTCCCCGGACCTGGTTCATTGGGATGAGCACCCTGTCGCGCTGCGCCCGCAGGACGGCGGGCCGGATGAGTTCGGTTGCTGGACCGGTGTGGTGACCGACGACGGCGGTGTCCCCACCGCCGCGTACTCGGGCGTGCGGGGCGACGGTGGTCACTCGCAAGTGGTGATTTCCCGGGGCTCCGCGGACTTGGTGACTTGGGAACAGGATGGTCACATTGCCGCATCCATGCCGGACGACGGACTGGTCACGGCCGTGCGCGACCCCTTCATCTTCCACTTCAACGGCAAGCGCTACGCCATGCAGGGCGCCGGGCTGGCCAATGGACATGCTGCTTTGCTGCTCTACACGGTGGAGGACATGTCCGACTGGAAGTACCAAGGCATTTGGCTGACCACCGAAAACCCCGTGGCAGCTACGCACACCCCGGCCGAGATCTGGGAGTGCCCGCAACTGGTTCAGGTGCCGTCTGACGGGGCCGAAACCTGGGTCATGATGTTCTCCCTCTGGCTCTCCGGCGATGATCACGAGCACGCCAACGGGGTGGGCCACCTGATCGGCTCGCTCGCTGAGGACCCGTCTACGGGGCTGCCCGTGTTCGTCCCGCGTTCCGGCGGCAGATCCGACCTTGGCCGGGACTTCTATGCCCCGCAGATTGCTCAGCTGGGTTCTGCGTCGGGGGCGGAGCCGCGTGCCCTGCTGTGGGGATGGGCCAACGAAGGCCCGGGCCGTGATGGCCGACGTGGCCGTTCGCAAGACGAGATCGACGCCGCAGGCTGGGCCGGCGTATTAACCCACCCGCGCTTCCTCTCGGTTGAGGACGGTGCATTGGTGGTCGCTCCTGCGGCGGAGGTCGAGGCGTACCGGGGTGTTGTGCTTGCGAGCGGAGCTTCCGGGACCGTCCCCTTGCCGCCGTTTGCCGAGGCGGCTGTGAAGACTGGGGCTGGCGGTGGAGCCGGTGAGGTTCGGCTGGTCCTGGCCTCGGGCGCGGAACGGCAAGTCGTGTTTGCGGGGCCGCTGTCCGCCAGCGAGGAACTCCGCATCTTCGTGGATGCTTCCCTCGTGGAGGTATATCGGAAGGGCTCCGTGGCCACGACCCTCCGCGCCTATCCTGCCCTGGGCGAGGAATGGATCCTTGAGCTTCCCGAAGGTGCGGAAGCGGACGTCTGGGAACTGAAGCTGCCGGAATAGGCGGCAGGTCGCCGTCGTAGTTTCCCCACTTTTGACCTCTTTTGGCCGGTGCTGCAGTCCGGGATCCCCGTATTTCCGCGGATTTCCGGGCGGCGGCCCGGCCAAAAGCGGGGAGATTCAGCGGGCGGGAACGGGCCCCGTGGACTCACGGACCACCAAACGGCAGGGAACCATGGTTTCCAAGCCGGCCTTGGCCTCCGAACCGGTGCTGCCGCCCGCCGTCGGCCGCTGTGCCGGATCCTCAATCTGCGCCAGCAACATGCTCATCGCGGCCGCGCCCATTTCCCGCAGCGGAAGCGCCATGGTGGTGAGCGCGGGGACCATGGTGGCCGCGATGCGGAACTCGTCGTCGTAACCAATGATCGAGAGGTCGCGCGGTACGGCCAGGCCCAGCCGCGCCGCAGCCAAGGCAACCCCGATGGCGAGTCGATCGTTGGCGCACACAATCGCCGTCGGCCGCTCGGTGGCGGAGAGCAGTCCAATGGCGCCATTGAAACCGTCGTTGATGTCCCAACCGGCCATGAACACGCGGTCTTCGCGAACGGGGATGGCGGCCTTGGCCATTGCTTCCCGATGCCCCCTGATGCGCAAAGGCACGGCCGGTGAGGTGGCGGCGCCGGCGAGGAACGCGATATCGCGATGGCCCAGCTGAAGCAAGTGCTCAGTGGCTTCGCGACCCCCGGAAACTTCGTCCGGGATCACGTGGTGCAGCCGTGGGGCGGGACTGTTGTCGAAGCAATTGGCGAGCACGGACGGGACGCGCAACATGCCCTGGGGCACGTCGAGCGGCTTCAAGCCGACCGTGACGTACATCAGCCCGTCCACTTGCCGGTCCAACAGGGTCTCGACGGCGCTCTCGTCACGGGAGGCGTCGCGCTCGGTGTCCATGACCACGGTGACAAAGCCGTGTGCCCGCGCGACGTCGTCGGCGCCACCGATGATGTTGCCGTCGAACGGGCTCACCACCACCTCGTCCGACACGATGCCGATCACGCGTGTTCGTTGGTTCCGCAGGCTCAGAGCGATGGCGTTGGGGGAGTATTTGAGGTCCGCGGCGGCCTGCCGGATACGGTCCTGGCTTTCCTTGGCCACGTTGCCGTCTCCACGGCCGTTGAGCACCAGCGACACCGCACTCCGCGAGACGCCCGCCCGTTTGGCGACGTCGAGTGCTGTGGCCTTGCGCTGCATGCGTGCTCCTCCGGCTGTGGTTCCGTGTCTTGCTGCATTCTACCTAACGCGTGTGAGGGGCGGCCCGCGCCCGTTCCCCAGCCCGACGCTCGCTCAGCTATGGGGCCAAAAGCCCGGACCCTCGCTCACATCATGTGAGCGAGCGTTTGTGGAAAACACCCCAAAGGTGAGCGAGCGTTTGGGGCCCTGTGTGTCAGGAACCCTCGCTCACATATACGCCCTTCGAGCCAGACCCTCGCTCAGATATACGCCCTTCGAGCCGAACGCCAACGCGGTATCGTTGGGCGTGCCGGGCAGAACCGGTGTTTCAGATCTATGGGGGTGGGTCCGATTTTTTCCTTGCGCCAAATGGCTACGATCGTCCTGACAGCTGCGGTGGCAGTGAGTCTCAACGCCTGCGTGTTCGACGTAACTGCGGCCAGACCGCTGGCCCAAGCCGGGACCTCCTCGGCCCCTCCGACCCCCAAGCCATCCGCGGCACCAACTACAAGCAGTGGTACCCAAACGCGGGTCCAATCGTCGCAAGAGCTGCAGGCGTTGCTTGGCAACCTCCGTGCTCCCGACGGCGTGATGTCGCGGCTCATCGATGAGGCAGCGATTCAGGACATGCAGGATTCGATGGCAGTCGGGCCCGCCGACATGACCACAGATCCCGCCAATTGCCGGGACCTCCTGAAAGCAGGAGAGTTGCTCGACTACAGGATCCCGACGGCGGCCGCGGTGCTTGGCCCCCAGGCGAATATGTCCGTCATCATGGCGTCCTCCGACGATTCCGGCTATTTCTGGCAGGGCATATACAGCATCGGTAAAGTCCTCGGATATTGCACCGAGGTGACTATTAGCTCGGGGAATCAATCCGTGCACTCGTCCCTGACTCGGTTGAATTTGGATCTTCATGGCTCGAAGTCGTTCGCCTACGTCACCACTATCACCGGTTCCGGGTCTCCGATCCATGTGCTGCGCATGGTCACCATGAGCGGAAACCTGTTCGTCACGGGCGTGCACCCGCTGCCGGATGCGCAGCCCACGGATGCCGTCATCCAGGAGCTCAGCAGCTACGTCAATGCGATCGTTGACCATGCCGGCGATCAACTGCCCACTATTCCTGCCACGAAACAGCCCACCCCGCCGCAAACAGGCAACTCGGCCTAGCACCGCCCCACGAGGCCTAGCGGCGCCCCACGTTACAGTGAAACCATGCCTCCATTCCCCACCCTCGACGAGCTCCTTGCCACAGCCAAAGTGGTCAGCCTGCCGATGCGGGTCAGGTTCCGGGGTATCACCGAGCGCGAGACCCTCTTGTTCCGCGGCCCGGCCGGATGGGGCGAGTTTTGTCCGTTCCCCGAGTACGGCGACGCCGAGGCTTCCCGCTGGCTCGCCGCCGCCGTCGAAGCCGCATGGCAAGGTTTTCCGCCGCAGCTAAGGGACACTATCCCCGTCAACGCCACCGTCCCCGCCGTGCCTGCCGCCCGGGTGCCCGAGGTCCTGGAGCGCTTTGGCCGCGTGGACGCCGTCAAGGTCAAGGTTGCCGAGCACGGGCAGGAACTGGCCGACGACGTCGCGCGCGTCACCGCAGTCCGGGACGCCCTGCCGGACGCCGCGATCCGCGTGGACGCGAACGCGGGCTGGAACGTGCCGCAGGCGGTTGAGGCACTCGGGCGACTCTCCGCCGTCGGGCTCGAATACGCAGAGCAGCCCGTGCCGCACATCGAGGGCCTCACAGAAGTCCGCCGACGGCTCGCGCAGCAGGGCACGCCCGTGCTCATCGCCGCCGACGAATCCGTGCGCAAGGAAGACGATCCCCTCAAGGTGGCCCGCGCGGGAGCGGCTGACCTGATCGTGGTCAAGGTGGCGCCGCTTGGGGGAGTGCGGCGCGCGCTGGACATCGTGGCGCAAGCCGGGCTTCCCGCCGTCGTAAGCTCGGCGCTGGACACCTCGGTGGGGATCCGCGCGGGGCTCGCGCTCGCCGCCGCGCTGCCGGAGCTGCCGTACGCCTGCGGGCTGGGGACCGTGCGGCTGTTCGGCTCGGACATTACGCAGGATCCGTTAGTGCCCGACGACGGCGCCATCCGCGTTCGCGAAGCCGTCGCCGACGAGGGGCTGCTGGAGCAGTATGCGGCCACCGCTGAACGTCGCGATTGGTGGTTGGAGCGGCTCCGGCGCGTGCACGCACTCCTTAATGCATAGATTGCTGTGAAAAAGCTGGGAATTCACCGGAACTTTACCGGAGCGTCCTCTCGGATTCCGCTGGCGCTGTAAGGGTGGGGAAATCACTCAATCCCCGGAGGTATTTCCCATGTCTGAATCAACCAAGCGCAAGTTCGACTTGCTCCCCATGCTCGGCCATACCAAGGGCAAGCGCAGCCCCGTGACGTGCGCCCTGAAGTGCGACAACGCCTGCTCGGGCGAGGTATGCAACACGAGTTCCAACGCCTACTTCCGCGACATCGCTTCCGCGGCTGTGTCCCGCCGCGCCGCCCTGGGCTTCGGCGCCGTCGGCGCGCTCGCCGTCGTGCTGGGCGGAAGCCTGCCTGGCAACGTTCCCGATGGTGCCGGCCTGTCCGCGGCGGCAAAGACGGGCTTCGACAAGGCCAAGCTCAAGTTCACGCCGATCAAGCCTGTCGACTACACCGTTGACGCCTTCACCGTGCCGGATGGTTTCGCGTGGCAGCCGATCATCCGTTGGGGCGATCCACTCTTTGCCGACTCGCCGGCCTTCGAGCTGAAGGGCCAGACCGCGGCAGCGCAGGCCCGCCAGTTCGGCTACAACAACGACTACACGGACATCCTGCCCATCCCGGATTCCAAGGACCGCCGTGCCGTGCTCTTCACCAACCACGAGTACACCAACGAGAACATCATGTTCCCGGCCACTTTGGCGGCTGCGGAGGCGCGGGCGATCGGGCGTGCCGCGCACGGGCTCACGGTTGTTGAACTCGAGCGCAAGAACAAGAACAAGCCCTGGAACTACGTGAAGGGCGCGCCGCTCAATCGTCGGTTCCTGACCGACACGACGTATGAGCTCACCGGTCCCGCCGCGGGCACGGACCTCGTCAAGACCATCGACGATCCGTCCGGCCGGAAGATCAAGGGCACCCTGGGCAACTGCTCCGGCGGCACCACTCCCTGGGGGACCATCCTCTCCGGCGAGGAAAACTTCAACGGCTACTTCGTAGCTCCCGGCACCTCGGCGGGCGACAAGCGCTACGGCCTCTCGAACAAGCCAACGGCCCGCAAGTGGGAACTGGATGAACCGCGTTTCAACACCAACAACGCCGGCTACGCCAACGAGGCCAACCGCTTCGGATGGATCGTCGAGGTCGACCCGTTCGACCCCTCCTCCACACCCAAGAAGCACTCCGCGATGGGCCGCTTCAAGCACGAAGGCGCCAACGTGATCGTTGCCGCCTCCGGCCGTGTGGTGGCTTACATGGGCGACGACGAGCGCTTCGACTACCTCTACAAGTTCGTCTCCAAGGGCAAGTACATGGCCGGCGACTCGGCCGCGGCCCGCCGGAACAACATGAACCTTCTCTCGGAAGGCGACCTCTACGTCGCCAAGTTCACGGGTGACTCTCCCGCGGCTGAGATCGACGGCACCGGAAAGCTGCCCTCCGACGGCGCGTTCGACGGTTCCGGCGAGTGGCTTCCCTTGGTGGTCGACGGCGCCTCCGCTGTTCCGGGCATGTCCGTCCCCGAGGTCCTGGTCTACACCCGACTCGCCGCGGACAAGGTCGGCCCCACAAAGATGGACCGCTGCGAAGACGTCGAGCCGAACCTTGCGACCGGCAAGGTCTACGTCGTCTGTACCAACAACTCGGACCGCGGCAAGCCCGGCAAGGAAGGCGCCACCGAGGTCAACCCGCGCACGCTCAACCGGGACGGCCACATCGTCGAAATCACCGAAACCGGGGACCAGACGTCCACGCGCTTCAATTGGACCCTCCTGATGGTTTGTGGCGATCCGGCCAAGAACTCCTCCACATACTTCTCCGGTTTCCCGGCCGACAAGGTCTCGCCCATTTCCTGCCCGGACAACGTCGCTTTCGACTCGGCAGGCTACATGTGGATCGCCACTGACGGCGCGCCGTCGTCGATCGGGTATGCGGACGGGCTGTTCAAAGTCACCCTGACCGGCAGCGAACGCGGCAAGGTTGAACAGTTCCTCGCCGTACCGCGCGACGCCGAGACCTGTGGACCGATCGTGCACGACGACGAGCGGACCGTCTTCGTCGCCGTGCAGCACCCGGGCGAGGAAGGGACGTTCGACGCGCCCCATTCCTTCTTCCCGGATTACGTGGGCGCCGGAGCCGCCCCAGCCGCCGGCCAGGTCCGCGCCCCGCGCCCGTCGATCGTGCAGGTGTTCCGCAAGGACGGCTAAGGCTCTTCCCTGCCGCCCGACGCTCGCTCACCTATGTGGGTCTTTCGGGAAACGCTCGCTCACCTATGTCTGCATAGGTGAGCGAGCGTTTGGGATTTTGGCCCCATAGGTGAGCGAGCGTTTGGGTTTGGGGGGCGATAGGTGAGCGAGCGTTTGGGATTTTGGCCCCATAGGTGAGCGAGCGTTTGGAGGGAGGCGCCGCTAATAGACTGGTGCGGTGACTTCGCAAGGCTCCCTGAGCTCCCTCGCCGCTGCCCGGATCGCCGTCAAGGCCCTGCTCGACGGCGGTGTGCGGCACGTGGTGGTCTCTCCCGGTTCGCGCTCGGCACCCATGGCGTACGCGCTGGCCGAGGCTGAAGCAGCCGGGAACGTCAGGCTCCTGGTGAGGATCGACGAACGCTCGGCCGGTTTCACGGCACTGGGCTTGGCCCTGTCGACGGGCGCTCCGGCGGCGGTCCTGACCACCTCGGGCACCGCCGTTGGGAATCTCTTGCCCGCGGTCATGGAGGCCAACCACGCCGCCGTGCCCCTAGTGGTCCTTTCGGCTGATCGCCCCGCCGAGCTCCACGGCACCGGCGCCAACCAGACCACCATCCAACTGGACCTCTTCGGCGAGCACGTTCGCTTCGCCGTCGACATCGCCGCTGGCAGCAATCCGCAGCGGGCCGTCGAGACCGCCATCTACGCGGCAACCGGCGCCCTCGAGGACACGCCACCCGGGCCGGTGCAGCTCAACCTCGCGTTCCGCGAGCCACTGGTTCCGGAACCGGGCGAGGCACTTCCCAGCACCAAGGGCCACGGAGTTTTCCACTACGACTCCGGCCCGCAGCCACTGAGCATGCCCCTCGCTCCCGCCGAACTGACGGAACGGCGCACGGTGGTTTTGGCGGGGCACGACGCCGGTCCGGTCGCCGAGGCGTTCGCCCGCGCCCACGGCCTCCCGCTGCTCGCCGAGCCGTCGTCCAACGCGCGCTTCGGTCCCAATGCGGTGGGGCCGTATCGCCTCATGCTCGACAACTTCGGGCCCGGGTCTGCCCTGCCGATCGAGCGGGTGGTGGTCTTCGGACGGCCGACCCTGTCGAGGCCCGTCGCCGCCCTCCTGGCACGCATCGACCTCCCCGCCGGCATGTACGAGCCCGTTCCGGTGGCCTGGTACGAGCACGGCCGGCGTCGCGAGGAGCGCTTTGACTCCCTGGCGGAGTTGGCCGGGTTCGCTGGCCGCGGCTCGGATGAGTGGCTCGACGCCTGGCTCCTGGCCGGTGCCGCGGCCCAACACGCGCTCGACGGCGTGCTCGAGGCCGAGCATGCAGCCAACGGGCCCGCGGTGGGAGCCACCGTCTGGAAACATGCGCGGGGGCAGCTGGTCCTGGGCTCTTCCAACGGCATCCGCGACGTCGATCTCGCCGGACAGCCCAGCCCCGAGCCCCTCGCCACGGTATTCGCGAATCGCGGTCTCGCCGGCATTGACGGCACCATCTCCACGGCCACGGGAATCGCCCTCGGCGCGGGCCGCGAAACCACCCTCCTCCTGGGCGACGTGACCTTCCTGCATGACGCGGGCGGCCTGTTCCTCGGAGCCGGAGAACCAGGACCGGACCTGCGCATCGTGGTCCTCAACGACGGCGGCGGCGGCATCTTCGGCCTCCTCGAACACGGCAAGGTGGAGGACGACGGCGGCTACGGCACCGCCGTCGAGCGCCTCTTCGGCACCCCGCACAGCGTGGACATTTCAGCGCTCGCCACGGCATACGGCGTCGGGCACACTTTGGTGCGTACGACGGCGGAGCTCGCCGCCGTGCTTGCCGCGCCTTTGAAGGGGCGAAGCATCGTGGAAGTACGCACGGACCGTTCGGAGCTGCGCCCGTTGCACGCGCGCATCAAGTCAGCCGTGGCCGCGGCAGTGTCCCAGGTGCTGCTCGGGGCGTAGGCGGTCCGGGAAGCGCAAACGGGTTGGAGAGGCGCAAACGGACTGGGGATACCCGGATACAAGTGTCGCCCGTCCGTAGTTGTGGCGCGCGTCGGGGAGAGCGTCCTCGGCAGTTGTCCACATACGGCAGAAAGTGCCTCGCGCAGCCCGTTGTTGGGCTGTGATCGTGGATGAATGAACACACTTCCGCCGTTGATTCTAGCGAAGGACCTGTCCAGGATCGGTCTGACTACCAGGGGATCGTCCGCGCAGGCCCGTTCAGGGAAGCTTGTCCGCATTCGTCATGGCGTATACGTGGAGGCGGTGCGCTGGAACGAGCTGCAGCCGTGGGAGCGGTACAGGCTCCGAGTCGAGGCCGCGGCAGAGACGTTTACTTCGCTCACCACGTTTTCGCACCGCTCAGCCGCGGCAATTAGCGGGATACCGGTCATCCTGCGGAAACAGCCGATCCACGCACTCACCGCATTCTCCGGCGGCGGTCGGTCCCGCGCAGGAGTCCGTCGGCACTATGTACCTGAACAAGCCCACAACAGTGAACAGTTGGAGGGGTTCCTCGTCACAGGCCGGATCCGTACTGTCCTCGATATCGCCGCGACGGTCCCCTTCGCGGAGGCCGTGGTGCCCATAGATCACGTCCTGAAGCCTGACACGGTGCGGCGCGTGCCTGCGCTCTCGAAAGAAGATCTGCTGGCTGGCATAGATGGGAGGTATTCGCAGGCGGCGGTTCGGCGTATCAGGGCGGTTATCGATTTCGCCGATCCGCAGTCCTGCTCGCCGGGAGAATCCTATAGCCGGGGGCTGATCCACGTTGCCGGATTCGCCCCGCCGGTGCTGCAATACGAGGTCAGGAACGGTACTGGCAGAGTCGCCATTACGGATTTCTACTGGGGGGAGACCCGGGTTGTCGGCGAATTCGATGGTCGCGAGAAGTACCTCAAACCGGAGTACCTGCGTGGCCGGACGCCATCGGATGTGGTGTATGAGGAGAAGGTTCGTGAGGACCGGATCCGGGCCACCGGCAGAAATGTGGCTCGGTGGGTCTGGGACGAACTCAACAATCCAGGCCGACTGGAACGAATACTGCTCGACGCCGGGGTGCCGCTCCGTGGTCGCGCTTCCGCAGGACACCCAAATGTGTCCGTGACAAGCAAACGGGCCGGTGACGCTCGGATATGAGTGTCACCGGCCCGTTTGTACAGCGATGGCCCGTTTGCGAGTCGCAGACGCAGCAGCAGGAACTACAGCACTCGGCTGAGGAATTCCTTGGTGCGGGCGTGCTGGGGGTTGGCGATGATTTCGCGGGGGTCACCGGATTCCACCACCACACCTCCGTCCATGAAGGTCAGGCGGTCGCCGACCTCGCGGGCAAAGCCGATCTCGTGGGTCACCACGATCATGGTCATGCCAGACTTGGCCAGGTCCTTCATTACGTTGAGCACATCGCCCACGAGCTCGGGGTCAAGCGCGGAAGTCGGCTCATCGAAGAGCATCAGCTCCGGTTCCATGGCCAGGGCCCGGGCGATTGCGACCCGTTGCTGCTGGCCACCGGAGAGCTGTGCCGGGTAGTGGTTGGCTCGATCGGCCAGGCCCACCCGGTCCAACAATTCGAGGGCGGCCTTTTTGGCATCGCCCTTGGATTTGCCCTTGACCTGCACGGGCGCTTCCATGACGTTGTACAGGGCGGTCTTGTGCGGGAACAGGTTGAAGCGTTGGAAGACCATGCCGATTTCCCGGCGCTGCGCGGCGATTTCCTTGACCTTCAGGTCGTGGAGGCGCCCGTTGACTTCGCGGTAGCCGATGAGTTGGTCGCCGACCGAAATGCGGCCGGCGCTGATGGTCTCCAGCAGGTTCACGCAGCGGAGCATCGTGGACTTGCCCGAACCGGACGGGCCGATGACAACGGACACTTCGCCCTGGTTGACGGTCAGGTCGATGCCGCGGAGCACGTGGTGGGGACCGAAGTACTTGTGAAGGCCTTCGATCCGCACCAGCGGTTTCTGGGTGGTGATCGTCATTTTGCCTCATCCTCCGGGAAGTCCATCTTCAAGGACGGCTCTGCTTCGGCACTCGGTGCCACGGCTGCGGCAGCCTTGGCGGCTGCGGGGTTGATGACCGCCGGCGCGAGGTTGGTGTCAACGCCCTTGCCGTAGTAGGCCTCGATGTAGTGCTGGCCGACCATGAGCACGCTGGTGACCAAGAGGTACCAGGCGGCGGCGATGATCAGGAGCGGAATGGGAAGGTAGATCCGGTTGGCCAGGGCGTTGGTCGCGAAGGTCAGGTCCAGGGTGAAGGGGACGGCCAAGACCAGGGAGGTGGTCTTCAGCATGCCGATCGTCTCGTTGCCGGTAGGCGGAACGATGATGCGCATTGCCTGGGGCAGGATGATTCGCCACATGATCTTGCCTTTGCCCATGCCCAGGGCCTCGGCGGCTTCGGTCTGTCCCTTGTCGACGGACTTCAGGCCGGCCCGGAAGATCTCGGCCAGGTAGGCCGATTCATTAAGGCCAAGCCCTAGGATGGCCGGGATAAGGCCGTGGGTGGGGTCCGAAAGCACGTAGGTGACGAGTTGGGGGCCGAAGGGGATGCCGAGGGAGAGCGTGGGGTAGAGGACGGTGACGAGTCCCCAGAAGACAAGCTGGGTGTAGACCGGGGTGCCGCGGAAGAACCAGACCCATACCCAGGAGGTGTAGCGCAGGACGGGGTTGTCGGACTGGCGCATCACGGCCAGAAGGATGGCCAAGACAATCGCCAGAACCATTGCAGCGACGGTCAGAAGCAGGGTCCAGCCCACGCCCTGGACGACCTTGACGTCCAGGATGTAAGTCCCGACCACGTCCCAGCGGAAATTGGGGTTCGTGATCGCGCTCTGAATCATAAGGATCACGGCGCCAACGATGATGATCGCGCTGATCCAACGGCCAGGATGCCTGACCGGCACCGCGTCGTTCAGCACGGGCGCGGCGTGGCCTGGTTGATGATGATCCATCTGTGCACCTGATTTGTTATCGGTGGCGGGAATACTCAAGACTTGACCGCCGGGTTGACCTCGGACTTGGTGATGGCGCCTTCGGCGTTGCCCCAGCCAGTGAGGATCTTCTTGTAGGAACCGTCAGACATGAGCTTGGTCAGCGTCTTCTGGATGACATCGGCGAGGGCGGTGTCCGACTTGGCAACAGCGATGCCCTGGGGAGCGGCATCGTACACATCGCCGAGCTTCTCAAGCTGTCCGTTGGTCTGCGTCAGCGCGTAACCGATGATGGGGGAGTCGGCTGCCATGGCGTCGATGCTGCCGTTGACGAGCCGGGTGGTGACGTCGGTCTGGTTCTTGAGAGTCACGATGTTGATCGGCTGCTTGCCGTCAGCTGCGCACTTCTTGTTGCGGCCCGAGAGGTCCGGGTCTTCCTGGACGGTACCGGTCTGCACGCCGATGGACTTGCCGCAGACGTCATCCAAGGAGAACTTCTTCGGGTTGCCCTTCTGCACGGCCCAGGCGGTGCCGGCGTTGAAGTAGCTGACCATGTTGACGGCGCCGAGACGCTCAGGGTTGATGGTGAAGGACGAGATGCCCAGATCGTACTTGGGGCCCAGGGCGGGGAGGATGCCCGTGAATTCGGCGGTCTGCACCTGGACCTTCAGGCCGAGGGTGGCGCCGATCGCCTTGGCGATGTCGACGTCGTAACCGACCGGGGTCTGGCCGTCGGTTCCGAGGAATTCCGCAGGAGCGTAGGTCGTGTCCGAGCCAACGGTCAGCGTGCCCTTGGACTTGATGGCCGCGGGGACCAGTGCAGCCAGGGTGTCGTCCTTGGTGATGGTGCTGGGGTCAAAGCTTGCATTGGCACTGCCGGAAGGCGAAGCGGCGCTCGACGGGCCCGCCTCTGAGGCGTTGGTGCAGGCAGTCAGTGCCAAGGCGCCGATTGCGATGATGGTTGCAGCCTTGAGCGTCGAACTGACCGGAAGCGAACGGAATTTCTGCATTTTCTTACCTTTTGTTGCAGTGGATGCGAAACTAATCGGTTCATAGTGTAGCGCCGAACATGAGATGTGCGTCACAGAAAACTAAGTTTTACTATTGGATAACCTACCAAGCAAAAAATCAAGCCCCCCAACGTGGCTATTGTCTCGCACCCCAGACAGTTGGGAGGGTAGGTTTCGAACGGAATCCTTGGGTTTGGGGGCTTAGTTGCTAATCCCCAGGGACTCGAGCATCGGCCGGAATTTGGCCCAGGTCTCGGCCAGCTCGGCGTCGGGAACGGAGCCTTCAACGATCCCGCAGCCCGCATACAGGCGCACCGAAGTAGGACTTTCGATGATCGCGCCACGCAGTGCGATGCCCCACTCGCCGTTGCCTGCGGCGTCGAGCCACCCGACCGGTCCGGCGTAGGGCCCCCGATCCATGTGCTCAAGCTCCCGGATCAGTTCCCCGGCAATCAAAGTAGGTGTGCCGCACACAGCGGCCGTGGGGTGAAGGGCGTTGATCAGGGCCAGGCATGTAGGGACATGTCCCTCGATATCGGCGAGCTCGGCCTTCACGTCCGATGCCAGGTGCCACACATTGGGCAGTTCCAGGATGAACGGTTCGCTGTGGGCGTTCATGGCTTCGGAGAAGGGTGCTAGCTGGGTGGTGAGCGATTGGATGGCGATCTCGTGTTCGTGCCGTTGTTTCTCGGAACCGGCCAGCACGCGTTCGGCGTATTCCATGGGGGAGCCGTCCATTCCCTCGGCGTCGCGACGGTCCAGCGTGCCGGCCAGGACCCGCGCTTGTGCAGTGCGGCCCTCCACCTGGATGAGCATTTCCGGCGTCGCTCCCACCAAGCCGTCGACGCCGTATGTCCAGCATTCGCGGTAACGGCTTGCCAGCTGCCGCAGCACGTTGGCGGCGTTGACGCCGTCGGGCAGTGTCGCCACGACGTCGCGCGCCAGGACCAGCTTCTCCAGCTTTCCGGTCCGGATTTCCGCGACGCCGTCGGCCACGGCCTGTTTCCAGGCGGTTTCGCTCAGCGAGCCGCTCTCCAGTGTCACCTTACCGTCACCCAACTGGCTCGCATTTGTTGTCGTTATGGGCTCTCTAAACGACAACAACTGCGAGTTAGTTGGGTGCCCGACGCCGGAGCCTCCCGCCGCCGTGAGCTCACCGACGGCGGGGCTAAGCCAGCCTGCCAGGGCGGCGAGGGCGCCCGCCTCGGTGAGTTCGACGTCGTCGAGCGTCAACTGGGTGAGCCATGACTGCCCGTCCCGGATCCCGACAACAATTTCCGGAAGGATCAAGCGGGATTCAAACGCAGACGTCTTGGAGAACGCAAAGGAGCCAAAGGCGACAGGGCCGGTGCCGGGGATCTCGAGGGGATCCGTGACGTCGGCCTCGATGACAAGGTGGCGCCACCAGATGTCGGCCTCGAGAAAGCGATCGGGCCCGGAAGCGGTGAATCGCGCGAGTTCGCCAAAGCCCACCAGTCCGTTCTCGCGGCGGGACCAGCACAGGACGTCGTCCCGGACCAGAAATGACGGCAGTCCCCCGGAGGATGAATCAACATCGAGGGGGACTGTCAAGGTCTTCAAAATGCTGGTGCGGAGCGTACTCGTCATGATGGAACAACATTACTCCCGCGGGCAACGGTAGCCGTGCTGGCCGGAGCGGGAACCCGGAGCGCGAACCCGGGCCGGACCGGAGCGCCCCGAAAGTTCTTCCCATATTTGTCTGAGACAATTGCAGGGTGAACCGAGCATCCTTGGAAAAGCGTCCGGACGAAGTTGCGACGATGTTTGACGATGTCGCCCCCAAATACGATGTCGTCAACGATGTCCTGTCCATGGGGCAGACCCGGCGTTGGCGCCGCGTCGTCGTGGATGCGATGGATGTCCGGGTAGGCCAAAAGGTCCTGGATCTCGCTGCCGGTACCGGCACGTCCAGCGAACCGTATGCCGACGCCGGAGTGGACGTTGTGGCCTGCGACTTCTCGCTCGGGATGCTGAAGGTCGGCAAGCGCCGCCGCCCCGACATCAATTTCGTTGCCGGGGACGCCACCAAGCTGCCCTTCGCGGACAACTCCTTCGACGCGTGCACCATTTCCTTCGGCCTGCGCAACGTCAACGAACCCCACAAGGCCCTCGCGGAGATGTTCCGCGTCACCAAGCCGGGCGGTCGCCTGGTTATCGCCGAATTCTCGGCCCCGGTAGTGCCCCTCTGGCGGACCATGTACACCGAATACCTCATGCGCGCACTGCCCGCCATCGCCACCAAGGTCTCCTCCAACCCGGACGCCTATGTGTACCTCGCCGAGTCCATCCGCGCCTGGCCGGACCAGGACCACCTGGCCGCGTGGCTGCAGGAAGCCGGTTGGACCGACGTCAACTACCGCAACCTGAGCGGCGGCATCGTCGCGGTGCACCGCGCCCAGAAGCCCGGAGCCGAACACCGGGAAAGCGTTCCCGTGGCCAAGCTGCGCCGCCAGATCAAGCCGCGCCGCCAAGCCGGCGATCAGTCCCGCTAACCGGCCTATTAACAAGGACGCTGTGAACGTACTGATAGTCGGCGCAGGGCCAGCCGGGTCCACCGCCGCGTACTACCTTGCCCAGGCGGGCATTTCCGTGACGGTTCTGGAAAAGACCGCTTTCCCGCGGGAAAAGGTCTGCGGCGACGGCCTCACTCCCCGCACGGTCCGCGAAATCCAGAAGCTCGGCCTCCCGCACGCCGAGGACGAGGGGTGGCGCCGGAACAAAGGGCTCAGGCTCATCGCCGGCGGCCGCACCATTGAATTGCCGTGGCCCGAGGTCGCCGATTTTCCCACGTACGGACTCATCCGTACGCGCCTCGGGTTCGACGAGGAGCTGGCCCGGCACGCCCAGTCGGCGGGCGCCGTCGTGCTTGAACGTCACAGCGTCACCGAAGCACTGCGGGACAACACCGGGCGCGTGATCGGCGCCCGCGCCGCCCTGCTCGACGAGTCCGGACGCAAGACGGGCGAAACGCGCGACTTCCATGCCGACGTCGTGCTCGCCGCAGACGGCAACTCGACCCGCACGGCCGTTTCGCTCGGCATGCACAAGCGCGACGACCGTCCGCTCGGCGTCGCCGTCCGCACGTACTTCACCTCGCCCCGCCACGACGACGATTGGATGGAAGGCTGGCTTGAGCTCCCTGGCAAGTCCGGCAAGCCGCTGCCCGGTTACGGTTGGGTATTCGGCGTTGGAGACGGCACGTCCAACGTTGGCCTCGGGATCCTGAACTCCTCCAAGGAATTCGGCAAGCTCGACTACAAGCAGGTCCTGCGCGAATGGACCGCCGGCATGCCGTCCGAGTGGGGCTTCACACCCGAAAACCAAGTGGGCGAGATCCGCGGGGCCGCCCTGCCCATGGGCTTCAACCGCACCCCGCACTACTCGCCGGGGCTCATGCTCCTGGGCGACGCCGGCGGCATGGTTTCCCCGTTCAACGGCGAGGGCATTTCTTACGCCATGGAGTCCGCCCGCTTTGCGGCCGAGTTCATCATCGACGCGTCATCGCGTGCGCGTTCAGCCGGATGGGGATCCGGCACGGAGACTTCCAGAGCCGCCGATGCGCACCTTTCGCGGTACGCGGACTACGTGCGGGACCAGTGGGGTTCCCACTTCACCCTGGGCCGCGTCTTTGCTGCCCTCATCGGCAAGCCCGCCGTCATGAAACTCGCGCTACGGACGGGCATGCCCATCCCGGTGCTGATGCGCTTCGTGGTGCGGATGCTCGCCAACCTCACGGATGCGTCCGCCAAGGGTTTCGAGGACCGCGCCATCCGCGTCCTCGAGATGCTGGTTCCGGCCACGTCCAACACCACATCCACCGCCGCTTCCACCCGCGTCGGCACCGAATCAACGCTTTCCTCCGCGAAAAGTTAGGGTTAACCCGTGACTCACTCTGCCGAACACAGTTGGACGCATGCCGGGCACGGCTTGCCGGACGCTGTCGAACCCGCTCCCACCACTACCGCAATCGCGACTGGCCTGCAGCTTCCTGCCGGTTTTGCGGCTATCGCCAAGGACGTGGAGTTGGGTCCTGCCATCACTACGAACCTTGCCCGCGTGGAAAAGAAGCTCCGCGAAGCAATTGCCAACTCGGATCCCTTGGCTGACGCAACGTCGCGTCACTTGGTGGAAGCCGGCGGCAAGCGCATCCGCCCGCTGTTGACCCTCCTGTGCGCCCACCTCGGCGACGCGTCCCGTCCGGAAGTGGTCCAGGCCGCCGTCGTGGTTGAACTGACCCACCTCGCAACCCTCTATCACGACGACGTGATGGACTCGGCGCCCTACCGCCGCGGCGCTCCCACGGCCCACGAAGTCTGGGGTAACTCGGTGGCCATCCTCACGGGCGACCTGATCTTTGCCCGGGCCTCGATCCTGGTGTCCGAACTCGGGTCGCGCGCCTTGGGAATCCAGGCCCGCACCTTCGAACGTTTGTGCCTCGGGCAGCTGCACGAAACCGTGGGCCCGCGTGAGGGCGAGGACGCCGTGGAGCACTACCTCTCCGTCATCGCCGACAAGACCGGCTCCTTGGTTGCGGCCTCGGGCCAGCTCGGTGCCATCTTCGCCGGTGCCGACGAGGCCTTCGAAGACGTGCTGGTGGAGTACGGCGAGAAGGTTGGCGTGGCCTTCCAACTCGCCGACGACGTCATTGACGTCACCGGCGTCAAGGTCAAGTCCGGCAAATCCCCGGGTACTGACCTCCGCGAAGGCGTTCCCACGCTGCCCGTCCTCCTGCTCCGCAAGGCTGCCGACAATGGTGACCGCTCCGCCGTCGAACTCTTGAAGCTGGTCGATGGCGATTTGTCCTCCGATGAGGCCCTGGCCTTGGCCGTCGCCGGGCTCCGCGAGCATCCCGTCACCGCCGAATCCTGGGTGATTGCCCGCCAGTGGTCCGCTGAAGCCATTGAAGCCTTGAAGCCGTTGCCCGAAGGCGTGGTCAAGGAGTCGCTCACGAACTTCGCCCACGCCGTTGTGGAGCGCGCCAGCTAGTCCCTCCGCCGACCCAACTGACTCGCAGTTGTTGTCGTTTTGAGCCGTCATAACGACAACAACTGCGAGCCAGTTGGGCGGCCCGGGAGGGTTGGGTTCGGCGAGCCGAACCGGACCGGGCGGAGTGGGCTTAAATGCAATGGCCCCGGTTCCTTGCAACGCTACGAGTCACGCGCTGCAACGAACCGGGACCATAATCTCCGTTCGCATCAGACTCACCGGAGGCATTTAGTGAATCCGGTTACAGCATATGACAACTTTGTCACGGGTGCAACTTTCCCGGTCAAAGGGTTTTTTGGAGTTTGTCGGGAAATTCGCGTCGTAAATTCCCCACTTTTGACGGACCTCTGGACCCCCAAGGCCCGGATTCTCGGGGACGGAATCACGGGAGCTCGCTCAAAGCCGGGGAGTTTCGGCGCCTGGGAGTTGTCCACATAGGGAAACTCTGGCCTTTCAGCGCCAACACCGCACTGTTGAAGTTGGTTTATGGACCTCGTTGGCTTCCTGAAATACGCAGGCTCCGCTGCGAGAACCTCCACCCTGAAGCAGGCTGGCTTCTCCGACCGTGCCATCCGAACAGCGGTGGCTGGAGGCGAGATCGTGCGGCGACGCCGGGGTGTGCTGGCCTTGCCCGTTGCCCAGGAGGACATCGTCGCGGCCCTCAGCGCAAACGGCCTGCTCACCTGCGCATCCGGGGCCCGGCACCATGGCATCTGGGTTTTGCATGAACCCCGGATCCTCCATTTGCTGTGCAGGCACGGCAAGGCCCGGGATTTCGTGGTCCACCGTGAGTCAGTCGTGGAGACCCGGCAGATCCGTCCCGTGGCGAGCCTGACAGACACGCTGCTGCATTCCCTCCGCTGCCTGCCTGATATTGAGGCGGCCATCATGGCGGAAAGTGCCCTCCTCCAAGGCCGGACCAATCTTAATTACCTCCGGGAGAGGCTGCCGGGCAACCGGAACGGGGCGGCCCGGAGGGTGCTCACACTGGTCGACGGTTCGGCAGACTCTCCGATCGAGGTCGTGGCGCGGATACTTTTCCGGCAGGCAGGAATCCACACCGAGACGCAGGTCGAATTGCCCGGAATCGGCATTGTGGACTTCTTGCTAGAGGGAAAGCTGATCGTCGAGGTCGACGGCGAGAGCCACTTGCAGCCTCGGCAGGTCAAGAAGGACAGGCGGCGCAACAACGCGGGAATGGTGAAAGGCTTTTTGGTTCTCAGATACGACTATTCGCAGATCGTGTAGCCCCGGAAGCCAGGGGGTCGGCACGAAGACTCAGCCCAAAGGTGGGGAGAAAGCTCAGGCAGCCCCCAAAAGCCCTCAGTCTTCTTCGTCGCTGAAAGCCCAGTCGAACATGTCGAACACGAACTCGGAGAAGGTGCCTTCTTCTGATTTCCACTGGCCGCGGGCGTTGTTGCGGCGCCACACGATGGGATCCGGCACGCCGAGGTCGCCTACGCGGAAGCCCCAGGTGAACTGCTCTTCCTCGTCCTCCAGGAACATGAGGAAGCCTTCGTCGTCCACTTCGAGCTCTTCGGGGTCCCAGAAGTAGTGGTAGGCCTCCATGAGGTCCTCACAGCCACCGAGGGCGAGGTAGAACTCGCGCAGCACCATGGGAATGGTGAACGTGTGGGCGGACAGGGCCTCGTCCAGCTCAGCGGCGGACAGCCCATCTTCTTCCTGCCATTCGTCCTCGAGATACTTCGGTACAAGCGCGCGGAATTTCTCGAGGAACATGTCAGTCATGCTCCCATCCTAGCTAATCGCGGCCACGTGAATCGGCGCCCGGGGAGACCCCGGCGCGGTGCCATCCCCGGACCGCCAAAGGCACCCGCCAACCCCAACGCCAAGCCACCACCCGGAAGGCGAAAACCCAGGCGGCAATGACCCCTGCTGTGACCCCGTTGAAGGTTCCGATGTTCCAGAGCAAGGCCGTTAGGGCGGCCCCCGTGAAGGCGGGCAGGGCGTAGAGGTCCCGGGCATTGAAGAGCGTGGGAATTTCGTTGGCCGTGATGTCGCGGAGCAAGCCGCCGCCCACGGCCGTAGTGACTCCCAACAGGATCGCAGCCACCGGATTCATCCCGGCGGCCAGTGCCTTGAGCGTCCCCGTGATGCAGAACAAAGCCAGCCCGCCGGCGTCGAACAGGGTCAGAAGGGACGTGAAGCGCTGGATGCTCGAAAACAGGAAGTACACCAGAACCGCGGCCAACAGAGGCGGAAGCAGATACACCGGGTTGGTGAACGCCGCGGGCGGGCCGGCGTTGATGACGATGTCGCGGATGACACCGCCGCCCAGGGAAACCAATGAAGCCAACAGCAGAGAGCCGATGATGTCGAACTGCTTCTTGGCCGCGAGCAAGGATCCGGACACGGCGAAAAAGAAGACGCCGGCCAGATCCAGCCATACCAGCGCAAGGTCAAAAGTGAACAAATGCAGCTCCATTCTTCGTTCACAGACGGGCGATCATGCTCGCCCAACGTTACGCTTGCACGCATGAACAGCCCTGTCTTGATCGCGTGCGCCCACGGAACCCGGAACGTCGAAGGGCAGGCCGCGATCCGCCAGGTCATGGCCGAGATTGAGGCGCTCCGGCCCGGCCTGACCGTTGTCGAGGCCTACGTGGATGTCCAGGAGCCCGAGTTGGGCGGCGTGGTGGCCGGCCTCCCGGAAGGCACGCCCGCCGTCGTCGTTCCTTTGCTGCTCAGTACCGGCTACCACGTCAAGGTGGACATCCCCGAGGCGATCAAGTCCCGCCCGGAGGTGTCCGCGGCGCCGCCGCTGGGGCCGGATCCGCGGCTCGCAGAGTTGCTCGCCGCACGGTTGCGCGACTCGGGCCTGGGCGACGACGACGGCGTCCTGCTCGCCGCCGCGGGCTCATCGCTGCCGGACGGTTCCGTCGATTCGGAAGAGCAGGCGCGCCAGCTCGCCGAGCTGCTTCCCAACAAGGTGCGCGTCGCCTATGGCGCCAGTGCCGAACCGAACGTGCCCGACGGCGTCGCGGCCTTGCGCTCTGAAGTCACCGGAGACGGCGGCCGGGTGGTGGTGTCCTCGTATCTGCTGGCCACGGGCTACTTCCACGACCAGCTGTCCAAAGCCGGGGCCGACGTCGTGACGGCACCGCTGCTGCCTTCTCCGGTGCTCGCGAAGATCGCCCTGGAACGCTACGACGCAGTGGTTGCCGCGAGCGCCTAAGCGGGATTTTCGAATGCACAGCGCGGCCAGGTGAACAAGGCCCGACGGCGGTTCGTGACGAAATATTTCCCTAGGTGACTCTTCGTTTCTGCGTCGTTGTTGGAGAAATCTGGCCAGCCCTACAGTCGATGCATGACTGATACAGCTCTAGCCGGAGCGTCTGCGGACGAGGCTGCACCCAAGCGCCCGGCCCGCACCGCCCGTCCTGCCGCGAAACCCCACGGCCAGTGGAAAGTCGACGGTACCGCGCCGCTCAACGCCAACGAAACCTGGAAGCAGGAAGACAACGGGCTCAACGTTCGCGAGCGTATCGAGTCTGTCTACTCCAAGCACGGCTTCGACTCGATCGACGGCACGGACCTGCACGGTCGCTTCCGCTGGTGGGGCCTGTACACCCAGCGCAAGCCCGGTATCGACGGCGGCAAGACCGCCACGCTTGAGCCGCACGAGCTTGAGGACAAGTACTTCATGCTCCGCGTGAGGATCGACGGCGGCGCGCTCACCACCGAGCAGCTGCGCGTCATCGGCCAGATCTCCGTGGACTTCGCCCGCGGCAGCGCCGACCTGACCGACCGCCAGAACATCCAGCTGCACTGGATCCGCGTGGAGGACGTGCCGGAAATCTGGCGCCGCCTCGAATCCGTCGGCCTGTCCACCACCGAGGCTTGCGGCGACGTCCCGCGTGTCATCCTTGGCTCCCCGGTCGCCGGCATCGCCAAGGACGAGATCATCGACCCCACGCCGCTGATCCACGAACTCGCAGAGCGCTTCATCGGCGACCCCGAGCTCGCCAACCTGCCGCGCAAATACAAGACCGCCATCACCGGCCACCCCTCGCAGGACGTTGTCCATGAGATCAACGACTTCGGCCTGGTCGGCATGGTCCACCCCGAACTCGGCGTCGGCTATGACCTCTGGGTAGGCGGCGCGCTTTCCACCAATCCGATGCTCGCCAAGCGGCTCGGTGCGTTCGTGAAGCCCGAGGAGGCCGCCGAAGTATGGCTCGGCGTCACCAGCATCTTCCGCGACTACGGTTACCGCCGCATGCGGACCAAGGCACGCCTGAAGTTCCTCCTGGCGGACTGGGGTCCCGAGAAGTTCCGCCAGATCCTTGAAGACGAATACCTCGGCTTCAAGCTCGCCGACGGCCCCGCAGCCCCCAAGCCTTCAACACCCGGCGACCACGTCGGCATCCACGAGCAGAAGGACGGCAAGTTCTTCATCGGTGCCACGCCCTTGGCCGGTCGCCTCTCGGGCAGCCAGCTCGTGAAGCTGGCTGACACCCTCGAAGCCCGCGGCTCGTTCCGCCTGCGCACTACCCCGCACCAGAAGATTGTTGTGCTCGACGTCGCCAAAGAGCAGGTGGAACCGCTCGTCGCCGATCTGGACACCTTGGGCCTCTCCGCCCGCCCGTCCGTGTTCCGCCGCGGCACCATCGCCTGCACCGGCATCGAATTCTGCAAGCTCGCTATCGTGGAAACCAAGGTCACGGCAGCCACCGCCGTCGCCGAACTGGAACGCCGCCTGGCCGATCTCGCGGACAGCGGCCAGTTGCCCCAGGCACTGTCCCTGCACATCAACGGCTGCCCCAACTCCTGCGCCCGCATCCAGACTGCGGACATCGGGCTCAAGGGCATGATGCTGCCAACGCCCGACGGCGACCCCACCCCGGGTTTCCAGGTCCACTTGGGCGGCGGGCTGGCTTCGTCCGACCGCGAAGAAGCTGGCCTCGGACGCACCGTGCGCGGCCTCAAGGTTTACGTCGAGGACCTGCCCGATTACGTAGAGCGGGTGGTCCGGAAGTTCGTGGCCGACCGCACCGAAGGCCAGACCTTCGCCGAATGGGCACACGCCGCAGATGAAGGAGATCTCCAGTGACCACCACAACCGAGCTCCGCTCCCACGACGAACTCAAGGCCCTCGCCGAAGCCGGTGCCGCAGAGCTCGGCTGGAACGCGCCCGCCCGCGACGTCATCGCCTGGGTGGCCCGCAACTTCGAACTGCCCGCTGTCGCCGTCGCCTGCTCCATGGCCGACGCCGTGCTGCCTGCCCTCGTCGCGGACCAGTTTCCCGGCGTCGACGTCCTCTTCCTGGAGACCGGCTACCACTTCCCGGAAACCCACGCCACACGCGACGAGGTCGCCGCGAACCTGCGCGTGAACATCGTGGACGTGCTCCCGGAAAACACCGTGGAGCAGCAGGACCGGCTTCTCGGCAAGGATCTGTTCGCCCGCGACGCCGCCCAGTGCTGCGCGCTCCGCAAGGTCCAGCCGCTGCGCCGGACCCTCGCCGGCTACGAAGTCTGGTTCACCGGAGTCCGCCGCGACGAGGCCCCCACCCGGACCAACACCCCGCTGATCACGTGGGACGAGACCAACGGCCTGGTCAAGGTCAACCCGATGGCCGACTGGAGCTTTGACCAGCTGGTCCAGTACTCCGAAGACAACATCCTTCCCGTCAACCCCCTCCTGAGCCAGGGCTACCCGTCCATCGGATGCCAGCCCTGCACCCGCAAAGTGGCCCCGGGAGCGGACCCCCGCTCCGGCCGCTGGGCAGGAACCGACAAGACAGAATGCGGACTACACGTATGAGTACCCAAATCACCAACGAGGACCTGGAGTTGTCTGTGCTGGAAACCGACGCTGCTGAGACGCCGACTGCCGCTCCGGCTCTGCGCTCTGAGCGCCTTTCCTCACTCGACACGTTGGAGTCCGAGGCAATCCATATCATCCGCGAGGTTGTTGCCGAGTTCGAGAAGCCTGCGCTGCTGTTCTCCGGTGGCAAAGACTCCGTGGTGATGCTGCACCTGGCCACGAAGGCGTTCTGGCCGGGCAAGGTGCCGTTCCCTGTGCTGCACGTGGACACCGGCCACAACTTCCCCGAGGTCATCGATTTCCGTGACCGCACGGTGGAGCGCCTGGGCCTCAAGCTCGTGGTGGGCTCCGTGCAGGAGTTCATCGACCGTGGCGAACTTGCCGAGCGTGCCGACGGTACCCGCAACCCGCTGCAGACCGTGCCGCTGCTGGATGCAATCCAGCGCAACAAGTTCGACGCCGTTTTCGGCGGCGGACGTCGCGACGAGGACAAGGCCCGTGCCAAGGAACGCATCCTGAGCCTGCGCGACGAATTCGGCCAGTGGGATCCCCGCAACCAGCGCCCCGAATTGTGGAACCTGTACAACGGCCGCCACACCGTGGGCCAACACGTCCGCGCGTTCCCCATCAGCAACTGGACCGAGCTGGACGTCTGGCGTTACATCGAACGCGAAGGCATTGAGCTGCCCGGCCTGTACTACGCCCACGAGCGCGAGGTTTACGAACGCGATGGCATGTGGCGTGCGGTCGGCGAGGTTTCCATGCCGAAACCCCACGAGGAAGTCATTACGAAGCTCGTCCGCTACCGCACGGTGGGCGACATGTCCTGCACCGGGGCGGTACTTTCGGACGCGACCGACGTCGCTGCTGTTGTCCTAGAAGTTGCCGCATCCACACTCACCGAACGTGGCGCCACCCGTGCAGATGACCGCATCTCCGAGGCAGCCATGGAAGACCGCAAGAAGGACGGCTACTTCTAATGAGCACTGAGACTTCACTCCTGGAGACCGGCCTGCGCGAATCAACGCTGTTCCGCTTCGCCACGGCTGGATCCGTCGACGACGGCAAGTCCACCTTGGTAGGCCGCCTGCTGCACGATTCCAAGGCGATCCTCGCGGACCAGCTCGACGCCGTCGCCCGCACCTCAGCGGACCGTGGCTTCGGCGGAGCCGGCGCCACCGGCAGCCAGGCGATCGACCTCGCCCTCCTGACCGACGGCCTTCGTGCCGAGCGGGAACAGGGCATCACGATCGATGTCGCCTACCGCTACTTCGCCACCGACCGCCGGAGCTTCATCCTCGCGGACTGCCCCGGCCACGTGCAGTACACCAAGAACACGGTGACGGGCGCGTCCACTGCGGATGCCGTCGTCGTACTCATTGACGCCCGAAAGGGAGTCCTGGAGCAGACCCGCCGCCACCTGTCAGTGCTGCAGTTGCTCCGCGTGGCGCACGTGATCGTCGCCGTGAACAAGATCGACCTCGTGGACTTCAGCGAGTCCGTCTTCCGCGAGATCGAGACAGACGTTCAGAAGGTTGCCCGCGAGCTTGGCTTGGGCCGTGAAGATTCAGACACAGGCGGGATTTCCGATCTTTTCGTCATCCCGGTGTCAGCGCTCGACGGCGACAACGTCGTGGACCGCTCCGACCGCACCCCTTGGTACAGCGGCCCGGCCCTGCTCGAGGTCCTTGAAACCCTTCCGGCCGCCGACGAGCTCGAAAGCCACCTGGAAAGCTTCCGCTTCCCGGTCCAGCTGGTCATCCGGCCGCAGGGCGCGCTGGCTCCCGACGCTGTCGCCGCAGGGCTCGACGTCGGAGCGTACCGCGACTACCGTGCCTACGCCGGCCAGATCACGGAAGGAACCGTGAAGCTCGGCGACAAGGTAACCGTCCTGAGCCCGGGCCACGAGCCCCGCATCACCACCGTGACGGGGATCGACTTCGCCGGCATTGAGCTGGCTGAGGCTACTGCTCCGCAGTCGGTGGCGATCCGCCTGGCAGATGAAATCGACATCGCCCGCGGTGACACGATTGCCGCAGCAGGGACGGTGCGCGAGAGCTCGGCCGACCTGTACGCGGCGCTGTGCTGGCTTTCGCCCAAGCCGCTGCGCGAAGGTGCCAAGGTGCTCGTGAAGCACGGGACCCGGACCGTCCAGGCGCTCGTCCGCAATGTGACGGGCAAGCTGGACCTGGCCACGTTCAACGTGGAGGCGGCCTCCAGCCTTGAGCTGAACGACATCGGCAACGCCCAGCTTCGACTGGCCGCGCCGTTGCCGTTGGAGAACTACCTGCACCACCGCCGCACGGGCGCGTTCCTGGTGATCGACCCCGTGGACGGCAACACCCTGGCCGCCGGCCTGGTGAAGGACCACCCGGGCGACCACGAGGACGAACGTTACGTCATCTGACGTTCCTGTGACTGGAACCGCAGCTTGTTTCCCAAACCCCGCCTTCAAGGTCCGGGACGGGAAACAAGCTGCGGTTTTTTTGCGTTGGAGTCATCCCAATTGTGACGCCGGATGAACGTGCGTGACCCCGGGTTTCCGGGTCATTGAACGGCAAATATGACAGTCCCTATGGTGAATCCATGACCTCATCGGATTGGTCCTTGTCTGCCCTCCCGGGGCGATGTCGCAGGGCCTGATAAACGCCCAGCCCCTTCACGCACTCCAAGGATCAACATGTCAAACACCCCAGAACCCACGCCGCCCGCCTCGAACCCGGGAACCACGCGCATCGTCGCCGGCGAGAGCAACAAGCCCAAGCGCCGCCGCACGCTCGAGATCGCAATCGCCGTCGGACTCGTCCTGCTGATCGGTGCCGGCGCCGCCGTCGCGTCGGTTGTGGCGAAGAACAACGAAACCCAGGCCTCAGCGGCAACGACGCCCGCCGCGGAACTCCGGCTCGGCTACTTCGGCAACGTCACCCACGCCCCCGCGCTGGTAGGCGTCAGCAAGGGCATCATCGCCAGCAAGCTGGGCAGCACCAAGCTCACCACCCAGATCTTCAACGCCGGACCGGCCGCGGTCGAGGCCCTGAACGCCGGAGCGATCGACGCCGCGTACCTTGGCCCCAACCCGGCCATCAACTCCTTCGTCCAGAGCAAGGGCGCCTCGATCAGCATCATCGCCGGCGCGGCTTCCGGCGGAGCCCAGTTGGTGGTCAAGCCCGGCATCAACAGCGCCGCGGACCTCAAGGGCAAGACCCTCGCCTCGCCGCAGCTCGGAGGCACCCAGGACGTGGCGCTGCGCGCCTGGCTGGGCAAGCAGGGCCTGAAGACCAACCCGAGCGGCGGAGGCGACGTCGCCATCAACCCGACCGACAACGCCCAGACCCTCAAGCTCTTCCAGGACGGAAAGCTCGACGGCGCGTGGCTGCCCGAGCCTTGGGCCTCACGTCTGGTGGTCCAGGCCGGAGGCAAGGTCCTCGTGGATGAGAAGGACCTCTGGGACGGGTCCATCACAGGAAAGCCGGGCCAGTTCCCCACCACGATCCTGATCGTGAGCAAGAAGTTCGCCGTCGAACACCCGCAGACCGTGACCGCACTGCTCCAGGGCCACGAAGCCTCGGTCAACTGGCTTAACACCGCTTCGGCCGCCGACAAGGCCACCGCCATCAACGCCGCACTGAAGGCGACCGCGGGCAGCACGCTCCCGGCCGACGTCATCGACCGCTCCCTGAAGAACATCACCTTCACTGTGGACCCGCTCGCGGGAACCTACAAGAAGCTGCTCCAGGACGGGGTCGACGCCGGCATCACGAAACCGGCCGACATCAACGGCATCTTCGACCTCCGCGCCCTCAACAGCGTGACCGGGCAGAAGACCTCGGCCGCAGGACTGGGCCAAGACTGAACCGCCAAAACCCAACTGGCTCGCAATAGTTGTCGTTTTGAGGCCTCATAACGACAACAACTGCGAGTCAGTTGGGCGCACATTCACCAACGAAGCAAGCAAGCAACGAACGAAGGACGGGACCATGCCAGTCGTACTGGAACACCTGGGTAAACGCTTCGGCGACGGCGCCCCGGTGCTGGACGACGTCAACGCCACCATCCAGCAAGGCGAGTTCGTCGCCCTGCTGGGTGCGTCCGGCTGCGGCAAGTCCACCCTGCTGAACATCCTCGCGGGGCTGGACCAGCCGACGTCGGGCGCCCTGGAGGTGCCCAGCGACGGTGCCGCCTTCATGTTCCAGGATTCAGCGCTGTTTCCGTGGCTCACTGCCCGCGGCAACATCGAACTCGCGCTGAAACTCGCCGACAAGTCCGGCAGCCTGAGCAAAGCGTCCCGTGCTGCCCGTGCGGGCGAGCTGTTGGACCTCGTCCATTTGGGTGGCGCGGGGGACAAACGCCCGCACGAGCTCTCCGGCGGCATGCGGCAACGCGTCGCCCTGGCCCGCGCTTTGGCCCAGGACCGGCAGCTGTTGCTCATGGACGAACCGTTCGCTGCCCTCGACGCCATCACCCGCGACCTTCTACACGACGAGCTCGAGCGGATCTGGAAGGAAACGGGCCGCACCATCGTGTTCGTGACGCACAACGTGCGCGAAGCCGTCAGGCTCGGCCAGCGGGTCCTGCTGCTGTCCTCCCGTCCGGGACGGGTCGTGGCCGAGTGGAACGTCACCGAGGAACACCGGACCGACGCCGGCCGTGCCGGGGAGCTGACCGGAACCATTACCCGCCGCCTGCGCGAGGAGATCCGCCGCCATGCCAATTGAACAAGAAACGCTCCCTGCAGGGGAAAGGGCCGAAGGGGAAATTGCCGAGCAAGCTCCGCAGTCCCGCCACATCACCTCGCCGTCCCTAAAGGGAAACCCGGACGAACTCCGGGATCTCGAGGCCGGCCTGGACAAGCTGCAGTCGGACGCCCACCGCAGGGCGCGCATCGACTGGACCCGGGTCATCCTCCCTATTGCGGCGCTCCTGGTCCTCATCCTGGCATGGCAGTTCTACGTCTCCCTCGGTTTCAAGCGTCGCGACCAGGTTCCCGGGCCGCTTGACGTCCTAGGACAGTTCGGTGCCCTCTGGGCCGAAGGCAAAGCCCAGGAAGCCATTTGGACATCACTTCAGCGCGGGGTCATCGGCTTCCTCATCAGCGTCGCGGTGGCTACCCCGGTGGGCCTGCTCCTGGCACAGGTGCAGCCGCTGCGCCGTGCCTTCGGCCCGCTCATCTCCGGGCTCCAGGTGCTGCCGTCGGTGGCCTGGGTTCCGGCGGCGATCATCTGGTTCGGGCTCTCGGACGGCACTGTTTACTTCGTCGTCCTCATGGGTGCCATCCCGTCCATCATCAACGGGCTGATTTCCGGCGTCGACCAGATTCCGCCGCAATACCGGAGCGTCGGCAAGGTCCTCGGGGCCTCGCGACTGCAGATGGCCTTGCAGATCGTCCTGCCGGCGGCCCTTCCCGGCTACCTGGGCGGCCTCAAGCAGGGCTGGGCGTTCTCCTGGCGTTCGCTCATGGCCGCCGAAATCATCGCAGTCGGTGGCACCATCGGCTTCGGACTCGGTTCGCTCCTGGACCAGGGCCGCACCTTGTCGGACATGGCCACGGTCATGTCCGCGATCCTCGCGATCCTGTTTGTGGGCATCCTGATCGAGCTCGTCGTGTTCGCCCCGATTGAGCGCCGACTCCTCCTGCGCCGCGGCCTGCTGGCGGGGAGCACGCGCTAAGGAATTCCCGGGCCCACCCGGTGGTTGATGCGGGCATGAAACGAATCGGTTTTCTTTCCTTCGGCCATTGGGGACCCGTCCAAGGCTCGCGCACTCCTTCGGCCGGCGACGCCTTGCTCCAAGGGATCGACCTTGCGGTTGCGGCCGAGGAACTCGGCATCAACGGAGCCTTCTTCCGCGTGCACCACTTTGCGCGCCAGCAGGCCTCGCCGTTCCCCTTGTTGGCGGCTATCGCGGCCCGGACCAACCGGATCGAAATGGGCACGGGCGTGATCGACATGCGATACGAAAACCCGCTGTACATGGCCGAAGAAGCCGCGGCCACGGACCTCATCAGCCAAGGCAGGCTCCAGTTGGGCATCAGCCGTGGTTCACCCGAGCCGGCCCTGCACGGCGCCCGGTACTTCGGCTACGCGCCGGCCGAGGGTGAGGACGACGCCGCGATGGCCCGCCGCCACACCGCCGTATTCAGGCATGCCATCGCAGGCCATGGAGTGGCCGAAGCCGATCCTTCCTTCATGGGCGGCGGGCGTGGCCTCCTGCCGATCCAGCCAACGTCGCCCGGGCTGCCGCAGCGCATCTGGTGGGGCGCCGGCACCCGCAAGACCGCGGTCTGGGCCGCGGAACAAGGCATGAACCTGATGAGCTCCACGCTGCTCACCGAGGACACCGGGGTTCCCTTCGATCAGCTCCAGGCCGAACAGATCAGCATGTTCCGCGAGGCTTGGGCAGCCGCAGGACACGGTTTTGAGCCGCGCGTTTCGGTCAGCCGCAGCATCATTCCCGTGGTTGACGCCGAGGACGAACACTATTTCGGGCTCCGTGCGCAGGTGGATAACCGCGACCAAGTCGGCATGCTCGACGGTGCCTTGTCGCGGTTCGGCAAGAGCTACGTCGGCCCACCCGATGCCTTGGCCGAGGAACTCGCGCAGGATGCCGCGGTACAGGCTGCGGACACGGTACTCATCACTGTGCCCAACCAACTCGGGGCGGAATACAACATCAAGCTGCTGGGCAACATCGCCACGTACGTGGCTCCGGCGATCGGCTGGGAGGCGCCCGGCGCTTAGGCGTAATGTGACGCCGGGTTACCTAGCGTGAACTGGTGTTTCCGGACCTTTGAAGCATGTTACGGCCCGGCCCTACAGTTTTTTCATGGCAATACAGGACATCTACCCCACAGCCCTGCGGCTGCTTGGCCGCCCGGTGCTGGTGGTAGGCGGCGGACCCGTGGCCGCGCGACGCGCCAAGGGACTGCTCGACGCCGGAGCCCGGGTGACCGTGGTGGCGCCGCTTGCCTCTGACGCGCTCCGCGAACTCGCCGCCTCCGGGCTGCTCACCTGGGAGCCGCGCACTTACCTTTCCTCCGACGTCGACGGTGTGTGGTTCGTCCAGACGGCTACCGGCGTTGCCGCGGTGGACGCCCAGGTAGCCGCCGACGCCGAGGCGCAGCGCATCTGGTGCGTCAATGCCTCGGACCACGAAGCCTCGGCTGCCTGGACCCCCGCCGTCGCCGTTGTGGACGACGTCAAAATCGCCATCAATGCCGGGGGAGACCCCCGCCGTGCGATGGCGTTGCGCGACGCAGTTGCCACCGCACTTGAGACGGGAGACCTGCCGCTCCGCCGTCGTCGTGCCTCGATCGGAAGCGTCGCCCTCGTGGGTGGCGGGCCCGGTGACTCTGGCCTCATCACCGTTCGCGGCCGTCGCCTGCTGGGCCAGGCCGACGTCGTCGTCGCGGACCGACTCGGACCGCGCGACTTGCTGCAGGAACTTGCTCCGGACGTCCGCGTGATCGAAGTCGGGAAGACTCCCGGCCACCACCCCGTGCCGCAACTGGAGATCAACCGGATCCTGGTGGAGGAAGCCCTGGCCGGCCACCGTGTGGTCCGACTCAAAGGCGGCGACCCCTACGTCCTGGGCCGCGGCGGCGAGGAAGCAGAATTCTGCCGGCAGAACGGCGTCGAGGTTGAAGTGGTTCCCGGTGTCACGTCGGCGATCTCCGTACCGGCGGCAGCAGGCATTCCCGTGACGCACCGCGGACTTGCGAAGGGCTTCAGCGTGGTGACCGGCCACGAGGAACTGTCCGAAGTCCCGGCGCGGCCTGACCACACCGTGATCCTGCTCATGGGCGTCGCCAAACTCCGCGAATCCGCCGCTGCCCTCGCGGAATCCGGAATGCCCTTGGACACGCCAGTAGGTATCGTAGAGAACGGCTACATGCCCGAACAGCGCGTCACGATCGGCACTTTGGCAACGATTGCAGACCAAGCCGAGGCCACCGGCGTCGCAAATCCCGCAGTGATTGTGATCGGCGATGTCGTCCGTGTCAGCCCGTTTGCCCCCGAACATTTCAAGACCGCTGATTACAGCACCCTGACCCCCAACAAGCCCCGCGTCGTTACCCCTTAGCCCCTCAGCACACTGAAAAGGAACACAGCCGTGTCATCTAGCACCACCGTAGGAACCGCCGCACGTCCGCTGCGCGTCGCCGTCGTCGGCTCCGGCCCGGCCGGCGTCTACGCAGCTGACATCCTGACCAAGAGCGAGGCCGTCAAGAGCGGCGAGCTGACGGTCAGCATCGACCTCTTCGACCGCTACCCGGCCCCCTACGGCCTGATCCGCTACGGCGTTGCCCCGGACCACCCCCGCATCAAGGGCATCGTGAACGCCCTGCACAAGGTCCTGGACCGCGGCGACATCCGCTTCTTCGGCAACGTCGACTACGGCACGGACATCTCCATCGAAGACCTGCGCACGCACTACGACGCCGTCATCTTCGCCACCGGCGCCATCAAGGACGCGGACCTGAACATCCCCGGCATCGAGCTGGAAGGCTCCTTCGGCGGCGCCGACTTCGTCTCCTGGTACGACGGCCACCCCGACGTTTCCCGCGAATGGCCGCTCGACGCCACCTCCGTGGCCGTGCTCGGCAACGGCAACGTGGCGCTCGACGTTGCCCGGGTCCTCTCCAAGCACGCCGACGACCTGCTGGTCACCGAAATCCCGGACAACGTCTACGCCGGACTCAAGGCTTCCCCGGTCACGGACGTGCACGTCTTCGGCCGTCGCGGTCCCGCACAGGTGAAGTTCACCCCGCTGGAGCTCCGCGAACTGTCCCACTCCAAGGACGTGGACATCATCCTCTACGCCGAGGACTTCGAGTTCGACGAAGAGTCGGACCGCCAGATCCAGACGAACAACCAGACCAAGACCATGGTGGGCACCCTCACCAACTGGATCGCCGAGCAGCCCGAGGACCTCTCCGAGCTCAAGGCCTCCCGCCGGCTGCACCTGCACTTCCTGCACAGCCCGGTGGAGATCGTGGACTCCGCAGAGACCCCGGGCAAGGTTGCCGCGATCAAGTTCGAGCGCACCGAGCTGGACGGCACCGGCAACGCACGCGGTACCGGCGAGATCGTGGACTACCCGGTCCAGGCCGTATACCGTGCGATCGGCTACTTCGGTTCCGCACTGCCGGACGTAGAGTTCGACCACCGGCGCGGGGTCGTCGCGAACGACGGCGGCCGCGTGCTTGACGCTTCCGGCGCGCACGTTCCTGGCTTGTACTCCACGGGTTGGATCAAACGCGGCCCCGTCGGCCTGATCGGCCACACCAAGGGCGACGCCCTGGAGACGGTCACGTACCTCCTCGAAGACCGCGAAAACCTGCCGGTCGCCGCAGTTCCCGAGGCGGACGCCGTCGTCGAGCTCCTGGACGCCCGCGGCGTGAAGTTCACCAGCTGGGAAGGCTGGCTGGCCCTGGACGCCCACGAGCTTGCTTTGGGCGCCGCCGCTTCCGAGGCCGGCACCTCGCACGGCGTCGAGGTCAAGCGCGAACGCATCAAGGTTGTACCGCGTGAGGACATGGTGGACATTTCCCGCGACGGCGTGGCGGCACAGGTCTAGGTTCTAAGACGCGGGGTCACTTAGCGCCCATCCGGAGCATCGGAATGGGCGCTAAGTGACCCCGCGTTGTTCTTTATCGGGGTTAGACTCTCCGCATGGACGTCGTCGTCGTCGAAACGACCCAATTGGGGGACCGCAGCTACCTCGTTCACGACGGCACGCTGGCGCTCGTGATCGACCCGCAGCGTGATACCGACCGCGTCGAAACGGCAGCACGAAACGCCGGTGTGACCATCACGCATATCGCTGAGACCCATCTCCACAACGACTACCTCACGGGTGGCCGCATCCTTGCCCGTGACCACAACGCCCGCTACTTGGTGAATGCCGAGGACAACGTGACGTTTGAGCGTGAGCCCGTTGTCCCGGGGGAGACCTTCAACGTAGGCAGACTCTCCGTCAAAGCCATAGCGACCCCCGGGCACACGCACACGCACCTGGCCTATGTCGTTTCGGACCCTGAAGCCGGCACTGGCGTCCGGCAAGCCGTGTTCTCTGGTGGCAGCCTGCTCTACGGTTCTGTGGGCAGGACTGATTTGATTACCGCGGAGGACACCGCCGGGCTGGCCCATGATCAGTACGCCTCGGTCCGGCGGCTCGTGGCTGAGGCAGCACCGGACGCGATCCTGTACCCCACCCATGGCTTCGGTTCGTTCTGCTCCATCGGTCCCGCGAGCAGGATCCCCGCATCGACGATCGGGGAGCAGGCCGCCACCAACCATGCGCTCACCGACCCGGACGAAGACCACTTTGTCAGGCACCTCCTGGCGAATATCACGGCCTATCCGAGCTACTACGCGCACATGAGTCCACTCAACGCTCTGGGCCCGGGCCCAGCGATGCTCGACGTGCCGGAATCTCTGGAATCCGCGGAACTGGAGCGCAGGCTCGAGGCAGGGGAGTGGGTGGTGGACCTGCGCAACCGGGTCGCCTTCGCGGCGAGCCACCTGCGCGGCAGCGTGGCCTTTGAATACGGGACGGGATCGAGCTTCACAAGCTACCTCGGTTGGGTTCTGCCATGGAATCAGCCGCTGACCCTGCTGGGCGACCGTGACGACGTCGAAAAGGCCATCCGCGATCTCGCAAGGATCGGATTCGACTCCCCGGATGCCGCCGTCGGCGAGGATATTGGGGCTCTGGCGCCAGGCGCGTCCTTGGTGCAGTACCTGGTCACCGACTGGTTGGGGCTGGTGCGCGACCGAACCCCCGGTGAGACGGTGCTGGACGTGCGCCGAACCGAGGAATTTTCCGCCTCCCACGTCCAAGGCGCGGCGAACGTTCCACTGCACGAGCTTTTGCTCCGGCTGGACGAACTGCCGGACTCCAGGATCTGGGTGCATTGCACCTCCGGCTACCGGGCCAGCGTCGCCGCAAGCCTGCTGCATCGTGCCGGCCGCGAAGTGGTGCTCATCGACGCACTCTTCCGCGAGGCAGCCGATGCCGGTGTTGAGTTGACGCGCGCCGCTCCGGTCTAAGTGAGCGGGCGTTGCTCAAAAGCCGGTCATAGGTGAGCGGGCGTTGCTCAAAAGTCGGTCATAGGTGAGCGAGCGTCAGCTGTTGATCCATTCCGCGGCGAAGTCCAGGTTGCGGTACACGCTCGCGACGGCGGCGGCCTCGTCGCGTGCCTCGATGGCGTCGGCGAGCTCGTCGTGACCTTCGTGCGGGATGCCGTTGAAGCCGGCCTTGCGTTGTTGGCGCAGGAGATCGTCGTGGAAGACCCCGCCGAAGGACACATACAACTGGTGCAGCAACGGGTTGCCCGAAGCCAGCGCCACCCGTTCGTGGAAATCCCAATCGGCTCGGGCCCAGGCAGGGTAGTCGGCGGCGAGCCACGCGTCGTGGCGTAGTTGGAGAAGGGCCCGCATGGCGGCGATGTCCTCGGCCGTGGCATGCTTCGTGGCCAGTCGGGCGGCCTGGGTGTCGAGCCCCACCCGGACCTCGACTACGTGCTCCTGCGTATGTTCCTTGTACATGCGTTGGGCTGCGCCGGAGATCTCGCTCGTGGCCCTGACATAGGTGCCGTCACCGCGGCGGACCTCCAACATGCCGCTGTGCGCCAAGGCTTTGATGGCTTCACGGAGTGTTCCGCGCGAGACTCCGAGCGAGGCCATGAGTTCCGGCTCGGCCGGAATCTTCTCCTGCAGCGGCCACTCTCCGGACTGGATCATGCCGCGCAGTTGCCTGGTGACTTCCTCGGCCAAGGCGGGCCGGTGCGAAGGTGTCAGGCTCATGCCACGGGCCTTGGTCCGGCGTTGATCGGCGTGCGCTTGCTGGTCAGCTGGTGGCAGGTGACCATGAGGGCCAGGGCTGCCACGGCAAGGAGCGAGAGCGGGAGGGTCCAAGCTCCGGTGGCACTGTGGAGCAGGCCCATGCCGAACGGTCCCAACGCCGCGATCAAGTACCCCACGGACTGGGCGACGGTGGACATGGCGGTGGTCCCCGCCGTCGTACGCCCGCTGCGGCTGATGATCACCAGGACCAACGGGAAGATGCCCAGGCCGAAACCGAACATTACGGCGGGAACCGAGGCGAACGACGTCGGGAGCAACAGCATCGCGGGGATCGCCAGAAGGGTGGTCCCGCTACCCAGGTACAGAGCCGGCCGCATCATGCCAGGTCGCGAGCCAATGGCCAGGAGGATCATGCCGGCGGCCACCGAAACCAGCTGCATGAGTCCGAACTGCAGGCCGCTCTCGGAGGCGCTCAGTCCTTGGGTTGTCAGGATGTAGGCAAACCAACTCATCACGGCATACGCCAGGAGGGCCTGCAACGTGAAGATGGAAGTGATGAGGAATCCCAACCGGGTGCGCAGGAGGGGCCACATGGATACGCGCTCCTGGTTGGCCTTCCGTGAAGTGCTATGGGTGTGGAGGACCATCGGGAGGAAACCAAGAAGTGCGGCGACGCCAAGGAGGCCCCACGCCGCCAGTCCCATCGACGGCGAGCCCAGTTGCTGGGCCAAGGGGACGCTGACTGCGGCGGCGAAGGTGGCACCGCCGGACATCGTGAACGTGTAAAGGCCGGTCATCAGGGAGGTCTTGCTTGCATAGTGCTCGCGGATGTATGAAGGCATGGCCACGTTGCACACCGCCAGGCCGGACATCGCCAGCACTGTTCCGGCGAGGAGGGCGCCGGTCGCGGGGACGCTGCGGACCAGGAGCCCGGCCGCCAGCATGGCCAGCGCCACGAAGATCGACTTCTCGACGCCGATCCGGCGAGACAGCCACGAGGTTCCCAGTCCTGCCACGGCGAAGCACAGCAAGGGGATGGACGGAAGAATCGACGCGACAAGCGCCCCGTATCCGAGGAATGCCTGCAGATCGTGGAACAGCGCCGCCGCGCTCGTAATGCCTGCGCGCAGGTTAAGGCCGATCAAGATGACGGCGATGATCCCGACGACGCCGACCACCCGGGATTTCGGCGCTACCGTACCGCCGCTGGTGGGCACAGTCGTTGCTTCCGTTGCATGGGGAGTCGGGTGAGTTGAGGCCATCCTTAAAGGTTAGACGTTTGATGTTTGGCGCGGGAAGTTTTGTGGTGGAAATCTCCCGGTTGAAGTCCGGGCGCTGGTAGTCTCGCAACTGTTGCTGGCCAGGAACACGGTTCTGGGCAGGTTATGAACATTTTTTGGGGGAAGAATGCAGAACTGGCCCTTTACTGTCGTGCTCGCTGCCGTCGGAATTTTTACTCTTGGCGCTTGCGGCACGCCGTCGTCAGCACCACCTCCGAGCGCCGCCGCACCACCTTCAGCGCCCGCGACGACTCCTTCGCCGCCGTCGCCCACGCCGAGCGTCTCCGCGCCGGACTCTCTCGTCACTGATGCGCTGAAGAATGTGCAATGTGCGGCCGACGCTCACGGCACCTGGTCTTTCTCCGGGACGCTGCACAACACCGGAACGGCGTCCGTGAAGTACACGATCGCGATCGCCGTGGGAACGACAAGCAGCGTGGCCGGGCACGCGATGATCGAGAAGGAAGTCGCTGCCGGCGCCAGCACGGAAGTCCGCGCAGCAGAAGTCGCCCAGGCGGCACCTGCCGGCTCCACGTGTGATGCGGTGGTCTCAAAGTGACGGGAAACAGCGCCACCCGGGCTATCCGTGTCTTAGCATCGTTTGTCCTGACCGCCGTTGTCGCGGCCGGGCTCGCGCCCACGGCGGCAACCGCCGTCGCTCTCCCAGCAGTGGAGTCTCCGACGACGTCTCCCGCCGTTTCCACGTCTCCCGCACCTTCCGAGACCCCCGCCCCTCAGCCGAGCAACGGCACGGCCCCGGTTCAGGAACCGACGGGGATGCCGGCGACGACGGCTCCGCCGGGGACGGCTCCAACGGCGCCCTCCTCGGTGCCCGCGCCCGCTCCGACCCGGGACGTAGCGCCCGCGGCCCCGCCGAACCTCGCTCCGACCGCCGTCGACATCGTTCCTGCAGGAGCGATCGCGGCCAAATGGCAGCTATTGGGCGGTGCGGCGGGACCTTTGGGGGCCGCTACAGCGGACGAATCGTGCGACCAGGATCTCATTTGCGTTCAGTTGTTTGCCGGCGGACGAATCTATTCCACGGCGCTCACTGGTGCTCACGCTGTGCTGCTCGCGGCAGGAAAGACGGGGCCCCAGTGGCACGCAAGCGGACAGCTTTCCGCGTTCGGCTATCCCCTCGGCGAGGAAAAATGCGATAGCAATGGCTGCTATCAGAAGTTCTCCAGTGGTTTGGATATCACGTGGAGCCCCGTCGGCGGTCCTCAGACTGTCTGGACCAAGGGTGGCATCGGCGACTCCCTGTTCCGCTTGTATGGTGGCTACGCCCAAGCGGGGTACCCCACGAGCCCGGAACTATGCGATCTGGTGAACTCCGGGTGCCAGCAGAGCTTCGGGAATCTGAGAATTCTGTGGAGCTCGGCGTCGGGAGCGGCCGGAGTGTGGACACCAGGGGCTATCGGCGCAGCGTATGCTGCGGCCGGAGCTGAATCTGGCTGGCTGGGGTATCCGACAACCCGCGAGACCTGCGGACTCAAGGCCAGTGGCTGTTACCAGATGTATCAGCACGGAGCCGTCATCTGGTCACCGGCCAGCGGGGCACGGACAAGCCACGGCGGCATTCGCTCTGCGTGGGCCAGTGCGGGCTTCGAAAACGGACGGTTTGGCTATCCTGTTTCCGACGAAATCTGCGGCCAGCCAGCATCCGGTTGCCTTCAGCAGTTCCAAAGCGGCGTCATCTACTGGTCGCCGCAGACCGGGGCGAATGGCGTCAACGGCGGCATCCGTTCCCAGTACGACAACATGGGCGGACTGACAGGCGGCTACCTTGGCTACCCCTTGGGGGGCGAGGTGTGCGGCCAGCGCGACGGCGGGTGCTACGAGTGGTTTCAAGGCGGCCTCATCTTCTGGTCGTCGGCCACAGGGGCACAGCCTGTTCGGGGAGCCATCAAAGCCAAGTACGAACAAATGGGCTGGCATCTGAGTTACCTCGGCTATCCGGCGACGCCTGAGACGTGCGTCAACGGTGAATGTGTCCAAGCTTTCCAGGGCGGGTTCCTGACGTGGACGCCGGCCGCTACCCGCGACTACAGGCAAAGTGAGTGCACGGGGTTGAACGACGGCAGAGTGAAATACTCCTCTGGAAACGCCAACCACGTCACCTTGGTATATACCGCCGCCTATGGGCAGTCCTTCGCCGGAGTTGCGTACTGCAAGCGGGTGGCAGGAACGTACGTGGCGGAGTGGACCACGAGCGGTTTTGTGGGCGCCAGTGGGTTCAAGCCACCCGGAGTTCCCTCGGGTCCCACCCGCTACAACTACTCGCCCACCGGCTCGTTCTCTGTCACGGAGGCATTCGGCCTGGGTAATCCGGGGACGGCCCTTCCGTACCGCACGCTTAACCCCGGTTCGCGCTGGGGTGGAAATCCATGGACCGGGAACTACAACACGTACTTCGAATCCAGCTCGTGGGTGGGTTATGACGAGAACATGTGGTATTTCGCTACACGCCCGCAGCATGATTACCGGCAAGGCGCCGTCATCAACTACAACCGTCCCCCTGATTCTCAGATCGTCCAAGACGCCGGATTTGCCATCTTCCTGCACGAAAACAAAGTGCCTACCGCCGGGTGCATCTCGCTGGACGATTGGGCAGTTGTGGACTTCCTGCAAAAGTCGACCCCGGGGGACAGGATCATCATGGGTGTTGCCGCCGACATCTTCCGCTAGGCCCCGTCGCGGTCCGGCTACGGATCCTCCGGGCGCAGCCGGGCCGCGAAGAACCCTCAGCGCGGGTTGCGCGCTCCCAGCCGTTGCACCGCCAGGGCAAGCCACAACTGCACCCGGTCCGGCGTCTGGGCAGGGTCGTAGCCGGTGAGGTCCGTGATTTGCGCCAAGCGGTAGCGTACCGTATTGCGGTGCAGGGTCAGGGCTTCTGCGACGGCGGCCACTGAACCATTGTGGTTGAGGTAGCTTTCCAGGGTCGAAACGAGCTCCGAGCCGTGCGCGGCGTCGAACTTGCGCAGGGGAGTAAGGGCCTCGCTGGCCATATCGGCCAACGGCACATCCTCGCTCGCGAGCAACAGCGAGGTCAGGCTGAGCCGCTCCGGTTCGTTGACGGGCAGGCCGTGGGCCACGGCGTCGCGCGCTTCGAAGTAGCTCCAGCGCACGCCGTTCGGCTTGGTGTACGCGCCGCCGATCCCGATCACCGCATGGATCCCCGCCTCCAGAAGGTGATCACTGAGGTCCTTCGCGAGCGCGCTCGCGGAACTGCCGTCGTCGGGCACTACCGTCACCAGGTCCTTCCCGACGACGGCGGTCACCCCGCCGTCGAGCGATTGCGGCAGCGAGGTGCTGCCGAGTTGTTTGTGGTGGGCTGCGGAGACCACCAGCAGCACCACGTTCTTGCGTGTGCTGTTGATTCCGACGCCGGCCAGGCGGCGGGCGCCCTCCACCGTGTCCAGCGTTCCGTGGATGACGTCGTCCAGCACCTGGCCCGCCAAGGCCCGCTGGCTCTGGCGCTGCTTGACCATGTTGTTGAGTTCCACGCTGATCAGGTTTTGCGCATAACTGACAATCCCGGTGTCGCCGAAGGGCTGCTTGATCCATAGGGTGCAGGCGTCGCGGCGGCCTGTCGGGATGGGGAAGGACGCCCAGTCGTCAGCCGTCGGTGCGGGGTTGCCGGCCACGCTGTTGTAGAGCTGGGCGCTGAACTGCGTGAGCGCGATGTCGGTCCGGAGCATGCTGCCCAACTGCTTAAGCAATTCGCCGAGCCCGCCACCGGTCAGCAGGGCCCGGGCAAGGATCTGGTGGCCGGCGATGAGGCGTTCCAGCTTGGAATAGTGGTCAGCGGATTGGGAATCGGCGACGAGTTTGCCGATGGCGATGAAGGGGGTCTCGTACGGTACTTCCACGAGGGGCAGGCCCCAGCGGTTCGCTTCCGCAATGAGGGCAGGAGGCACGGCCTCGTGGGTCAGCCCGGTGCCGAAGCCTATGCCGACTGCTCCCGCGCGCTGGACCTGACGCACAAAGCGGCGCTGTTCCGCGGCTCCATTGAGCCTGAGCCCGGTGGTCAGGATCAGCTCACCGCCATTGAGGAAGCGTTGGGGATCCTCCTGCTCGGTCACGGCCACCCAGCGGATATCTTCGTTCCAGGTGGTTTCCGCGAGGCCGGCTTTACGGAGCCGAAGAGAGGGGACGGCGACGAGCGCGGCGAGTGACATTGCCATGCCAAAAAGGATATCCCGGCACTGGTCATTCGCACTAAGTCGAGGTGGTCGGGGTGTGCACCTGACTATTCCGCGCTGCGGGGTGCTGGCATAGGCTCGGAGCAGCTGCAACCAATGCCTAGACACCGAAAGAGGTTGTACACCGTGGTCCAAACCTTGCAGAACTTCATCAACGGCGAGTTCGTCACGCCGGCAGGCACCGAACTGCTCGACATCGTGAACCCCACCAACGGGGAGATTGTCGCTCATGCGCCTATCTCTACGGCGGCCGACGTCGATGCTGCCATGAACGCGGCGAAGGAAGCCTTCAAGTCCTGGAAGCACGTCACGCCCGGCCAGCGCCAGCTCATGCTGCTCAAGCTCGCTGATGCCATCGAGGCCCACAGCGACGAGCTCGTTGAGGCACAGCACCGCAACACCGGCCAGGTCCGCGCCCTCATCGCATCAGAGGAAGTTGCCGCTGGTGCAGACCAGCTCCGCTTCTTCGCCGGGGCTGCGCGCATCATGGAAGGCAAGTCCGCTGGCGAGTACTTCGAGGGCCATACCTCGTACGTCCGCCGCGAACCGATCGGCGTCGTGGCCCAGGTTGCACCGTGGAACTACCCGTTCCTCATGGGCATCTGGAAGATCGGCCCCGCCCTCGCCGCAGGCAACACTGTTGTTCTCAAGCCCTCCGACACCACTCCGGAATCCACCTTGGTCCTGGCCCGCCTGGCGGGGGAGATCTTCCCGGCCGGCGTCCTCAACGTGGTCCTCGGCAACGGGGCCACCGGCTCCATGATGGTCGAACACAAGGTCCCGGGCCTCGTCTCGATCACCGGTTCCGTACGTGCCGGTATTGCCGTCGCGAGTGGGGCGGCCAAGGGACTCAAGCGCGCCCACCTGGAGCTCGGCGGCAAAGCCCCGGCCATCGTCTTCAAGGATGCCGACATCAAGAAGAGCGCAGCGGCCATTGCCGAATTCGCCTTCTTCAACGCCGGCCAGGACTGCACGGCCATCACCCGCGTGCTGATCGAAGACTCCATCCACGACGACATGGTTGCCGCCATGGTGGAGCACACCAAGACGCTGCACACCGGTTCGCAGAACGACGAGGAAAACTACTTCGGCCCGCTCAACAACGTGAACCACTTCAACGCCGTGAACTCGGTGGTGGAGCACCTGCCGGCCAACTGCAAGATCGAAACCGGCGGCCACCGCGCGGGTGACAAGGGCTTCTTCTTCGAGCCCACCATCATCACCGGCGCCAAGCAGAGCGACGACGTCGTCCAGAAGGAAACCTTCGGACCCGTCATCACCGTCCAGAAGTTCACCACCGAAGCCGAGGCACTCGAGCTGGCCAACGACGTCGAATACGCCCTGGCATCCAGCGTTTGGACCACGGACCACGGCACCGCCATGCGGATGAGCCGCGACCTGGACTTCGGCGCGGTCTGGATCAACACCCACATCCTGCTGACCGCTGAGATGCCCCACGGCGGCTTCAAGCAGTCCGGTTACGGCAAGGACCTGTCCATGTACGGCGTCGAGGACTACACGCGCATCAAGCACGTCATGTCCGCCCTTGATGCCTAATCCCCACCGGCACCCTAACCTCGCTCCGCTTCGGCCAGGGAAACCCTGCCGGCGTGGCCCCACGGCACCCTACACACGGCACGCAAAAGTAAGAAAGAAAGAACCATCATGACCGCAACAGCACATGAAATCACTTACCGCCTGGACCAGAAGCGCAGCATCAACGGCGCCTTCCCCGGCCCCAAGTCCCAGGCCCTGAACGAGCGCCGCGCGGCCGTCGTCGCGGCCGGTGTGTCCTCAGGCGTGCCCGTTTACGTTGAGGACGCCGACGGCGGCATCATCCGCGACGTCGACGGCAACTCCTTCATCGACCTCGGCTCAGGCATCGCTGTCACCAGCGTGGGCGCCTCGGACCCCGCCGTCGTCGCCGCCGTCCAGGACGCTGCAGCGCACTTCACGCACACCTGTTTCATGGTCACGCCGTACGAGGGCTATGTCGCCGTCGCCGAGCAGCTGAACCGCCTCACCCCGGGCGACCACGAGAAGCGCACCGTGCTTTTCAACTCCGGTGCCGAAGCAGTGGAGAACGCGGTCAAGGTGGCACGCCTGGCAACCGGCCGTGACGCCGTCGTCGCCTTCGACCACGCCTACCACGGCCGCACCAACCTGACTATGGCACTCACCGCCAAGGCCATGCCGTACAAGACCAACTTCGGCCCGTTCGCGCCCGAGGTCTACCGCATGCCGATGAGCTACCCGTTCCGCGAGGAAAACCCGGAGATCACCGGTGCCGAGGCCGCCAAGCGCGCGATCACGATGATCGAGAAGCAGATCGGCGGCGAGCAGGTTGCCGCGATCATCATCGAACCGATCCAGGGCGAGGGCGGCTTCATTGTTCCCGCCGAAGGCTTCCTGCCGGCACTGTCCGCATGGGCCAAGGAAAAGGGCATCGTCTTCATCGCAGACGAGGTCCAGTCCGGTTTCTGCCGCACGGGTGAATGGTTCGCCGTCAACCACGAGGGTGTTGTCCCGGACATCATCACCATGGCCAAGGGCATTGCCGGCGGCCTCCCGCTGTCCGCGATCACCGGCCGCGCAGACCTGCTCGACGCCGTCCACCCGGGCGGCCTCGGCGGCACCTACGGTGGCAACCCGGTCGCTTGTGCTGCAGCTCTTGCTGCCATCGGCACCATGGAACAGCACGACCTCAACGCCCGCGCACGCCACATCGAGGACGTCGCACTCGGCCGCTTGCGTGAGCTGGCTTCGGAAGTTGCGGTCATTGGCGACGTCCGTGGACGAGGTGCCATGCTGGCGATCGAACTGGTCCAGGCCGGCTCCAAGGAACCGAACGCGGAACTGACCAAGGCTGTTGCCGCCGCGTGCCTCCAGGAAGGCGTCATCATCCTGACCTGCGGCACCTACGGCAACGTGATCCGTCTGCTGCCGCCGCTGGTCATCAGCGACGAGCTGCTCCTGGACGGCCTCGAGGTCCTGGCAGCGGCCATCAAGGCCAACGCTTAGCCACAACCTCCAGGTGGACATGCCCACCTCTACGCGCCAAGGATGGACATAGTGTGACTATGTCCATCCTTGGCGTTTAACGGGGGGCATGTCCCCCGTGGGTGCGGGCGTAGGGAAGCTGTCTAGGCCGCCCTGAGCCGAGCGCTTTTCCTGATGACCGAGTTCTTGCGTGCCGTACGCAGCATGTCGAGGGTCAGGAGCAGCAGCGCCAGCCACACGATTCCGAAGCCCACCCAGCGGTCCGGTGTCATGGTCTCGTGAAGGACCGCCAAAGCCACGACGAACTGGAGGACAGGCGCGAAGTATTGCAGGAGGCCGATGGTGGTCATGGGCAAGCGGCGCGCGGAGGCACCAAAGAACAGGAGCGGCACGGCGGTGATGATGCCCGAAGCCGCCAGCAACCAGAAGTGGCCCGGGCCGTTGCTGCCCAGAGTCCCGGCACCCGTGAGGCCGAGGACAATGATGGTGGCGCCGGCGATCGGCGCGAGGACCACGGTTTCCACGGTGAGGCTCGTGATGGCGTTGACCTTCGGCCCTACGCGTTTCTTCACGAAGCCGTAGAGTCCAAAGCTGAACGCCAGGACCAAAGCGATCCACGGCAGCTTGCCATAGGAAACCGTCAAAACGCCGACGGCGATGAAGCCGATCACGACGGCGGCCCACTGGAGCGGGCGAAGCGTTTCCTTCAGGACGCACACCCCAAGGAGTACAGACACGAGCGGGTTGATGAAGTAGCCGAGCGAAGCTTCGACCGCGTGCCCGGTTGTGACGCCGAAGGTGTAGGTCAGCCAGTTGATGGCGATCAGCCCGGCGGCAATGGCGAGCGGTCCAAGGACGGCCCGGTCCCTGAAGGCATTGCCGAGGAGTCGCCATGTCCGGGTGATGGTGATGAGCAGGGCGCAGAAAATGAGCGACCACACCACTCGGTTGGCGACGATTTCCACGGCTCCGGCGGGTTGCAACACCACGAAGTAGAGCGGGAGCAGCCCCCACAGACCGTACGCCCCGATACCGAACACAACACCCGCCGTCGTCTCCTTCTTTGCCATGGCAGCGGCGGCGGAAGCTGCAGCCGAAGCATTCGGCGCGGTGTTGGCGGACTGGGCAGGCACGGTTTGCTCGGGCGTAGACACAAAGTCAACAACATCACATTTTGCGAGGGTATTCCTGACCGTACGGCCGGAAAGTTAATGTGAGCTTCCTCGCCCAGTTGTGTCACCTCCCGCCACGTACTGACACTCCGGCCACAAGTGAGAACTAGAATTGGAAACTGCGCGCCCCACCACGCGGGGCGGATTCCTGTCTCAGAAGGGTTCACGGTGTCCAACTCGGCCGAAACCACCTCAAAACGTCCACTGCGCGTCGCTATTGTCGGCGCAGGACCGGCCGGCGTGTACGCCGCGGATATCCTGACCAAATCGAACGAGGTCAAGGACGGCGACGTCGAGGTCAGCATTGACCTTTTCGAGGCATACCCCGCGCCGTACGGCCTGATCCGCTATGGCGTGGCGCCGGACCACCCCCGTATCAAGGGCATTGTCAACGCGCTCCACAAGGTACTGGACCGCGGAGACATTCGCTTCCTCGGCAACGTGACGTACGGCCGCGACCTCACGCTGCATGACTTCCGTTCCTTCTACGACGCGGTGATCTTCTCTACCGGCGCCATCAAGGACGCGGACCTGAACATCCCGGGCATCGAGCTGGAAGGCTCCTTCGGCGGAGCCGACTTCGTCTCCTGGTATGACGGACACCCCGACGTGCCCCGTGAATGGCCGCTGGATGCCAAGGAAGTAGCGGTCATCGGCAACGGCAACGTCGCGCTCGACGTGGCCCGCATGCTCTCCAAGCACGCAGATGACCTCCTGGTGACCGAAATCCCGGACAACGTCTATGCCGCCCTCAAGGCCTCTCCGGTCACCGACGTCCACGTCTTCGGACGCCGAGGCCCCGCCCAGATCAAGTTCACTCCGCTGGAACTGCGCGAGCTCTCGCACTCCAACGACGTCGACATTGTGCTCTACCCGGAAGACTTCGAGTTTGACGAAGCCTCAGACGAGGCCATCCGCAGCAACAACCAGATCAAGACCATGGTCAACACGCTGACCAACTGGCTCGTCGAGGAACATGCCGAAGCCGAGCAGCCGTCGTCCCGCCGCCTGCACCTGCATTTCCTGCACAGCCCGGTGGAGATCGTTTCCGAGGACGGCTCCGGGAAAGTCTCCAGCATCAAGTTCGAGCGCATGCAGCTGGACGGCACGGGCAACGTCAAGGGCACCGGCGAGTTCGTGGACTATCCGATCCAGGCCGTTTACCGCGCCATCGGCTACCACGGTTCCCCGCTGGACGAGCTTGAGTACGACGCCCGCCGCGGCGTCATTCCGAACGACGGCGGACGGGTGCTGGGCGCCGACGGCAAACCGGTACCCGGTATCTACGCCACGGGCTGGATCAAGCGCGGACCTGTCGGCCTGATCGGGCACACCAAGGGCGACGCGCTGGAGACCATTGGCTGCCTCCTGGAGGACCGCCTCACGCTGCCCCCGGCCGAAAACCCAGACCCGCAGGCAATCATCAACCTCCTGGAAGAGCGGGGCATCGAGTACACCACGTGGGAAGGCTGGAACAAGCTCGATGCGCACGAAGTAGCCCTCGGCGCCGAATGGACCGCAGAAAACCCGAAGGCCGGAGTCGTACGCGAACGCATCAAGGTGGTTCCGCGCGAGGACATGATCGAGGTCTCTCGCGCGTAACGGCAGCGGTTCGAGCCTCGGCCCGCAGCGGTCCGCGCCCTGAGCCTAGCGGCTCGGGACTAACTCCCTCGTCCGCCGGAGGCCTAAAATGAGCCATGGATGAGGAGCTCCGCTGGACTGACGCCGTCGGGCAGGCAGAACTGGTGCGGAGCGGTGCGATTTCGCCGGGCGAACTGCTCGACGCCGGCCGGGATCGTATCCGGCAGATCGATCCGGTCCTGCATTGCATCGTCGCGCACTTGGAACCCGGGACAGAAGGCCCGGCTTCTGACGCGCCGTTTCCCGGGGTTCCCTTCCTGGTGAAGGACCTGTCCCTCGAGATCGCCGGAGCGCGCTTCAACGAAGGCTCCCGCTGGTTGAAGGACAACGTCTCAAGCCAGGACCAGGAGCTTGCGCGGCGGTACCGCAAAGCCGGACTTGCGATCCTCGGGAAGACCAACACTCCGGAATTCGGGCTCAGCCCCCACTGCGAGCCGGCCTTGCATGGTGCCACCCGAAACCCTTGGGACCTGGCGCTTTCCACGAGCGGCTCCAGCGGCGGGTCCGCCGCCGCCGTCGCCTCAGGAATGGTCCCCATGGCGCACGGAAACGATCTTGGCGGATCCCTGCGCTACCCGGCTGCTTGGTGCGGGGTTTTCGGGTTCAAGCCGACGCGCGGTCGGGTTCCCATGGGCCCCGAGTATGGCGACGTGGCCGGGGGCTTCGCGGTGGAACACGCGCTGACGCGGAGCGTGCGCGATTCGGCGGCTCTCCTTGACGCCACAGCCGGGTCATCTCCAGGTGACCCATACTGGGCGCCGCCCCAGGCCCGGCCCTTCCTGCTTGAGGCCGGCACTGTTCCTGGAAAGCTCCGCATCGCCGCAACCGCGACTCCCAACTCGGGGCAACAAGTGCATACGGACTACGTGCGGGTGTTCGAGGAAACCGTGGAATTGCTCGCCGGGCTGGGCCACAGTGTCACCGAAGCGCACCCCGAGGGCCTGGGACGGGCCGGACACCGGGCGGTCAGGGCTGTCTATGGTGGCGCGATCGCGTGGATAGAGGCGTACTGGACGCAGCGGATGGGCAGGCCGCCGGAAGCCGGTGAGATCGAGCCGTTCACCGCAGCCGACTTCGAGCGCTCGCGGGCTGTGACAGGTGGCCAGTACCTCCTCGGCATGGAGGAATTGCAGCGCTTCAGCCGCCGCCTGGCTGGATTCTTCGAGGAATTCGACGTCTGGATGACACCCACGGTCGGCTGGCCCCCGTTGCCCCTGGGAACGCTGCGTGGAACCGAGGAAGAACCGTTGCGCGGCGAGCGCGAAGCCGGCCGCTTTCTCATGTTCGACGGCGAGTATGCCAACCTCTCGGGCAACCCCGCCATGTCGGTGCCACTCGGAGCCGACTCGGCCGGCCTGCCGGTGGGCATGTCCTTCCTTGGCCGTTTCGGGGACGAGGCCACGCTCTTTCGCCTGGCGGGCCAGCTCGAGAAGGCCGCACCCTGGGCGGGCCGCAAACCCGAAGCCCTCGCGCGGGCGTTGGCGGCCCGGCACTGAAGCTGAAGTAAGACAGGAGAGAAGCAATGTTCATGGGCGTCTACCATTTCGACGGGGATCCCGCTCAACTGCTGGAAGGCCACAAGCGCATGGTGGGCCTCCTGCCGCCCGGCGCGTTGAAGATCCATGTATGTCTTTCCACCGAGGGCGGCATCTCGGTCTACGACACCTGCCCGGATAGGGCAACGTTCGATCGCTTCAGCGGGGGCCACAGTTTCGCGGAACTCGTCGCGGAAGTTGGACTGCCCGAACCCCGGATCGAAGCGCTGGGCGAGGTCGAATCGTACGAATTCCACCCGGAGTGAGCGGTGTTGCAGAAGCCAACCCCTAGGTCAGCCGGGCGATGCTCCGGCGGATCGGGCGCGGCGCGGTGCCGTCGGAGAACAGTTCGGGGGTGGCGGCCTGGATGCGCTTGACGTCGTCGAATACGCCTCGCAAGTGGATCCGCAGCGAATTGTCGGCGCCGGCGGGATCGCTGGCCTCCAGCGCGTCCACGATGGCGGTGTGCTGCTCGATCAAGGTGGAGATCGGCCGGGTGTCGATGAGGCTCAGCCGTCGTGCACGGTCCAAATGAGCCTTGGCTGAATTGACTGCCGTCCATGCTGTTTCGTGGCCTGCGAGGCGGAGCAATTCGCGGTGGAAGTCCTCGTCCAGCCTGAAAAATTCGTCTATATCGCCGGCGGCCTCGGCACCTCGTTGGTCCGTGAGGATTTCGCGGAGCCCCTCAATCCCGTCGTGATCAACCACGGCGTCAACCAGGGAAGCGCACTCGATGGCTTCCCTGACGAACTGGGCTTCGGCGACCCTGCCGAGATCCACCAGGGAGACGAACGAACCGATCTGCGGGAAGACCTGAACCAAGCCTTCTTCGCGCAGCAGAATCAGGCTTTCCCTGACCGGGGTCCTGCTGACCCCTAGCTCCTGGGCCAGTTCATTTTCGGACAGAGGCTCACCGGGCCGCAGCTCGAGCGAGATGATTCGACGCCGGAGGGTGTCCAGGGTCCGGTCACGCACCGAAAGCCGGGGCGCCTGTTCACTTACTGGTTTATTCGTAGCCACAGGTCCAGTCTAATATCCATTGACAGACTAGAATGGTAGTGCTTGTATGGTAGTAATAAATCAGCCGAACCCATCTTCTTGAGGCCTCGCTTCGAGGGCATTATCAAGGCCGGCATTCCCACCCGAGAACTCTCCATTTCGCTTTTCATCGCCTGCAAAGGAGCAATTGATGACCGAGAGCTTTGCCCCACCCGCCGTCAAGCCAACTACCAGGAGCACGGGCGACCTCGCGAAGGTTGCCGTTTCCGGATGGCTCGGTACGGCCATGGAATTCATGGACTTCCAGCTCTACTCGCTAGCAGCGGCCATCGTCTTCAACAAGATCTTCTTCCCGGACGTCAGCCCGGTCATCGGCTTGATCGCCGCAATGGCGACCTACGGCGTCGGATATGTGGCCCGCCTCGTCGGTGCCATCTATTTCGGCCGCATGGGTGACCGGATCGGCCGCAAGAAAGTCCTGTTCATCACCATCGCACTCATGGGTGCATCCACCACCCTGATCGGCGTGCTTCCCACGTACGGGATGATCGGTATTTGGGCGCCGATCCTTCTCGTCGCACTGCGCCTCATCCAGGGTTTTGGCGCCGGCGCCGAAATTGCCGGGGCAACGGTCATGCTCACCGAATATGCCTCCGCCCGCCGTCGCGGCCTGATTTCCTCCTTGGTGTGCCTCGGGACCAACTCCGGAACCCTGGGCGCTTCAGCGCTCTGGGCGATCCTCGTTGCAGCTCTTCCCCAAGACCAATTGCTCAGTTGGGGCTGGCGCATCCCGTTCCTTGCCAGCTTCGTGCTGATGATCTTCGCGGTGTGGATTCGCCGCTCCCTCAAGGAAAGCCCGGTGTTCGAGGAGCGTGCCGACGTCGTTGACGGAGTGGCCCTCTCCAAGCAAGACATCCTCTCCAAGCAGGACGTTGTCCGCGAAGCCAAGGACAGCAAAAAGGCAACCAGCACCATCGAAGCCGCCCTCCACCAACGCAAGGGCAAGGCCTTCCTCATCGCGCTTGGTCTGCGCTTTGGCCAAGCGGGCAACTCCGGCCTCGTCCAAACGTTCCTGGTCGGATACCTCGCTACGGTGCTTCTGGTCGACAAGACCGTAGGCACCACGGCCATCGTCTATGGTTCCCTTCTGGGTTTCGTCACTATCCCGCTGATCGGTCTCCTGGGCGACCGCTTCGGACGCAGGCCTCTGTACCTGGCCATCAGCGCCTTGAGCGCCCTGTTCGCGATCCCCATGATGCTGATGGTCACCAGCGGAAACCCCGCCATCATCACGACGGGCATGGTCATTGGTCTTAACCTAGGCGTTCTCAGCCTCTTCTCGATGGAGAGCGTCACCATGGCCGAGTTCTTTGGAGCCCGCACCCGCTTCACCCAGCTGGCGTTGGCCAAGGAAATCGGCGGCATCCTCGCCACCGCCATCGGTCCGCTGCTGGCTGCAACCCTGACGGCTGTCACCGGTCAATGGTGGCCGCTGGCCGCGATGCTCATCGGCTACTCGCTGATTACCTTGGTTTCTGCAGCCGTCGGACCGGAAGTCCGCGGCCGTGACATGGTCCTCCTGGAAGACGCCGTATGAAAGCGGTAGTGGTCCACGGAGCAAACGACCTCCGCATCGACGAGCGGCCGGATCCCGTAGCAGGGCCCGGAGAAGTGGTTCTTGACGTCGAGTGGGGCGGAATCTGCGGCTCCGATCTGTCCTATTGGAAGCACGGTGCGTCAGGAACAGCGACGCTGAAATCGCCGCTCATCTTGGGCCACGAGGTTGCCGGCCGCATCGCCCAGCTGGGCGCCGGCGTCGAGAATTTCGACATCGGCCAGCCCGTCACGGTACATCCCGCGGAACTGGTGGGCGATGGCGTCCTGCCGGAGCGTTTGGCCGGCCGCACCAACCTGTATTCGCGTATCCGGTACTTCGGTTCGGCCGCCTTTGATCCGCACACGGACGGTGGCTTCAGCGAACGGAAGCGCGTCCGGGCATCTCAACTCCGGTCCCTCCCCGACGGCGTCGACACGTTGCGCGGTGCGCTCGCTGAACCGCTCGCCGTTGCCATGCACGCTGTCAGCAGGGCGGGATCACTCGCCGGGCGGGACGTCCTGGTGAACGGTGCAGGTCCGATCGGTTCGTTGGTGATTGCGGCAGCCAAGTACGCGGGCGCCAGGACCGTCATCGCGGCAGACATTAACGACGCCTCGCTGCGGATCGCGAAGGCCATGGGGGCCGACGAAGTGCGCAATGTCGCAAATGGCGGCGCGCTTCCCGACGACGTCGAACTGGTTCTAGAGGCCTCAGGTATTCCCGGAGTCCTCGGCAGCGTCCTCAAAGCCACCGCGCGCGGCGGAACCATTGTCCAGGTGGGCAACCTTCCGGGCGCCCCGAGCCTCTCGGCCATTGGTGATCTGGTGACGCGTGAAATCACGTGGATCGGCTCGTACCGTTTCGTGGACGAAATCAGCGACGCGCTGCTCGCCATGGCCAACGGCCTGGATGTTTCACCCGTGATCACGCACAAATTTGCCATCGACCAGGCCGCCGAAGCCATGAGGGTTGCCACAGACCCGACATCCGGCAGCAGCAAAGTCATGCTCCAGCTGAGCTAAGTCAAGCAATTTTTAAGCAACCCAACTAACTCGCAGTAGGTGTCGTTTTGACGGCTCAAAAAGACATGTACTGCCACCTACTTGAAGGACCAAGCAGTGAAGATCACCGACGCACGGGTGGTGGTTTCGTCCCCGGGACGAAATTACGTCACGCTCGTTATTGAAACCGAGGACGGCATCACCGGCATCGGCGACGCCACGCTCAACGGCCGCGAGCTGGCCGTGGCGTCCTATCTGTCCGAGCACCTCTGCCCGCTGCTGATCGGCCGCGACGCACGCCGTATCGAGGACACCTGGCAGTACTTCTACAAGGGCGCGTACTGGCGCCGCGGCCCGGTGACCATGACCGCGATCGCCGCTATAGACGTCGCGCTTTGGGACATCAAGGGCAAGGCTGCCGGTATGCCCGTCTATGAGCTCCTGGGCGGCGCGGCCCGTGAAGGCGTCATGGTCTACGGTCACGCGAGTGGATCCAGCCTTGAGGAGCTCGACGCCGACTTCCAGCATCACCTTGATCTCGGCTACAAGGCCATCCGTGCCCAGGCGGCGGTTCCCGGGCTGGAAAAGACGTACGGGATCGCGCCTGTGGACGGGAAGACCTACGAGCCGGCGAGCGGTAACGTCCCTCAGGAAGACACGTGGGAGACCACGGCCTACCTGGATTTTGCGCCGAAGATGATGGCACATGTCCGGGAGCAGTTCGGCTACGGCGTCCATGTCCTGCACGATGTGCATCACCGGCTCACGCCCATTGAGGCCGGCAGGCTGGGTGCCTCGCTGGAGCAGTACCGTCCGTTCTGGATCGAGGATCCGACCCCGGCAGAGGACCAATCCGCGTTCAGGCTGATCCGCCAGCACACGACGACGCCAATCGCCGTCGGGGAGGTATTCAACTCCATCTGGGATTGCCAGCAGCTCATCACGGAACGCCTCATCGACTACATCCGCACCTCGGTTTCACACGCTGGCGGCATCACGCACCTGCGGCGGATCTTCTCCCTTGCCGACCTTTACGGCGTCCGCTCGGGTTCGCATGGTGCCGGCGATCTTTCGCCGGTCTCGTTCGCTGCGGCGCTTCACGTGGACATGGGCATTCCGAACTTCGGCATCCAGGAATACATGGGCCACCGGGATCCAGCAGGCGAGGTGTTCAAGACGTCCTACACTTTCAATGACGGCTACATGCACCCCGGCGACGCTCCCGGCCTCGGGGTGGAATTCGACGAAGAGGCAGCGCTGACGTTTCCTTTCGACCCGAAGTACTTGCCTATCAACCGCCGCCTCGACGGGTCGGTGCACGACTGGTGAACACGGTGATTGAAGCCCTCCAACGGCAGCCGTTCGACGTGGTCGTGATGGGTGAAATCCTCCTTGAGATCGCCACGGATGTCCCCGTCGGACACGGCGTACCGGCGCAGCTCGGCATCTCCGGGGACGCGCTGAATGTCGCGGCTTCAGCCGCCGCGGCCGGCGCCCGTGTGGGACTGCTGTCCGTATTGAGCGACGACGAGCTCGGGCAAGCGATTGCCGCCAGAGTCGGGGAACTGGGCATTTCCACGGAGCTCCTGAAGTTCAGGCCGGGACAGCAGGGCATGTACCTGGTGCATTGCGACCCCGAAGGCCAACGGGAATTCTCCTACGCCCGCCGCGGCAGCGTTGGATCCACGCTAGGCCCCGACGACGTCGATCCCGCCGTGTTTTCGGCCGCCGGTGCCGTGGTGGCGGGCGGGATCGCTTGCGCTATTTCGAGTACATCGCGCGCCGCCGTTCTCAAGGCCGCAGGGCTTTCGCCCCGCTTTGTCTTCGACCCCAATTTCCGGCCGCGGCTGACGTCCGAGGAGGCTGCGACGGCGGACCTCTCCGAACTTGCGCCCCAGGCGTTCCTCGTGACCCCCTCATTCCCGGGGGAAACGAGGGCGCTCCTTAGCTGCGCATCCGCGGAGGAAGCTGTGGAAAAGCTTCGGCGCCTCGGCGCCGTGAACGTCGCGGTGACATGCGGAGCTGAAGGCATCCAGCTGGGCAGCGCCGCCGGTTCGCTTTGGGTTGACGCGCTACCGGCACCCGTCGTCGTGGACCAGACCGGTGCCGGGGACGCCTTCGTGGGAACGATGACCGCCCGGATGGTGCTCGGCGACACGCTTTCGACGGCGGCCCGCTACGGTGCCGCGGCCGCTTCCCTTGTGGTGGGCGGCAAAGGTGGCACCGGATGCGTCCCGACGTTTGAGCAGACCCGGGCGCACAGCATCATCGACAACCACAGGCTGGACGGCCTGAGAAACGAGATCCACCATGGCTGATGCCACTCATATCCTGAGGGTTTCCCCTGTTATTCCCGTCGTCACGATCGATGATCCACGCCACGCCGTGCCGGTGGCCCGCGCCCTCGCCGACGGCGGGGTCCGGATCATCGAGCTGACCCTCCGCACGGACAGCGCCCTTGAGTCGCTCAAACTCATCGCAGAGGAAGTGCCGGAGATCCTGCTTGGGGCGGGAACAGTCCTCGCACCCGGACAGGCCGATGCGGCGGTGGATGCCGGCGCGCAGTTCCTCGTCAGCCCGGGTGTCACGCCCGCCCTGCTGGCGCACATGCTCACCCTTGAAGTTCCGATACTCCCCGGAGTTGCCACGGTCGGGGAAGTCATGGCGGTGCTGGAGCAGGGACTTCAGGCTATGAAGTTCTTCCCGGCAGGTCCGGCCGGCGGACCCGCCTATGTGGCTGCCATCGGAGCTCCCATCCCGCATGTGCAGTTCTGTCCTACAGGCGGCATCAGCCCGGCATCGGCACCCGACTACCTGAGGCTGCCGAATGTCTCCTGCGTCGGAGGCAGCTGGCTGACACCCCGCAACGCCATCGAAAACGGCGACTGGAAACTCATCACCGAGCTCGCTCAACAGGCAGCCGCCCTCGGCGTCTCGCCATAGGCAAACTCCTGCGTCGCAACTAGACTGGCCTGTACTGTGCTGCGTCCGGTTTTGGGAGTTCGATGAAGAATCCGATCCATCCGGCAGCTTCGGTCAACGACGTCGCCGAGCTGTTGCAGCGCCATGCCCGCGCTGGACATGAGCAAATTGATACGTGGCGCTATGGGCTTCCCGAGGCCACGGAGCTTCCCGGTTTGCGCCGCCTGATCAAGGAATCCTGGCAGCGATCCGCGCAGCTCAAGGCGAACCCGGACCAGCCCGAAGCTCCCGTGGCCATGGATCTCGACGAGCTTGAGGAATACCGCCGGCAACACCCGCTCGCCACCATCATGCCCGTCATCCAGAAGCTCCTCATCCAGCCCAGCTATGAGAGCGGGCTGTTGGTCGCCGTGGGGGACGAGCTCGGACGCCTGCTCTGGGTGGATGGAAATCCCGCGATGCGGCGCCGCGCCGAAGGGATGATGTTCGTGGCAGGCGCGGACTGGTCCGAAGCCGCGGTCGGCACGAGTGCGCCCGGCACGGCGCTCGCCTTGGGCCGCGGCATCCAGATCTCCGGCGCCGAGCACTACAAACGCTCCGTCCACCCGTGGAGCTGCACGGCGGTGCCCTTCCACGACCCTGACTCCGGAGCCCTCCTTGGGGTCGTCGACATCACCGGCACGGAAGCCGCCGTCGCACCCCACACCCTTTCCCTCGTTGAAGCGACGGTGGCCGCGGCGCAGGCCCAATTGCGCGTGGAAAGGCTACAGCTCGCGGCGACCAAGCGCTCAACGCCAGCCCGACGCCGAAACTCGTCTTCTGCTGGTGGCTCGCCGCAGGGCACGGGCCTGTACCGGAACAGCCTCCAGCTATTGGGCAGAGACCAGGCGCTCTTGAGCATAGGAGGGCGCAGTATTCCGCTTTCCGCAAGGCACAGCGAGATTCTGGCGTTGCTGGGCACCCGTCCCGAGGGGCTCAGTGCCGAGGAGCTCGCCTTGGCCCTGTATCCGGGCGATGGATTCACTGTCACTCTCCGGGCCGAAATGGTGCGCCTGCGCAAGGTACTCCACGAGATCGATCCCGCTGCGGTCCCGGAATCCCGCCCCTACCGGCTCCCGATCGACCTCGGTCAGGATGCTGCCCAGGTTCTCTCCTGCCTGCAGAGGGGCGCCCACCGCATCGCCTTGGAGATCTACAAAGGCGCCGTCCTTCCGCATTCGGAAGCGCCCGGCATTGTGGAGCTCCGCGAGAAGGTCTCGGCGCTCCTGCGCGAGGCGGTCCTCAACGACGGCAGTGCCGAGGCGCTGCTCAAGTATGCGGGCCTACCCGAGGCGAAGAACGACGTCGACGTCCGGCTTGCCGCCCTCAAGCTCCTGCCGCCGCGCTCGCCCAAGCGGGCCGCCGTCGTCGCCGAGCTTGAACGCCTGGAAAGCGAACTGTCGGCCTGACGGAGGACCCTCGTGTGGCATTCGGGAAATACGGAGTTTCGGCCCGTATCGTAGAACCGAGCCAAACGAAAGAAGCTTCCTCCGTGTTGAACAAACGCCTCGCCGTTGCCCTGACCGTGTCCGGACTCCTTGCCGGAGCCACAGCCTGCGGGGCACCCGCCCAGACGGCGCCCACATCGACAACGTCTTCGGCAGCGGCCACCACAGCTGCCGCCGCCGGTTGGGAACTCGATCCAGCCGCGGGGGCACAGAGAATCAAGTCCGCAGGCCTGGATATCCTGACCGCCGAAGGCACAGCCGAGCACTATCACGCCCATCTGGACGTCCTTGTTGATGGCAAGGCCGTCACGGTCCCGGCGGAGATCGGCTTCAGTTTCGGGGCCGACGGGCAGCCCAACGGAATCTCGGCGCTGCACACCCACGACACGTCCGGCGTCATCCACATCGAAGCGCCCACGGCCGGACTGAAGTACACGCTGGGCCAGGTCCTCCGAGAATGGGGAGTCCTGGACGGTAAGGACGCCACCGGAGCACCGCACAGCGGGACCGGCGGCTGGACCGCCTACGTGAACGGCGCAAAGCAGACTGCGCCGGTGTCTGACGTGGTTCTCAAGGCCCACGACGAGGTAGTGCTCTCCTTTGGTGCCGCACCCTCGCCGGTGCCCAGTTCCTACAATTTCCCTGCGGGTCTCTAGCTTCCCCGTTAAGACAGGTGAGTACCGCCCCGAAGTGATCTGAACCACAACGTTGCAACCTGCTTGCAACCTCCCCGCTCCTACGCTGAAGCCATAGCAAAGCCACCATCATGCGGAGCAAAGGAGCTAGCAATGACTGTTTATGCACAGCCAGGTGCCGAGGGTTCGAAGGTCACGTTCAAGGACCGTTACGAGAACTGGATCGGCGGCGAATGGGTTGCCCCCGTCAAGGGGCAGTACTTCGAGAACATCACCCCGGTGACCGGGAAGGCCTTCTGCGAGGTTGCCCGGGGCACGGCCGAGGACATTGAGCTGGCACTGGACGCCGCCCACAAGATCGCACCGTCCTGGGGCAAGACCTCCGTTGCCGAGCGCGCCGCCATCCTGAACAAAATCGCCGACCGGATCGACGAGAACCTCGAAATGTTGGCCGTCGCCGAGTCCTGGGATAACGGCAAGCCGATCCGCGAAACCCTTAATGCGGACATCCCGCTCGCGGCGGACCACTTCCGCTACTTCGCCTCCGCCGTGCGCGCCCAGGAAGGCCGGCTGTCCCAGCTGGACGAGGACACCACCGCCTACCACTACCACGAACCGCTCGGTGTGGTGGGTCAGATCATCCCGTGGAACTTCCCCATCCTGATGGCCGTCTGGAAGCTCGCTCCGGCCCTGGCTGCCGGTAACGCCGTAGTCCTCAAGCCCGCCGAGCAGACGCCGTCCTCCATCCTGGTCCTCATGGAGCTCATCGGTGACCTGCTGCCGGCCGGCGTACTCAACGTGGTCAACGGCTTCGGCGTCGAGGCCGGCAAGCCGCTCGCGTCCAGCCCGCGGATCCGCAAGATCGCCTTCACCGGCGAAACCACCACAGGCCGGCTGATCAGCCAGTACGCGTCCCAGAACCTGATCCCGGTGACGCTGGAGCTGGGCGGCAAGAGCCCGAACATCTTCTTCGACGACGTCGCCGCGCAGAACGACGCGTTCTACGACAAGGCCCAGGAAGGCTTCACGCTCTTCGCCTTCAACCAGGGCGAAGTCTGCACCTGCCCCTCCCGCGCCCTGGTCCAGGAAACCATCTACGACTCCTTTATGGCCGACGCCGTGGCCCGGACCAACAAGATCATCCAGGGCAACCCGCTGGATACCGACACCCAGATCGGCGCCCAGGCCTCCAACGACCAGCTGGAGAAGATCCTCTCCTACATCGACATCGGAAAGCAGGAAGGCGCCAAGGTCCTCACCGGCGGCTCCCGCGCACAGCTCGACGGCGACCTCGCCGGCGGCTACTACGTCCAGCCGACCATCTTCGAAGGCCACAACCGGATGCGGATCTTCCAGGAGGAGATCTTCGGCCCCGTGGTGTCCGTGACCAAGTTCAGCGACTATAACGACGCGATCGGTATCGCCAACGACACCCTCTACGGACTCGGCGCAGGTGTCTGGTCCCGCAACGGAAACGTCGCCTACCGGGCAGGCCGGGAAATCCAGGCCGGCCGTGTGTGGGTCAACAACTACCACGCGTACCCCGCCGGCGCTGCGTTCGGCGGCTACAAGTCCTCCGGCATCGGCCGCGAAAACCACGCCATGATGCTGGACCACTACCAGCAGACCAAGAACCTGCTGGTCAGCTACAACGAGAACAAGCTCGGCTTCTTCTAAGCCGCATTCGACCCGGAGGGAGGGATCAGCACAGATCCCTCCCTCCGGCCCACCCTGGCCACCCCTCAGGAAGCAGCTCCCCCGAGAAAACGCTTTAACGACGCAAGGATTTCGCCAATGACGACGACAATGCAAGCAGCCGTAGTAACTGAATTCGGTAAAGACCTTCAGATCCAGTCCCTTCCCATTCCTGTTCCCGGCCGGGGGGAAGCGCTGGTCAGGGTCATGACCACGGGCGTGTGCCACACGGACCTGCACGCCGCGGAGGGCGATTGGCCGGTCAAGCCCTCACCGCCGTTCGTGCCCGGCCATGAAGGCGTGGGCGAAGTGGTGGCCCTCGGCGAGGGCGTGGCCGACCTGGCCGTCGGGGATCTGGTGGGCAATGCCTGGCTCTGGTCTGCCTGTGGCGATTGCCAGTTCTGCCGGACCGGTTGGGAAACGCTGTGCGAGGCCCAGAAGAACGCCGGTTACAGCGTGGATGGCTCCTTCGGGGAGTACATGCTGGTGGAGAGCCGGTTCGCGGCGAGGATTCCGGCAGGTTCGGACCCGGTGGAGGTCGCCCCGGTGCTGTGCGCCGGGGTCACCGTGTACAAGGGATTGAAGATGACCGAGGCCAAGCCGGGCCAGTGGGTCACCATTTCCGGCATCGGCGGCCTGGGGCACATCGCGGTCCAGTACGCGGTGGCCATGGGCCTGCGGGTTGCCGCGGTGGACATCGCCGACGACAAGCTCGCCCTCGCCAAGAAACACGGTGCCGAGCTTACGGTCAACGCGTTGCACGAAGATCCGGCCGAAGTCATCCAGCGGGAAACCGGGGGCTGCCATGGTGTCCTGGTCACGGCGGTGCATCCTTCGGCGTTCGGGCAGGCGATCGGCATGGCCAGGCGTGGCGGGACGATCGTCTTCAACGGGCTTCCGCCGGGAGACTTTCCTGCGCCGATTTTCGAGATTGTGCTCAAGGGCCTGACCGTCCGTGGCTCGATCGTGGGAACGCGCCAGGACCTGGAGGAAGCGCTGGACTTCTACGCGCAGGGCAAGATCCACCCGACCGTGTCCACGAGGGAGCTCTCCGAGGTGAACGCGGTCTTTGACGAAATGAAGCATGCCAAGATCGACGGCCGCGTGGTGCTGAGGTTCTAATGCCCCACAACAGGCTTGACGCCGCAGTGACGCTGCCCGGGGAAGACTTTTCCCGGGTGGCGCTCACCGCCGTTTCCATCGAACTGCTCCGAAAGCTGTGGGAGCAGCACGGTCCGCTCATGTTCCACCAGTCAGGTGGTTGCTGCGACGGTTCCTCACCCATGTGTTACCCCGCCGGCGAATTCATCACCGGCGATTCGGACGTTCTCCTCGGACTTTTCGACATCGGCGAGCCCGAACGGGCGCAGCCCTTGGAGTTCTGGATGTCCCGGGAGCAGTTCAATTACTGGTCCCACACCCATCTGACAGTGGATGTAGTGGACGGCCGGGGGAGCGGCTTCTCGGTGGAATCGCCTGAGGGGAAACGCTTCCTGATCCGTTCCACCTTGATGGATTGGAAGGTCCCCAAGCTCTGAAGATAGGCGGCGATTGCGTCTCACGATTCGGGACAAATGTGGGGGTCCATTGGCTGGACACTACTCTTGATGAGTCTGTTTCTACCGCCTCATCAAGATTGTGGACTCTTCTATGAACCTCTTCCGGACCAAATCGATCGAGCAGTCCATTGCGGACGCCGATGAGCCCGGACGCAAGCTCAAGCGTTCCCTCAGCACCTGGGATCTGATGATCATGGGCGTTGCCGTTGCAGTCGGCGCCGGGATCTTCTCTGTCGGGGCCAAGGCGGCTGCGAACTTTGCCGGCCCCGCCGTGACGATCTCCTTCGCCGTCGCGGCCGTCACGTGTGCCTTGGCCATCATGTGCTACGCCGAATTCGCTACTGCGATCCCGGTTGCTGGGTCCGCCTACGTCTTCACTTACGCCACCATGGGTGAAGTCCTTGCCTGGATCATTGGTTGGAACCTCATCCTTGAACTGTTTACCGCTGCTGCCGTGATCGCCAAGTACTGGGGCATCTACTTGAGCAAAGTGTTTGCGCTCATGGGCGTGGATATGGCCCCGGCCTTGAACATCGCCGGCGTGGATCTCTATTGGGGCGCTTTCCTGATTGTCGCGATCTTCACGGTGCTCCTCGTCCTTGGCACCAAGCTGTCCGCCCGTGTGGGCAACGTCTTCACGCTGATCAAGATCGCCGTGGTGCTGTTCGTGATTGTTGTCGGCTTCACTTACGTGAAGTTCTCCAACTACACTCCCTTCGTCCCGGCATCGCAGCCTACCGGAGGCACCGACGGGGCGGATGTCATGAAACAATCCCTCTTCGGCTTCCTCACTGGTGCGGTCCCGGCGCAGTACGGAACGCTGGGCATCTTTGCCGGCGCAGCCTTGGTGTTCTTTGCCTTCATCGGCTTCGACGTGGTTGCCACTTCCGCGGAAGAGGTCAAGAACCCGCAGAAGACCCTGCCCCGGGGAATCTTCGGCGGCCTGGCGGTCGTGACGTTGCTCTACATCCTGGTCTCCCTCGCACTGACCGGCATGGTGTCCTATACACAGCTGGCGCAAGCGAAGAATCCCACCCTGACCACGGCCTTCGAAGCGGTCGGAAACACTGACGCGGCCAAGGTCATTGCCTTTGGCTCCCTGATCGGTTTGACCACTGTCATCATGGTGCTGCTTATGGGCCTGGCCCGCGTGGTCCTCGCAATGAGCCGCGATGGTCTGCTTCCCCGCGCGCTGTCCAAGACGAGCGACAAGCGTTCGACGCCGGTCCGCCTCCAGATCATCTGCGGCGCGGCCGTGGCAATCGTCGCCGGTCTGACCAACGTGGATCTTCTCGAAGAAATGATCAACATCGGTACCCTCTCGGCCTTCGTCATGGTGAGCCTGGGCATCCTGGTCTTGCGTAAGAAGCGCCCGGATCTGAAGCCCGCTTTCCGGGTTCCGTTCGGCAAGGTGCTTCCCGTGGTCTCGGCAGTGCTGTGCGTCTACCTGATGACAAACCTGGCCGTGGAGACCTGGATCTTCTTCGCCATCTGGCTGGTAATCGGACTTGCCATCTACTTTGCCTACGGGCAGCGCCACTCCAGACTGAACGAGAAGTTCGCTTCCGCGAAGGCTGCGGTGTCCGGGAAGGCCGCTGTTTCCGACAAGAGCGGCGACGACGAAGACAGCCTCAGCAGGGTCTAAACAGCGGCGGATTCACTGCTCCCGACGGACCCAGCCACGGCAACGACCCCAACGTTTAAGGCGCCGCGTGCTCGTTGACCCACTCCACGAGCGGGCGCAATACCTCCCAACGCTTGGCGATTTCTTCCTTGGCTGAGGGCTGTGACATCCATTCCGGTTCGCCCAAAGTCATCCCGGCAGACAACGACTTGTGCTTCAAGAGCTCGGCCCGGGGATGGTCTTTGTCGAAACCGCGAGGCACGGTCTTGAGCTTCTCGCCTTCCACTGCGAAACCGGCGGCGGCGATGGAGTCTACGATTTTCTGCAGTTCCTCGCCGCTGGCCGGCGAATCCGTGGCGGCGCGGAACCGGGCAATCTGCTCTGGGGTGCGCGAGTGGCATCCACCGCCGAGCAACAGGCCGTCTGCACTGAGCTGGAGGTAGAACCCCACGCCCTCCTTGTCCGCCGCAAACGCTCCTTGTGCCGTCTTGTAGGGGGACTTGTCCTGGGAGAAGCGGATATCGCGGTTCGGACGGAAAACCTTGCCCGGCCCGAATCGCGGCTCAAGCTCCTCCAGCAACAGCGTCAATGGCTCCTTCACGGCGGAGTCGTAGATGTCTTTGTGCGCCAACCACCATTCGCGGTTGTTGTTCTCTTCAAGTTCGGCATAGAAGGCGATGGCCTCTGCGGGGATCCCGGTGAATGTGCTCATGTAAGGATCCTATGGATCACAATGCCGAGCTAGCCAGAGACATTCTCGGCTATGTGGAAAACCCGCCGCGGAACGGTAATCAGGCCCGCTATTCATGGGTATAAAAAAGCAACCCCGCCGCGGAGATTCCGCAGCGGGGTTGCTTCGTTTGTTGACGTTTTTACAGCTTGTTGGCTGCCTCTGAAGCCGACTCGCCTTCGCCTGCGCCGAGGTTGGCGCGCAGCTTGGCGCCGAGTTCAGCATCGACGTTGGTCCAGTACTGGATGGCGCGTTCCTTGATGCCGGGGCTCTTGACGCCGCCCACAGCGCCCGTGATGGTCTCCAGCAGGCGAGCCTTGGCGCCGTCGTCGTAGACCTCGCGGTACAGCGCGCCGGCCTGGACGAAGTCGCCGTCCTCGGCGTGCAGGGAGTGCGCGGAGAGCGTCAGCTCGCCGTCGTTCTCCCAGCCGCCGGCCGGGTTCTGCGGCTCAACAGCAGCCGGGCCACCCACGGAGTTCGGTGCGTAGACCGGAACCGAAGGAGCGTTGAACAGGTAACGTCCCGCGCCGTCCTGGCTGTAGTTGTTGACCTGGTTCTTCGGCTGGTTCACCGGGATCTGGGCGTGGTTGGTGCCCACGCGGTAACGGTGTGCGTCAGCGTAGGAGAAGATGCGGGCCTGCAGCATCTTGTCCGGGGAGGCAGCGATACCCGGAACGAAGTTCGACGGCGCGAAGGTGGCCTGCTCGATCTGCGCGAAATAGTTCTCCGGGTTCTTGTTGAGCTCCATGGTGCCAACGTGGATCAGCGGGTAGTCCGAGTGCGGCCACACCTTGGTGAGGTCGAACGGGTTGAAGCGGTACGTCTTGGCGTCCTCGTAAGGCATGACCTGCACGTGCAGTTCCCAGGACGGGAAGTTGCCGGCGGCAATGTTTTCCTGGAGATCGCGGATGTAGAAGTCCGCGTCCGAGCCGGCCAGTTCCTCAGCCCGGTCACCCGTGATGGTCTTGACGCCCTGGTTGGACTTGAAGTGGTACTTGACCCAGAAGCGCTCGCCTTCGGCGTTGATCCACTGGTAGGTGTGCGAGCCGTAGCCCTGCATTTCGCGCCAGGAAGCCGGCAGGCCGCGGTCGCCCATGAGCCAGGTGACCTGGTGTGCGGACTCGGGGGAGAGGGTCCAGAAGTCCCACTGCATGTCGGCGTCGCGCAGGTGGGTGCCCGGGAGGCGCTTCTGGGAGTGGATGAAGTCGGGGAACTTGATGCCGTCGCGGATGAAGAACACCGGGGTGTTGTTGCCGACGAGGTCGTAGTTGCCCTCGGAAGTGTAGAACTTGACGGCGAAGCCGCGGGGGTCGCGCCACGTGTCAGGGGAGCCGCTCTCGCCTGCAACGGAGGAGAAGCGGATGAGCATGTCCGTCTCGACACCGGGCTGCAGGAAAGCAGCCTTGGTGTACTTGGAAACGTCCGAGGAAGTCTTGAAGGCACCGAAAGCGCCGCCACCCTTGGCGTGGACAACACGCTCCGGGACGCGCTCGCGGTTGAACTGGGCGAGCTTTTCCACCAGGTAGTGGTCGGTCAGGATGATGGCACCATCGGCACCAACGGACTGGGAATGCGCGTCCGAGGTGACGGGGGCGCCCGACTGGGTGGTCGAGATGTTCGCGGTCATCGTTCTCCTATTTCGTGGTTACTTGCGTTTGAGTAGGAAGCTGTTGTTTGGCCTGGCAGTCCTGGCAGATGCCTTGGTACAGGACGTCTGCGATCTGGATGGTCATGGGTTTGGAGTGCTCATCCCAGTGCGGGGTGAGGCAGGGGGCATGGCCTACGGCGCAGTCGACATCCTCCACCCGGCCGCAACTGATGCAGACGGCGTGGTGGTGGTTGTCGCCCACCCGAGTCTCGTACAGCGCGGGAGAGTGGGGCGGTTCGAAGCGTCGCAGCATCTGCAGGTCCGTGAGGTCGCTCAGCACCACATAAACAGACTGCGCTGTCAGTTCGGGAAGATCCTTGCGCGCGGCAGCCAGGATGCCTTCGGCCGGGGAATGTGGATTGTGCTGAACAGCCGCAAGGACCGCAAGACGCTGTTTGGTCACGCGGCGTCCGTGGGAATGCAGGGCGGAAGCCCACGCTTCCTGGTCTGCCGTGTGATCTGCCATACGCCCATTGAAGCACTTATTATGAGTACTTCACAATAAGGTGAGGCTAACTTCGGATGAACCCGCCGACGGCGGCCGGGACTCGAGCGCGCGACAGAGCCACGCGGCCCGACGGCGGCCCACACCGCAGCGGCGAACCCCGCCCCACGCAGCGCTCCGGGAGGGCGGACGCGTTGGTGGGTAGGGTTGGACGGTGGCAAAACTCCTGGCTGACATGACCCCGCTTCGCGAAAGCCCCGCATTCCGCCGCCTGTGGCTGGGGTCTTCGGTATCGATGGTCGGATCCCAGCTGACCCTGGTTGCCGTGAGCCTCGAGGTCTACAGCATCACCCAACAGAGCCTCTACGTGGGGCTGCTCAGCATCTTTGCCCTGGTTCCGCTCGTGATCGCGGGTTTGTTTGGCGGGGCCCTTTCCGATGCCTATGACCGGCGGAAAGTCGCCATTGTTGCGTCCCTCGTTTTGTGGGCCTGCAGCGTGGCCTTGGCACTCCAGGCGTGGTTCCAGCTGAACAATGTCTGGATACTGTTCCTCCTCGTCGCGATCCAGAGCGGCGCGCAAGGTATCAACGCGCCGGCACGCAGCGCCATCATTCCCTTGCTGGTCCGCAAGGAACTGCTGCCCGCCGCCAACGCGTTGAGCATGCTCAACATGGGTATTTCCATGACGGCCGGCCCCCTGCTGGCCGGCGTTCTGGTCGCTTCGAGCGGTTTTGGCTGGACCTACACGATCGATGCCCTGAGCTTCGCCTTCGCGCTGTGGAGCCTTTTCAAGCTCCCGGCCCTTCCTGCGGCAGCGAACGCGTCGGCACCCGGCCTGCGCTCCGTCGTCGAGGGCTTCCGTTTCCTGGGCACCAGGCCGAACCTCCGCATGACCTTCATCATCGACCTCGTAGCGATGATCTGCGCCCAGCCGCGCGCCCTCATGCCCGCGATCGGAGCCACGATGATCGGGGGTGGCGACACTACCGTGGGTGTGCTGCTCGCCTCGGTGGCTGTCGGCGCCTTCCTGGCGGGGTTGTTCTCCGGACCGCTGGGGAGGGTGCGGCGCCAAGGGAGGGCGGTGGTCTGGTCCGTGGCCGGATGGGGCTTTTCGATCGCGGCTTTCGGCCTGGTGGTGGTCCTTGCCGGGGACGCCGGGCGCGATGGGGTCACGCTGTGGATCATCCCGGCGGCCATGTGTTGTGCCCTTGCCGGAATCTCGGACTCGGCCAGCGCGGTCTTCCGCACCACCATCCTGCAATCGGCCACTCCGGACCACATGCGGGGACGGTTGCAAGGCGTGTTCATTGTGGTGGTTTCAGGTGGTCCCCGAGTGGGGGACATGCTCGCCGGTGGCGTCACCAAGGTTCTCAGTGAGGGCTGGGTGCTGCTCCTCGGCGGCGTGTTGTGCGCAGTACTGGCGTGGCTCGTGGCGCGCGGGCAGCGCGGATTCCTCCAATACGATTCCCTCCACCCGGTGCCCTAGCCCGTGGTCAGCCCCCGCCCAACTAGCTGACAGTTGTTGTCGTTATAACGGCCCAGAACGACAACAACTGCGAGTTAGTTGGGCGGAACGTCCGGGCCGCCGTCGGCGTTAATCGGATCAGAACCAGCATGCAATGCAAGACAAAAGCCGTACTGCAAGAAAGTAGTGAAGTGCATAATCATCACAATGGCCTGAAGACCGCAGCGCTATTCGGTGTGCTCTGGGCGGTGCTGCTGGGACTAGGTGCCGTGATCGGCGTGGGCACCCGCAGCGCGTCGCCCATCTGGATCATGGCACTGATCGGCATCGCGACAACGGCTTATGGATATTGGAACAGCGACAAGATCGCCATCCGGTCCATGGCCGCGTACCCGGTTTCGGAAGAGCAGGCTCCGCAGCTGTACCAGATCGTCCGGGAACTCTCCGTGCGCGCGAACCAACCCATGCCGCGGATCTACATTTCTCCGACCATGACCCCCAATGCCTTCGCCACGGGACGCAATCCGAAGAACGCCGCCGTGTGTTGCACCGCAGGCATCTTGAACTTGCTCGACGCGCGCGAACTCCGCGGCGTCCTCGGGCATGAACTCATGCACGTCTACAACCGCGACATCCTCACCTCGTCCATCGCGGCCGCCGTCGCCGGCGTCATTACTTCGGTGGGCCAGATGCTGCTGTTCTTCGGCGGCGGGGACCGGCGGAACGCCAACCCGTTTGCCATGATCGCCATGGCGCTACTTGCGCCGTTTGCCGCTTCCTTGATCCAGCTCGCCATTTCCCGCACGAGGGAGTACGACGCCGACCACGACGGCGCGGAACTCACCGGCGATCCGCTGGCGCTCGCCTCAGCCCTCCGCAGGATCGAAGCGGGTGTGAAGCAAGTGCCGCTGCCACAGGATCAGCGCCTCGTGAATACTTCGCACCTCATGATTGCCAACCCGTTCCGCGGCGGTGCCATGACCAAGCTGTTCGCCACCCACCCGCCCATGCGTGAGCGCATCGAGCGGCTCGAACGGATGGCCGGACGGCCGCTTTCCTAGCCAGCGGTCCCGTAAGTCACCGAGTGCCGGTGCCGCGTCCGACGACGGGCGGCTTCATGCGAACAAGCCCTCACCAATGAAGCCGCCCGCCTTTATGCCCGGAGGCACTGCGAACAGGCCCGAGCCCGTGTGCTTGAGGTACTCCAGGGCCAGCTTGTCGCTCTTCGCCATGGCCATCTGCATGGGCACGTAATGCGTCCGCGGGTCCTTGACGAAGGCGATGAAGAAGAGGCCCGCGTCGAGGTGGCCGAGCCCGTCCGAACCGTCGGTGTAGTTGTATCCGCGGCGAAGCATCTTCACACCGTTGTTCTGGTCCGCGTGCGCCAGACGGACGTGGGAATCGATCGGAATCAACGGCTCTCCGTCGCGGCCCTTGATCCCGAAGTCCGGCGCCGTGAATTCCTCTCCTCCGGACAATGGCGCTCCGGCACCCTTCGTGCGGCCGATCAGCCCTTCCTGTTCGCGGAGCGAAGTCCGGTCCCAGATCTCGATATGCATCCGAATCCGCCGGGACACAAGGTAGCTGCCTCCCGCCATCCACGCTTCACCCGGGTGGGTTCCGGCGGTGGCCCAAACATGCTCGTTGAGGAGTGCAGGTTCTTCGGCCTTCAGGTTGGCTGTGCCGTCCTTGAACCCGAAAAGGTTGCGTGCGGTGGTCTGGGCGCGGGACGTGGAGGAGGTCCGGCCGAAGCCCAGCTGGGACCAGCGGACGCGCACCTTGCCGAAGCCGATACGTGCGAGGTTCCGGATCGCATGCACGGCGACCTGGGGATCGTCCGCGCACGCCTGGACCACAATGTCCCCGCCTGTGCGTTCTGGTTGCAAGGCGTCGCCAGGGAAATGCGGCAGGTCGATCAGGGCATCGGGTCTGCGGCCCTCCAGTCCGAAGCGGGGCTTGCCATCCTTTTCGAAGAGGCCCGGTCCGAAGCCGAACGTCAACGTCAGCTTGCCGGCCGCCAGATCGAGGGCTTCCCCGGTGTCTTCCGGGGGCGCATCGTAGGGGCCGTCGACGGCGCCGGTCGCGCCGGTCGTGCGGCCGGCCGTCATGGCTTCGGCTGCAGCGGTCCAGTCTTTCAAGAGCTGGATTAATGCCGCGCGGTCCTCGATGGTGACGTCGAAGGCGGCCATGTGGAGGCGGTCCTGGGCGGGAGTGATGATGCCGGCTTGGCGTTCGCCATAGAAAGGAACCACGCTGCTTCCGGTACCTGCCGGGGCGGCCACTGCGGCCACGGCGTCATGGCTGAGGTATCCGGCGGCAAGGCCTGCCGCGGCACCGACGCCGCCCACGCCCGCGAGGGAAAACAGTCCCCGACGGGACAGGCCGCTCTTGTCGCCCTTGGCCGCCTTGGCGGCCCCGACGGCGGCAGCCTCCGTCCCGCCGTCGGGCACCTCAGCGGGCTCGTGGTTGAAAGGGCAGCCGCTCACAGAACCACGGCTGAGGTGAGCTTGGACAACGGCTCTCCCAGGGCGTCGACCAGTGCGGCGAGCTGCTGGACCTCAGCCGGGCCGAGTTCGTTGTAGTACGCGAAACCGTCACCCTTGGCGTGCTTCTTGAGCTCGGCCTGCAGGGCAGCGAACTTCTCGTCGAGGCTCGTGGCGAGGGCAGCGTCCTTCTGCGCAAGCGCGGGCTTGAGGTTTTCGAACGCAATCCGCGCCCCGTCGACGTTGGCCTGGAAGTCCCAGAGGTCGGTGTGGGACCAGATCTCTTCCTCGCCGGTGACCTTGCCGCGTGCGACTTCGTCCAGGAGTTCCTTGGCGCCGTTGCCGAGCTTGTCCGCGGAGAGCACCACAGCGCGGGTGCGCTTGCCAAGCTCCTCGGTATCGGCGACGAGCTGCGTGGCGATCTTGGCGCGTTCGGTGGCCGTCAGCGCCGTGTAGCCTGCCGGCGGGAACAGGTCCTTCTCCGCGCGATGCCAGCCGGTCCATTCCTGACCGGGCTCAAGGTCGGCTTCGCGGGCATCGAGCTTGGGGTCGAGGTCGCCGAAGGATTCCGCGACCGGTTCGATCCGCTCCCAGTGCATGCGGGTCGCCGCGTAGAGTTCGCGGGCTTTGGATGCGTCGCCTGCAGCGTAGGCATCGGCGAAGGCCTTGGTGCCGGTCACGAGCTGCTCGGTCTGGTCCTTGACGTAGGCCGCGTATTGCTGGACGCCGGTGTCCACGAGCTTCTGGAAATCGGCATCGACTCCGGCCTTGCTTCCGGAATCCGTGACTTCGAAGGCCGCACGGATACCGTCGCCCTGCATGCCAGGCTTGCACGCGGTGGTGTACTTGCCGGCAGGGGCTGTGATCACCAGGTTGCGGGTCAGGCCGGGACCGATGTTCTCCACTTCGCCGACGATCCGCAAGCTGTCCTCCGCGAGGAGGTAGAACTCGGTGATTTCCGTGCCTTCGTTTTTGACCGCGAAGCTCAGGTTGCCGCTGGCGACACTCCCGGTAGAAACCTTGCACTCGGTCTTGGTGCTTGTGACCTGTATTGGTCCGGCGGAAGCGCTGGGGCCGGGCGTCTTTGTGTTGTCCGTGCAGCCGGTGAGTACCAGCGGAACAGCGGCGGCCGCGGCGACGATGGCAAAAGACGTCCGACGGAGGGAGGTCATTTTAGGCAGCGCTATTTTGGGCAGGGGAGTGCCAGGCATGGGGTTTCCTTCTGTTGTGGAGTGCGAGAAGCGTCTAGGCGGCTTTGGCGGCCTGGGAAGCGGCGGCGTTGCCGGAAGATTTCGCGGGAGTGGAACCGCTGGCGCGGATGTAGAAGTAAAGCACCGGGATCACGTACAGCAGCCAGGCCCCGGCTTCGAGCCACGTGGTGGCAGGGGAAAGGTTGAGGGTGCCCTTGAGCAGGGTGCCGTACCAGGACGACGGCGGGATGGCCGCTGAGACGTCGAACGCGAGGTTGTGGAGCCCGGGCAGGATTCCGGCTTCCTGGAGGTCATGGATGCCGTAAGCGAGCACGCCGCCCGCGATCACGATGAGCCCGACGCCCGTCCAGGTGAAGAACCGGGAGAGATTGACCTTGAGGACTCCGCGGTGCAGCAAGTATCCAAGCCCGGCAGCAACGGCCAGGCCCAGCAGGGCGCCGAGCAGCGGCTGTGACGATTCGCCGGCGGCTTGGGCAGCGGCCCAAAGGAACAGCGCCGTCTCGAGTCCTTCGCGGCCCACCGCGAGTGCCGCGACGACCACGAGGCCCCACGCGGCGCCGTCGGCCATTTTGTCCACTTGCGACTTCAGCTCGCCGCCGAGGCTGCGGGCAGTGCGCGCCATCCAGAAGACCATCCAGGTGACGAGCGCGACGGCGATAATGGACAATCCGCCCCCGATCGCCTCTTGCGCAGCGAAAGTCAGTCCCTGCGGACCGAAGGTGAGCAGGGCGCCGAAGGCGATGGAAACGGCCACGGCGATGCCGACGCCGGCCCAAAGCCGGGGGAGCAGCGAGCGGCGTCCGGTCTTGACGAGATAGGCCATCAGCAGGACCACCACGAGGGTGGCTTCGAGGCCCTCGCGCAGGCCGATCAGGAAGTTCGCGGTCATGTGGAATCTTTCGTTAGGGGAGCCACACTTAGGCTCGCCTAAGGAAGTACAGTACCCGTTTGATCCGATTACGCAAAAGAAGGGTTTCGTAATTATTTTGGGTGGTTGTCACGCAAAGCAGTCTTTTGGCCTCCGCGGATCGGTGCAGCCGCGGAATCCCGGGGTCTCCGCCAAGCCTTGACCCTAAAAAGTTGCGCGACGTGACGCGCCTGGCTTCATTAACGACGCCCCATTAACGACGACGGCGCGTTGCCCGCTCAGGGGGCAACGCGCCGTCGTCGTACTTCCGGATGGCGGACTGGCCGCAGCGAAGTCTTAGCTGCGGAAGTTCACGAACTGGAGATCGACCTCTTCGAACTTCTTCAGGATGTTCATGGTTTCCTGCAGGTCATCGCGGGACTTCGAGGTGACGCGGAGTTCGTCGCCTTGGATCTGGGACTTGACGGACTTTGGGGCTTCGTCGCGGATGATCTTGTTGATCTTCTTCGCGATGTCCTGGGCAATGCCCTCCTTGATGGAGCATTCCAGGCGAAATTCCTTGCCGGAAGGGTATGGCTCGCCCTGGTCGAGGGACTTGAGGGAGATGCCGCGCTTGATGAGCTTGGACTGGAAGACGTCCAGGACAGCGAGGATGCGGTCCTCGGAGTTGGCCTTCATGAGGATCTTTTCACCGCTGAAGTCGATCTCCGCGCCGACGCCCTTGAAGTCGTATCGCTGTGCGATTTCCTTCTGGGACTGGTGGAGCGCGTTGGCGACTTCCTGCTTGTCTACCTTGCTGACGACGTCGAATGTGGATTCGCCTGCCATGACTCTCCTTTGGTTGGTGCGTTGCGGCCCGGAAGGGCGGCTTTGTCTGCCAACCAGCCTAATACGGAAGCGCCCGGCGTGTGCTGAGCGTTCACAGTTCGCTCACAGCACACGCATGGCCGGAACTGAGACTGCCCAGACAGAGTTGTAACAGTTTGAAGATCCCATCCTGAAAGGGAGCACCATGAGCAACCAGGCCGTCCGTTACGTCACCAAGTCAGCCGCTGCCGCCGCCGGTTCAATCGGAGCCGCCGCCGCCACCGCAGCAACCGCGGTTGCGGCCGCGGCGCTCGCAGCGTCGGTGGTCCTGAGCCCGGTTCCTGATGCGGCATCGCGGATGGATGGTGTCCACTCGGACTTGTTGCGGGCCGTGCAGCTCAACCAGATCACGCTGGAGCAAGCAGCCAGTTTCGAGGCCAAGTTGGCGGGCCGGATATTTGGCGGGGCCTGAGATTTTCGCCTGTTTTGAGGCTTCGGCGCCTCGATTCGATTCTTCGGCAGAAGTTCTGTAAGGTTGTCTTGCTCGCGCTTACCGGATCGGAAACGAAACGATGATCGGGAGTGACTTCTTTTGAAGTTCGGCAGATTACCCGAGCGGCCAAAGGGGGCTGACTGTAAATCAGCTGGCAACGCCTACGGGGGTTCGAATCCCTCATCTGCCACAAAATTAAATCCCCGGAACCACATGGTTCCGGGGATTTTTTTTGTTTGTCCGTGCTTGCTTTGAAGGGCCGTTCGACGCGGACCGTTCGAGGCGCGGATGGACTCTCGACGCCCGAATTCCGGTGTCGTCAGGGATTTCGGGTGTCGACGACGAAAGCCCAGTTAGCTTGCGCTGCTCGGCTCCAGCCAGTATCCGTCCTGATGGTGGACGAGTTGCCGGCCCAGGCCTCCGGACAACTGGATCCAGAGCGTGCTGCGATCCTCGGTCATGCCGTCCAAGGTGCCCACGATCCTGTTGCCGCGGGTGTCCTGCAGCACCAGTTCCTGGTGGAGCGGCAGTTCCGGCCACACCTCTGCGTGTGTCCTGATGGTTTGGGTGGTGCTCACGGGATCTCCTTGGTGCCTTCTGCAATTTGTTTTCAGACATTCTTCCCGCGGCACGTGAACCGGCGGTAAACGGCATGCCATGTGGCGACACGCAAAACGAAGCTGTCCCGAAATGTTACTGCGGAGTAACATGGCGGTTATGCATTTGCTTCTGCGAACCCTCTTGATCTTGTTCACCTCGTCCAGGCGGAGCCGGCTCAGCGTTTGGGGTATGTCCTCGTTGCCCATGCGCGTACTGCCCACGGACATCGACATCGCAATGCACGTAAACAACGGCATGTACTTCTCGCTAATGGATCTTGGACGCTTCGACCTTATGGTGCGTGCAGCGATCTGGCAGAAGATGCGCCGCCGGGGCTGGAGCCCCGTGGCTGCAGGGGAGACCATCGCATTCCGGAAGTCGTTGCAGCTTTGGCAGCAATACACCATTGAGTCCAAGATCATCGGGCTTGATTCCAAGGCAATCTATTTTGAACAACGCATGGTGGTGGACGGCGAGATCTACGCCCGCGCGCACATCGCCACCCGGCTTGTCGCCAAGGGCCGGCCCGTGAGCCAAGAGGAAATCCTGGCCGAGTTCGGCGAGCCTCCCGCAGACCTCGAGCTTCCGGAATGGATCCACGAGTGGCGCGAGAACAACGCGCTTCCCGGCGCCCGCAAGGCCGCCCCGCACCTCTGGCACTAGCCGAAGGTACCGCCGGCACTTGGGGCCCGGCGCCCGCAAGCGTCGCTACGCCCCGACGTCGCGCCTTTGCAGCGCAACCGCGCTCAGCAACACAAGTCCTGCCGAGATTCCCCATAGCCAGCCGGCGGCGGCCCAATCCGCCCCATTGGTCACCGGTGAGTTGCCGTAGGCCCAGTGATAAGGGGAGAGATTGAGGAGCCATTCGACGTCCGGACTTTGACGCCCGACGGCGTTGAACACGTAGCCTAGGACGCCCACCGCCGCACCGGCTGCCAGCCCGAACGTCTTTCGTCCGCTTATGGCACCGACGAACAGTGCTGTCGTGCCGCTCAAGAGGGCCAGCCCTGCAAAGAGGACAGTGGCGCCGAACAGGTTTTGCGGATTGATTTTGAGCCGGGCCGATTCATTGAGCATAAGGACTACCGAGAAGACGATGGCCGAGAGCAGCGCGATGCGCAGTAGCAGCGACAGCGCCCTTTCCAGCACAACCTGGGTGCGTGTGACCCCGTGTGCCAAAGTCAGTTCCAACTGGCCCGATTCCTCGTCGCCGCCCACAATGGCAGCGCCCCACGACACGGAGGCGATGGTCATAAGGAGGAATCCAATGAGTCCGTACACCGTTGCCTGGGTGTAGCCCGGTCCGGTTGCGATCTGGTCGTAGTTCAGAGCCTTGGTCATTTCGCGCGGAAGGGAATCGATCATGACCTGCATCTGAGAGCTGCTGCTGATTGACGGGAAGATTGGCACGTAGAGGGCGATCACCGCTGCAAGGCCCGCTGCCCAGCCGAGGGTTGAACGCCAAGGGTCGAGGAAAGCGCGCCTGAAGAGAGGCATTTTCCTATTCATTGCCGGTTCCTTTCATTGCCTCCAGCGGCTTCCGGGCCGTGCCGTTGCGCTTGCCGTTGCCTGAATTTCCCGTGTGTCCGTACAGCTTCAGTACCGATTCCTCCAAGTCAGGCTCTTCCAACACCAGGTCCTTCAGCTCAAGCGTGGACAGTGCTTGCACCAACGGTTGGATGCCGCCTTCTAGAACCGCGGACACCTCGACGCCGTCACCCGCTTTGAGCACCTCAAGCGCCCCGACGCCGGGTACCCGGCCCAACAGCGCACCGGCGTCGTCTGCCGTGATGCCGCTGGCTGTGAGCCGCAAGTGCCGGAGGGCGGTTTCGCGGAGGGCATCCACCGTGGCTACGGTGACGATTTTGCCGTCCCGCAGGATCGCCACCTCGTCCGCGGCCTGCTGGACTTCGCTGAGGACATGCGAACTCAGGAAGACGGTTTGCCCGTTGTCGCGGGCTTCCCGCACCATGGCCAGGAACTCCTGTTGGACCAAGGGATCCAGCCCGCTGGTAGGTTCGTCCAAAACGAGGAGCTCGGGGCTGTGCATGAAGGCCTGGACCAGCCCAAGCTTCTGCTTGTTGCCCTTGGAAAGCTTGCGCGTGTGGCGGTCGAGGTCCAGGTCCAAACGCTCAGCGAGTTCGTCGATGCGTCCGGGTTTCACCGGACCGCTGATGGCCGCGTAGTGGTCCAGGAGCCTGCGCCCGGTGATGCGCTGCTCCAGGAACAGCTCGCCCGGGAGGTAGCCGATCCTGCGCCGTAGCTCAGGTCCTGAGTGGCGCGGATCTTCGCCGAGCACCTGAACATGTCCACCGCTGGGGCGGATGATGTCCAGCAGGCAGCGCATGGTGGTGGTCTTGCCCGCACCATTGGGGCCGATAACGCCGAACACGCTGCCCGGTTCGACGCTGAAGTCGATGCCGTGCAGGACTTCCCGCCGCCCGAACTTCTTGCGCAGTCCTTCGACGACGATTGCCTGTCTCATGATGCGGTCTCCGTTCCGGTGGGTTCCGGCGCCCGTGCCTGCAGTGCTGCGCGCGCGGCATCGAGGAATCGGGTGTCGGTGTAGAAGCCGTTGGTGTAGAGGTCAACGGTAGGGAGCGTCAGTGCGCGGAGCATGTCCGGACCCAGCTCGCTCGTCCCGACCGCCCGGGCCGCGTGCCTGCCGAGCACCAGCATCGAGAGGCTATTCGTCGCGACCACGACGGCGGTGGTTGCCACATCGTCGAAGGCCCGGATAGTGCCGCCCGCGATTCCGGCGTCGATGATGGCCCGGGTCTGGGCCACCACGCCGTCAAAGAAGGCGTCGGCGGCGTCGGACTCGTCGCTGAGGGACTGCCGGACATATGCGATCTCGTGGGCGTATTGCTCGGGGTGGGACAGGAAGTTCCGGATCTGCGTGCCCACTGCCTGAGGGTCGGTTTTCTGGATGCCCTGTCCCGCGGTTTCGGCCAACACATGCGTGTCGCAGGCTTCTCGGAGACCGGCTTTGCTGCCGAAATGGTGGATCACGAGGCCCGGGCTCACTCTTGCCTCGGCGGCGACGGCCCGGATGGTGGCGGCGGCGAAGCCTTGCCTGCCGAATAAGGCAATCGCGGCGTCCCGGATGCGGGCGCGGGTGTTGAGATCGTCAACCATTGAACGCATGTTTAACATACTAAACATGCGTTCAATGGCTCGCAAGGCTTAGGTGATTTCTCCCCAACCGGCTCCGCTCGACCGGGTCCCAGCCGCCCGCCGTCGTGCTTTATTCCCGGTTTGCCGGGTAGCGAACAGAGGCGACTTAGGCGGCGCGGTCGCGTACCGTGGAAGCATGGCTACAATTGACATCACCGGGGAGCAGTTCGCATCGACCATCGAGGGCAACGACATTGTCCTGGTGGATTTCTGGGCTGCGTGGTGCGGCCCTTGCAGGCAGTTTGCCCCCACCTACCAGGCCGCTTCCGAGAAGCACGACGATGTCTTCTTCGCCAAGGTGGACACCGAGGCCGAGCAGCAGCTCGCCGCCGAAGCCGGCATCTCCTCGATCCCCACGCTCATGGCCTTCCGCGAGAAGGTCCTCGTGTTCTCCCAGCCGGGCGCGCTGAACGGACCCCAGCTCGAGCAAGTCATCGAGGCCGTCAAGGGGCTCGACATGGATGAGGTTCACGCGCACATCGCAAAGCAGCGCGCAGAAAACTCCTAGAGGCGCTCGAGCATCACAGGCTCCGCCAGCAGTGCGCTGAGGGATTCGTTGAGGTCCTGGACGGCGATGCCCTTGGAGTGGATGTCGAGGTGTTCCTCGGAGGCCCACTGCTCGGTCAGGATCAGCTTGTCCTCGTTGGCTTCGGTGAGCTCGTAGCGGATGCAGCCGGGTTCGTTCACCACCTCGTCGATCGCGATTTCCAGCGCGAGCTTGACGCGGAAGAATTCGCCGTCGTTGGGAATGAACGTGGCCTGCAGGTCAATGGGTGCACTCATGGGATTCACATTACCGGCTGGCCCGGAAAGGCCCTGAAATATTTTGTAGGACTTCCAAGCAAAAGTCTTCTCTTGGCCCCTCGGAGTTGGTAGCGTGCGTTCATGCTTTCCTACACAGCCGGGGACACTGACGTCCCGCTGCTTGAAGAGACCATCGGCGCCAACTTTGAACGCGTCGCGGCGCGGTTTCCGTTGCGGGATGCGCTGATCGAAGCCGCCGTGGTGCCCGGCGATGAGGCGCGGCGCTGGAGCTACGAAAAGCTGAACGACGACGTCGACCGGCTCGCGCGTGCGCTGCTCGCCAAGGGCGTCGCCAAAGGCGACAGAGTAGGCATCTGGAGCCCGAACTGCGCCGAGTGGACCATCCTGCAATACGCCACGGCGAAGGCCGGCGCGATCCTGGTCAACGTCAACCCGGCGTACCGCAGCCACGAACTCGAATTCGTGGTCCGCCAGAACGGCATGCGGATGCTGGTGGCCGCTCCATCGGACAAGAACAGCGACTATGTGGGCATGGCCCGGGAGGCCTTGGCCAGCTGCCCCGAGCTTCGGGAGCTGGTCTTCCTTCCCGATCTGGGACTGGACATGCTCAACGCAGGCGAACCGCAAACAGACGCCGAGCTGACGTACGCCGAACTGCTCAAGCACGCGGACGACGTCGCGCCCGCAGCGCTCAAGGCTCGCATGGCGGAACTGGACCCGCACGATCCCATCAACCTGCAGTACACCTCGGGGACCACCGGCTTCCCGAAGGGTGCCACGCTGACCCACCACAACATCCTCAACAACGGCAACCAGATCGGCAGGCTGCTGGGATATACGGAACGCGATCGGGTGGTCCTTCCGGTGCCGTTCTACCACTGTTTCGGCATGGTCATCGGGAACCTGAATGCTCTGAGCTACGGTGCAGCCACCATCATTCCCGGCCGCGGATTCACGCCGGCCGCAGCACTGGAAGCCGTGCAGGATTTTGGCGGGACCTCGCTGTACGGCGTGCCCACCATGTTCATCGCCGAGCTGGCTTTGCCGGAGTTCGCCTCCTACGACCTCTCCACGCTGCGCACCGGCGTCATGGCAGGCTCTCTGTGCCCTATCGAGGTCATGGAGCGTGTCATCTCCGAGATGAACATGCGGGACGTAGCCATTTGCTACGGAATGACAGAGACTTCGCCCGTGTCCACTATGACCCTCGCGGCGGACACCCTGGGGCAGAGGACCACGACAGTAGGGCGCACGATGCCCCGGCTCGAGTCCAAGATCGTGGATCCAGGCACCGGTGAAACCCTGGAGCGCGGCGGGATCGGTGAACTGTGCACGCGGGGCTACGCCGTGATGGCAGGGTATTGGGGCCAGCCGGAGAAGACAGCCGAGGCCATCGACGACGACGGTTGGATGCATACCGGCGACCTCGCCCGGATGGATCCGGACGGTTTCATCGTGATCGAAGGCCGTATGAAGGACATGGTCATCCGCGGCGGCGAGAACGTCTATCCCCGCGAAATCGAGGAGTTCCTGTACAGGCATCCCGCCATCCAGGACGTCCAGGTTATCGGCGTTCCGGATGCCAAGTACGGCGAGGAGCTGATGGCCTGCATCATCCTCAAGCCGGGAGCAGCCTTGGAAGTGGACGGAGTACAGGAGTTCTGCCGCGGCAAACTGGCCCACTACAAGATCCCGCGCTACGTGGACATCCGGGAGAGCTTCCCCATGACAGTGTCCGGCAAAGTGCGCAAGATCGACATGCGCGAAGAAGCGATCGCCCGCCTCGGACTCTGACCTCTGATTCCGACGCGGAGTCACTTACGGCCCATGTTGCTGCCCGGCATGGGCCGTAAGTGACCCCGCGTTGGCGTGGTTGGAAGTCTGCCTGTGGATAACTCCTTGTCGGGGTCCGTTTGCGGCCAAACTGGATCCCATGGTCCGCATCATTCCGCTGCCGAAGGAACTCAGTAACCGTCCTTTCACGGTCTATGAATCCCGCGTGCTTGGCGTCGCTCCGAAGCGGCTCCGGGCCAAGGACGTGTCCGACGGCGGCCGCCTGATCTACTTGCCTGCGGGTCGCGAGTTTGAGTTTGCCGAAAGGGCACGGGTGCTCGCCGCGGCAACACCGGGCGCCTGGGTGTCCCATGAGAGTGCCGCGATATTGACCCGCCTCGGCCTTCCTCCGTGGCTGGGCGGCGGCGAGACGGTCCACCTCAGCAAGCCCCATGCGCTTCCCAGGGTCCGACGAACCGGAGTGACGGGGCACCGAGTCCGTGTCCTCCCGGACGAAGTCACGGAAATTGACGGAATTCCTGTGTCCTCTCCATCCCGGACGTGGCTTGACCTGGCGCAGCAGTTGCCGTTGCGGTACGTGATTGCCATGGGAGACCAGTTAATCCGCGTGCCCCGGCCCGGCCTTGAAGGAAGGACGGACCCCTACGCGAACAAGGACGGGCTGCGGCTCCTGATTCGGCAGCATCCGAACATGAAAGGCGTCGAGAAGGCCCGGCTTGCCCTCGAAGACATGCGCGTCGGGGCAGATTCGTTTCCGGAGACATTCCTGCGGCTGGCCATGGTGGATGCGCGATTGCCTGAACCGGAACTGCAGCTCCGCCTCGATCCGGGCGATCCGTGGTCTCCTTCCGCGGACCTGGGGTACCGGCGATTCCGGATCGCCGTGCAGTATGACGGTGCCCCGCATCTCACGCGGGAACGGCAGACAAGGGACAACCGGAGGGACGAGGCTTTCACCAGCGCCGGCTGGTCCTACTTCAAGGTCAACGCCGATGACCTGGCCGAAGGGTTCACCGGCCTCATTGTCCGGATCAAGCAGGCGAAACCCTCAACGCGGGGTCACTTACGGCCGATGCCGGGCGGCAACATGGGCCGTAAGTGACTCCGCGTTGCTAGTGGCCCCGGTGGTCCTGGATGGTCATCCGCGGTCCGAACGTCGGCTTGCGGAAGCCGCTGAGTCCGAGCATCCGGACTACCCGCTGCCGGTGACCGCGCCAGGGCTCCAGGAGGGCGATCATTCCGGCGTCGTCCGTCTTCCTGCCCGTGAGCGCATAACCGATGTACGAGGCCAAATGGTAGTCGCCCACCGCGATCGAATCCGGGCAGCCATGGGTTCGTTGGACGACCTCGGCAGCCGTCCAGATGCCAATGCCAGGAATCGTCTGCATCTTGGCCCCGGCCTCCGCCGCGCTGAGTGAGGCGAGCCGTTCGAGCGCGACGGCGGATCGCAGCGCCCGCATGACTGTTGCAGAACGCTGGGGACCCACGCCGGCCTTGTGCCATTCCCATGAAGGAATGGCCAACCATTGGGCGGCGGTCGGCGCGACGAGCAGGCCCGACGGCAGGCTCGACGTCGAAAGGCGGCCGCCGCTTGGCGCTGCAGTCCCGTAACGGTACATCAGGTAGCGGTAGCCCCGACGGGCTTCGATAGTGGTGACCTTTTGCTCAAGAATCGTGGGTACGAGGGAGTCCACCACACGGCCGGTGGTAGGCAATCGGACGGCGAGGTTCCGGCGTCGGGCTTCCCTGACCATCCGCGGAAGAGTCGCATGGAACGCAGCCTCGTCAAAGCCGGACCAGTCGTCCCCGCTCCCCAACAGCGCAGGCACAGAGGCGATTGCCGAATCGGCGCCGGAGCCCCAAGCCTGGGCATCGACATGCGTGTCTTGGCCGGTTCCCGCGGCGGTGAGGCGCAAGGTGGCCGGACCGTCCGGCGTAGTGAACGCCATCCACACGCCGTCCTGCCGCGCAGCGAACGACGGATCGCCGTTGCCGCGCATGAGGATTCCGAGGGTCTGCAGAAGGTCGAAAGGGCCGCCGGAGTGCCATCGCACCGACGCGTCGGCCGCAGCCGCTGCGGCGGGTGGGGCATCGACGATGGTCATTCATTCATGGTCGCATGCTCGTCCGACAACACTCCAAAAGTGCGGCGTTCAAGCCCCTTACGCCGCGAAACCCACACGACTAGACTCCACGTGTGGCGCGGGGCGTCTGCGCCTTCCATGACAATTTCAGGAGAACGCAATGGCCGGTGTTGTGCATTTTGAAATCCCCGCGGACGACAAGGAGCGGGCCAACACTTTCTACCAGGGTGCCTTCGGCTGGATGCTCAACCCCATGCAGGAGATGGACTACACGATCGCAATCACCACGCCGTCAGACCCGCAGACGGGCATGCCGAGCTCGCCGGGGGCCATCAATGGCGCACTTTTCCCGCGCTCGGAAGAGCTGAAGACGCCCATCATCACGGTCGACGTGGAAGACATCGAGGCATCGCTTGGCCAAATCGAGAGTGCGGGCGGTTCAGTGGTCAAAGGCAAGGATGCTGTTCCGGGAATGGGCTACTACGCCTATTTCAAGGACACTGAAGGCAACATCCTGGGCCTCTGGCAGACCGACTCTTCGGCAGGAGGCACTGCACCGGCTGAGTGAGTCGGTTGCCTATTCTCCGAAGCGCCCGCGGGCCTCCGCCGGAATCAATGGCTTCTCGGCACGGACCTTGAGTTCCTGCACCGCCCAGGTGTTTCCGTCCGGATCGCTGAAGCCGAAGAACGTGCCGCCGTCGCGCTCGTCAAAGACGGTGATTTCGCTGGCCTCGACTCCGCGGCTGAGCAATTCCTCGCGCGCAGCACGCGCATCCGCCACCACAAGTTGAAGGCCCCGCATGGAACCCGGCGCCATCTCGCTCTGCGCGGGGAGGTCTCCGACGACGATCGAACATCCGGAGCCCGGCGGGGTCAGCTGCGCCACGTGCATGTGCTCGTTCGTGGTGTTGTGGTCGAGGTTGAAGCCCACTTTGTCACGGTAGAACTCGATGGCACGGTCAATGTCACTCACGGGGAGCACAACCACTTCGAGGGTCCAATCCATGGTGCATGTCCTTTCCTTGGAGGGTGTTCCCGCTAGCTTGCCCCGCGAGGCCGTCCTTTGGCTAGACGCGAAGCGGACGCGGACCCGCCGCCGCCCCGACCCTCCGCTGCACAGAAGCAATCCCGACCAAGCGGTAACTTGGTACCTATGAAGTACGCCCAGTCCGTCCTGGACCTCATTGGCAATACACCGCTCATCAAGCTCAACCACGTGACCGGGGACATCAAAGCCACCATTCTGGTGAAGCTCGAATATGTGAACCCCGGTGGCTCGATCAAAGACCGCATCGCGGTGAAGATGATCGAGGAGGCAGAGCGGGACGGAAAGCTCAAGCCGGGCGGAACCATCGTGGAACCGACCTCGGGCAATACCGGCGTCGGACTCGCCCTCGTGGCCCAGCAAAAGGGCTACAGGTGCATCTTCGTTGTCCCGGACAAAGTGGGCGAGGACAAGCGTGCTGTGCTTCAGGCGTACGGCGCCGAAGTTGTGGTCACTCCCACTTCTGTGGCCCCGGACAGTCCGCAAAGCTACTACAGCGTCTCCGACCGGCTCGTGTCGGAAATCCCCGGAGCCTACAAGCCGGACCAGTTCTCCAACCCCGCCGCCCCCGGCAGCCACTACGAAACCACCGGGCCAGAGATCTGGCGTGACACCGACGGGAAGATCACCCATGTGGTGATCGGCGCGGGCACAGGCGGCACCATTACCGGTACAGGGCGGTACCTCAAGGATGTGTCCGCCAACCGGCCGGAGTCAGACGGCGGCCGCGTCAAGGTCATCGGCGCAGACCCGGCAGGCTCGGTCTACTCGGGCGGCACCGGGCGGCCCTACTTCGTGGAAGGCGTCGGCGAGGACATGTGGCCGGCCAACTACGACAAGACCGTGCCGGACGATGTCATTGCCGTCAGCGACGCCGACTCCTTTGAGATGACCCGGCGACTGGCCCGCGAGGAAGGCCTCCTGGTCGGCGGGTCATCCGGCATGGCAGTAGTTGCCGCGTTGCAGGTGGCCAAAGACCTTGGGGAGGAAGCCGTCGTCGTCGTGATCCTGCCGGACTCCGGGCGCGGCTACCTGGCGAAGATCTTCAACGACAAGTGGATGCGCTCCTACGGTTTCCTCTCCGGCGGGGAGGAAGCCTCGGTTGGCGAGGTTTTGAAGTCCAAGACGGGCGAGATGCCGGACCTTGTCCACATTCATCCCAACGAGACCGTGCGCGATGTCATCAACATCATGAACGAATTCGGGGTTTCGCACATCCCGGTCCTCTCGCAGGAACCGCCGGTGGTCATGGGCGAGGTCCTCGGCGCCGTCGATGAGCGCACGCTGACCTCCAAGCTGTTCCGTGGCGAGGCGAAATTGACCGACAAGATCTCCGAGCACATGGGGGAGCGCCTGCCGGTCATCGGTTTCTTGGAAACCATCTCCGCCGCGCGCGAGCTGCTTTCCGACGTCGACACTGTCATGGTGACGTTCGTCGGAGCTCCCGTGGGCATCCTGACCCGCCACGACCTTCTCGCCTACCTGAGCAACTGACACTAGGAGTACATATGTCTGCAAACGAAGCAGGATTCAACACCCGTGCCGTCCACGCCGGCCAGGCCTTCGAACCGCGCACCGGCGCCGTGGTCCCGCCGCTGCACTTCAGCTCGACGTATGCCCAGGACGGCATAGGCGGTTTGCGGGACGGCTACGAATACGGCCGCGGCACCAACCCCACCCGCGATGCCCTGCAGGAACAGCTCGCCGCGCTCGAGGGCGGAACCCGCGCCTACAGCTTCAGCTCGGGCCTCGCCGCCGAGGACTCCCTGATCCGCGCCGTTGCCCGGCCCGGCGACCACATCGTCCTTGGCAACGACGCATACGGCGGAACGTACCGGCTCATCAACCGCGTGCTCGGTGAGTGGGGCATCGGCAACACACCAGTGGACATGTCCAACCTTGACGCCGTTGCGGCGGCCGTCGCGGCGAACAAGACCCGCATCGTCTGGGTGGAGACTCCTTCCAACCCGATGATGAAGATCACCGATATCGAGGCGCTCGCCAAAGTAGCGCACGACGCCGGTGCCCTCCTTGTCGTCGACAACACCTTCGCTTCGCCCTACTTGCAGACCCCGCTCGCCCTGGGTGCCGACGTCGTGGTCCACTCGACCACGAAGTACATCGGCGGCCACTCGGACGTCGTGGGCGGAGCGATCGTGGTCAAGGACGCCGAACTGGCCGAAAAGATCGGCTTTGTGCAGTTCGCTGTCGGCGCCGTGTCCGGACCTATGGATGCGTTCCTGACCACCCGGGGCCTCAAGACGCTCGGCGTGCGCATGGACCGCCACAGCGAGAACGCCCAGGCCGTGGCTGAATGGTTGCTTGAGCGCCCCGAGGTTGAAGCCGTGCTGTACCCGGGCCTGCCTTCCCACCCGGGCCACGAGCTCGCGGCCAAGCAGATGAAGAAATTCGGTGGCATGATTTCCGTGCAGTTCAAGGGCGGCGAAGCTGCGGCCCGCAAGGTGGCCGAGTCCACCCAGGTCTTCACGCTGGCCGAGTCCCTGGGCGGCATCGAGTCCCTCATGAACTACCCCTCGGAGATGACGCATGCTTCGGTCAAGGGCACCGAGCTGGCCGTTCCGGTCAACCTGATCCGGCTTTCCTGCGGCATCGAGGACGTCGAGGATCTGATTGCTGACCTTGAGCAGGCGATCGGCAACATCACGGACTGAAGCCCCCTCCATTCCTGACCTTCTTTGATCAACGGATCGGCCGGGACACGCGATCACAGCGGCGTGTCCCGGCCGATTTGCATTCAAACATGGTCAGGAGTGGAGTGCCCGTCGCAAGAAACCTAGCTTTCTTTAGAAAAGCCAGCTAATCTCAAACCATGCCCTTACGATCCGATTGGTCCGAGCGGACGTGCAGCCTGGCCCGCGGCCTCGATATCCTCGGAGACCCTTGGGGAAGCCTGGTGCTGCGGGAGGTCTTCTTCGGCAACGGTCGCTTCGACGCCATCAAGACCCGGCTCCACATCGCAGACAACGTCCTCAGCAAAAGACTGGGTTGGCTGGTTGAAGCGGGCCTCCTTGCCCAACGGGCCTACCTGGATGGCGCCCGCACGCGCCAGGAGTACGTCCTCACCCCGAAGGGCGAAGATGCCTTGCCCGTCTTGAACGCCATCATCCTCTGGTCCGAGAAACATCTCGATGCCCCGGCCGACAATGCCCACATGCGCGTGATCCACAACGGTTGCGGACTGCCGACGGCGTCGGCCGACACGTGCTCCCACTGCGGGTCCCGCCTGACCGCGGCCAACACCAGCTGGCATAGCCTCACGCGATCCGAACACCCGTTGGCCTTGGCCACAGCTCCTCCCAGACGCGACCTCCCGAACGAATCGGAGCCCTCCGCATGACCGCACCCAACCCGACCAGACTTTCAGCTGGCAAGACTCCGCGGAAACGGCGCCTGCACCCCGCCTGGATGGTGGCCGCCGTCGCGTTCCTGGCACTTGTGGGCGCAGCCGGATTCCGTGCAGCGCCCGGGGTGCTCATGGTGCCGCTGCAGCAGGAATTCGGCTGGTCAACAACCGTCCTGTCGCTCGCCGTCAGCATCAACCTGGTGTTGTTCGGCCTCACGGCGCCCTTCGCTGCCGCGCTCATGGAACGCTTCGGCATCCGCACCGTCACCTCGATTGCCCTCTGCCTGATCGGCCTCGGCTCCGCGCTGACGGTGTTCGTCAACCAGTCCTGGCAGATCCTGCTGACCTGGGGTGTGCTGATCGGGCTCGGTACCGGCTCCATGGCCCTCGTTTTCGCGGCCACCATCGCCAACACGTGGTTCTCCAAGAACCGCGGACTGGTGATCGGCATCCTGACGGCGGGCAGCGCTGCCGGCCAGCTTGTGTTCCTGCCCTTCATCGCGGTGCTCGCGCAGAGCCCGGGGTGGCGCGGCGCCTCGCTGCTGATCGCAGCCGGAGCGCTTGCCGTAGTGCCGCTCGTGCTGCGCTGGCTCAAGAACTCGCCCGCCGACGTCGGGGTCCAGCCTTACGGTGCCGAAGAAGAACAGCCGACGACGGCGGATGCCGCCCCTGTCGCGGACGCCACCCAAGCTGAAGGCGCCAAGACGCCTAACGCGGCCGTGCGGGCCCTGCAGGTCCTCAAACGCGCCAGCAAAGTGCGGACCTTTTGGGCACTGGTTGCCGGTTTCGCCATCTGCGGTGCCACCACCAACGGCCTGATCGGCACCCACTTCATTCCCTCGGCGCACGACCACGGAATGCCGGAAACCACCGCAGCAGGCTTGCTGGCCGTCGTCGGGATCTTCGACATCGTGGGCACCATCGCTTCCGGGTGGTTGACGGACCGCTTCAATCCCAAGGTGCTCCTGGCCGTCTATTACCAGTTCCGCGGGGTCGGGCTGTTGGTGCTGCCCGTGCTTCTGGGGTCCACGGTACAACCCAGCATGATCCTGTTCGTTGTGGTCTACGGCCTGGACTGGGTAGCCACTGTACCCCCGACGGCGGCCATCTGCCGGAAGGTGTTCGGGGCGGACGGTTCGGTGGTGTTCGGCTGGGTCTTCGCCGCGCACCAGCTCGGGGCCGCGGCCGCCGCGTTGCTCGCAGGTTACATCCGGGACGCCACGGGCCACTACACCTATGCATGGATCGGCGCGGCAGCGATGTGCACGGTGGCCGCCGTCATCAGCGCCACAATCCGCCAGGATACAAAGAAGAAGGACGCGGGGAAGAAGGAACCGGTTCCTGTGGGAGCCTGATCCTCGCGCTGGAAGCTAGCGGAAAGCCGGAACCCCCGTGATGTGTTGGCCCAGGATCAGCGTGTGTACCTCGTCCGTCCCTTCGTAGGTGCGCACTGATTCCAGGTTGTTGGCATGGCGCAACGGCGGGTAATCCAGCGTGATGCCGTTGCCACCCAGAATGGTGCGGGCTTCGCGGGCGATCTTGATTGCCTCGCGCACATTGTTGAGCTTGCCCAACGAGATCTGTTCCGGTCGCAGTTTGCCTGCATCCTTGAGCCGTCCAAGATGTAGCGCGAGCATGGTGCCCTTCTGGATTTCCAGGACCATGTTCACGAGCTTCTCCTGGGTCAACTGGTAGCTGGCCAAGGGTCTGCCGAATTGCATGCGGCTTCCGGCATATTCGAGCGCGGCCTCGTAGGAGTCACGGGCCGCGCCCATGGCACCCCAAGCAATGCCGTATCGCGCCTCGTTGAGGCAGGAGAACGGGCCGCGGAGGCCAACGGCACCCGGGAGGAGGGCTTCCGGACCGAGCCGGACGGCGTCGAACACCACATCGCACTGGATCGAGGCGCGCATGGAGAGCTTCGCGTCGATGGGAGTCGCCGTGACTCCCGGAGTTCGGGCGGGAACCAGGAAGCCCCGGATGCCGTCGTCAGTGTTTGCCCACGCGATCATGACGTCGGCGATCGATGCCATCCCGATCCAGCGCTTCGAACCATTCAGCACCCAGCCGGCGTCGTCGCCCGTCCCGTCGCGTCGCGCAAAGCTGGCCATCGACGACGGATCCGAACCCGCCGTCGGCTCTGTCAAGGCAAAACAGCCGATCAGTTCGCCGGCTGCCATGCGCGGGAGCCATTGCTCCTTCTGCTCTTCGCTGCCCCACTTGTGGATCGCCGTCATGGCCAGGGAGCCCTGGACCGATACGAAGGTCCGGATGCCGGAATCGCCGGCCTCGAGTTCCATCGCGGCGAGGCCGTATTCGACGGCGGTGCGGCCCGGGCAGCCGTAGCCCTCCAGGTGCATGCCGAGGACGCCGAGTTCGCCGAGTTCCGCCGGCAGTTCCCGCGGGAACACCGCGTCCTCGTACCAGCGGGCGATGTTCGGCCGGATCCGCTGGTCGGTGAAATCACGTACCTTCTCGCGAAGCACCAGTTCCTCGGGGCTCAAGAGGGAATCGAGGGCAAGGACATCGGAGGTATTCGTCGTTGAATGGCTCATGCCAGCATCCTAAGGCCGGACATGTTCCCCGAAGCGTCCTGCAGAGACCGTGGACGCGGGCGCGGCACCCGCGCCGTGCCAGAATTGAGCCATGGCCGCCGCGGACGTGAACGCAATAGGGCTGCAGCTTCGGGCAGCCAAGGGGATCGGGCGACGCCGCATCCTGGCAGGCCTGGTCCTGGCCCTGCTGCTACCCTCTGCCATCGAAGTCATCGTATCCGTGCTGGAATACCGGAACTTCGCCATGATCATGCTCTTCCAGCTGGCCGTCTCCGCCGCCGTTGCCGCAATCGGGGGATTATGGCCGGCCGTGGTCTCCGCCGTCCTCGGCAGCATGCTCTTGAACTACTTCTCGGCCGAACCGGTGGGCTCCCTATCGATCGCGGATCCCGCCACGCTTCTCACCTTGGTCATCTTCCTTGCTGTGGCGTGCGGAGTGGCGCTCGCCGTCGGTTTGGCGACCCGACGGGCCCAGGAGGCCGCGCATTCCGGCGCCGAAGCAAAAGCCCTCAGCGAATTGGCCCTTCGTATCCTGAGCTCGGACGGCAGCCTCGAGTCTTTCCTGGACAAGATCCGCGTCAACCTCGGCATGGAGGCGGTGACGCTGCTCTCCACCTTCGACTCGCCGGACGCCCCCGGACCCAACTGGCAGGTCCTTGCAAGCTCCGGGCTTCAACCGCCGGTGACCCATGCGGCAGCCGACCATGCCGCCGTCGTCGATCGCAACTACACGCTCCTGCTCCGGGGCGGGCCGCTTTCCGAACAGCATCGGCGCATGCTCGCGGCGTTCGGCGCCTTCGTGGTGGCGTTGCGGGAGCGCCAGCAACTCGTCAAGAGCAGGCAGGACAACGTGCGCCTGGCCGAAGGCAACAAAATGCGGACCTCGATCCTGCGCGCCGTCTCCCATGATCTCCGCACTCCGCTGGCGGGCATCAAGCTTGCTGTCAGCAGCCTGCGGCAGGAAGACGTGACCTTTGCCCCCGAAGACGAGCGCGAACTGTTGGCCACCATCGAGGACTACGCGGACCGCTTGGATCACTTGGTGGATAACTTGCTGGACATGTCCCGGATCACCGCGGATGCCGTGAACCCGCTGCTGCGCGGACTGGGCTGGCACCAGATCATGCCGGAGGCTTTGCGAGGCGTGCCGGGGGAGCGCATCCGCAACGAGCTTCCGGCCAACCTTCCGTATGTAGAGGCCGACGCCGGGATACTGGAACGCGTCGTGGCGAACCTCGTGGAAAACGCAGTGAAATACGCACCTGACTCCGATGTTGTGCTGGTCGCCCGGACCGGAGCGGGCATCACGGCGGACGGTCGGCCGGCCAGCGAACTGCGGGTGATGGACCATGGTTCGGGGATCGCGCCCGCGGCAGTCCTGGAGCTTTTCCAGCCTTTCCAACGACTCGATGATTCTCCATCCAGCCGGGACGGCCGCAGCGGAATCGGTTTGGGACTCGCTGTCGCCAAGGGATTCACGGAGGCCATGGGCGGTACGCTCATGGCTGAGGCGACGCCGGGAGGCGGGCTGACCATGGTGGTCACACTCCCTCTGTGGACAGGAGGGCGGCCTTGAACCTCGTGCTGATCGTGGAAGATGAGGCGCAGATCGCCCGCGCGATGCAAATCAATCTCCATGCCCACGGCTACCACGCCATCAGCGTGGGCAACGGCGCGGATGCGCTTAAGGCGGCGGCCCAGCAGCCCGTGGACATCGTGGTGCTCGACCTTGGGCTTCCGGACATGGATGGCGTGGATGTGATCAAAGGAATCCGCGGCTGGAGCAGCATGCCCATCATCGTGTTGTCCGCCCGGCACGGTTCGGAAGACAAAGTAGAGGCCCTCGACGCCGGAGCCGACGACTACGTGACCAAGCCTTTCGGCCTGGACGAACTGCTGGCCAGGCTCCGTGCCGCCTCGCGGCGGGCAGCGCCCCGGCACGAAGTGCCGACGCTCCAGACCGCCGACTTCCTGGTTGACCTGGCCGGAAAGAAGATCACCAAAGACGGCGCAGAAGTGCGGCTGACACCCACGGAGTGGAACATCCTGGAATTGCTGGTGCGCAACGCCGGCCGGCTGGTCAGCCAGCAGCAGATCCTCACCCAGGTCTGGGGACAGGCCTACGCGAAGGAGACCCAGTACCTGCGTGTCTACATTGCCCAGCTCCGGCGCAAGCTCGAACGCGACCCTGCACAGCCCCGCCATCTCCACACCGAGGCCGGCATGGGATATCGCTTCGATCCGTAGCTGCGTACGTAGACTGTAGTTATGGATACCGCATCGTTGCTTGCTGTTTGCCGGGTATACGAACTCCTGCCCGATCCCGAAGGGTCGGTCGGAGTGACGGCCATTGACAAGCGCCCCGTTGACGGGCCGGTGAAGGTCCACAAGCTGGGAATCCACGGAGACATCCAGGCGAGCCGGATCCACCACGGGGGCGAGGACCAAGCGCTCTATGCGTACTCCCAGGCGGATGCGGATTACTGGGCGGGTGAACTCCAGAGGGACATGCCCGCCGGGATCTTCGGGGAGAACCTCCGCGTAGCCGGGATCGAGACGAGCGGTGCCGTGATCGGCGAACGGTGGAAGATCGGCCTGGACGTCGAAGTCGAGGTCACCTCCCCGCGTGTGCCGTGCGCAACGTTCCAACGCCGCATGAATGAACCGCAGTGGGTCAAGCGGTTCACGGAAGCTGGACGCGTCGGCACCTATCTGCGCGTGGTGAAGACCGGTTCCATTTCGGCCGGGGACTACATCCACAAACTGTTTGTGCCGAAACATGGCATCACGGTGGGGCAGTGGTTCAGCAACCCCAACCTCGATGACATGCAGTTGCTCCTCGACGCAGAGGCCGACGGAGAAGTCCTGCTTCAGTCCGACTACCACGACAGCTTCGAAAAGCTCATGCGCCGCAACGGGGTGGACGCCTGATCCGCCTTCGAACGACGTCCTCGAACGGACGTCCTGAGGGGCGCCCTTGAGGGCGCTGGTGGCGGGTTTGTGCGCAAGCTCACCGCCGCCGTCGACCGTTATGTCGCCAAGGGACTAATCTGTGCCCTACACTTGAACTATCCCCCACTCCGGAAATCCCTTTTTCCTGCCCAATTCTTGAGGCAGGACTGGTCAGTGTTGGGGCCCGCAAAATGTGTGTGGGCAGTTTCATAGGGAGAGCCGGGCGAAGAAAACGCTGTACAGACTGCTGAGATAGCAGCCAAGAGATGCAGCGGGAAGTCCTGCCATGGGATTGCGACAGCGCCGGACTTCTTGCGAGCACCAGGGCCTTCGGGTTCTTCTGTTCGCAACGTGTACTGCGGCCAAGCCCAACCGGGCCGCGCCGACTGGCCCCCTATGGATGAGGAAACTTTCCCCTATGCCCGAAAACCTGAACGACCCGTTCGTCGCCGAGTCTGCTGAAGAAGCAGAGACCGCCGTCGAGATCGCCGAAACCGCACCTGCCGCTGAATTCATCGAGGCTCCGGCCCCGGTTGAGGCTCCTGCCTTCACTGAGGCACCCGCTGAAGCTGAGGCACCCGCAAAGGCTTCGGCCTCGGTTGAGGCCCCGGCCGAATCACCCGTCGAAGAAGAGGAAGAGGGCGTCCGCTTCGTCGACCTCGGAATCGACCCCCGCGTCCTGGCGGCCCTGCAGGACGTCGGCTACGAGAAGCCGTCTCCGATCCAGGCAGCAACCATTCCGCTGCTGCTCGAAGGCCGCGACGTCGTCGGCCTCGCCCAGACCGGCACCGGTAAGACTGCAGCATTCGCAGTACCGGCACTGTCCCGCCTGGCCGAACTCCACGACCTCAACGGCCCGTCCCGCAAGACCCAGGCCCTGGTTCTCGCCCCGACCCGCGAGCTTGCGCTCCAGGTTGCCGAGGCCTTCACCTCGTACGCCAAGCACATCGATGACTTCACGGTTCTCCCTGTCTATGGTGGCTCCGCCTATGGCCCGCAGCTTGCTGGCCTGCGCCGCGGTGCACAGGTTGTTGTCGGTACCCCGGGCCGCGTCATCGACCACATCTCCAAGGGTTCCCTGGACCTGTCCGAGCTGCAGTACCTCGTACTGGACGAAGCCGACGAGATGCTCCGCATGGGCTTCGCCGAGGACGTTGAGCAGATCTTCCAGCAGACCCCGGAAGACCGCCAGGTCGCGCTGTTCTCCGCCACCATGCCGAGCCAGATCCGCCGCATGTCCAAGCAGTACCTGAACAACCCGGCCGAGATCTCGGTCAAGTCCAAGACCACCACCGGCGCCAATACCCGCCAGCGGTACCTGCAGGTCATGGGCCCGCACAAGCTCGACGCGTTGACCCGCATCCTCGAGGTGGAAGAGTTTGACGGCGTTATCGCCTTCGTGCGCACCAAGATGGCAACCGAGGACCTGGCTGACAAGCTGAAGTCCCGCGGCTTCCAGGCCGCCGCGATCAACGGTGACATTCCACAGCAGCAGCGCGAACGAACTGTCGACGCGCTGAAGGAAGGCCGCATCGACATCCTGGTCGCCACCGACGTCGCGGCCCGCGGCCTTGACGTTGAGCGCATCAGCCACGTGGTCAACTACGACATCCCGCACGACACCGAGTCTTACGTCCACCGCATCGGCCGTACCGGCCGTGCAGGCCGTAGCGGCGACGCCATCCTGTTCATGACGCCGCGGGAGAAGTACCTGCTGCGTTCGATCGAGAAGGCCACCCGCCAGCCGGTTGAGCAGATGCACCTGCCCACCGCCGAGACGGTCAACACCTTGCGTCTGGGCAAGTTCGCAGACAAGATCACCGAGACCCTCGAATCCGAGGACGTTGCCGCATTCCGTGACTTGATCTCCTCCTACGAAGAAGAGCACAACGTTCCGGCTTCGGAGATCGCCGCTGCACTGGCCGTCATGGCACAGGGCGGCCAGCCGCTCCTGGTCAAGGAACTGCCGGCTGCGCCGGAATTCCAGAAGCGCGAGCGCTCCAAGGACGGTTTCGGTTCCCGTGGCCCGACCCGCACCCTGACCGAGGGCAACGCCACCTACCGGATCGCCGTCGGACGCCGCCAGCGCGTCATGCCGGGTTCGATCGTTGGCGCCATTGCCAACGAAGGCGGGATCTCCTCGGCACAGATCGGCGGCATCGACATCCGCTCGGACCACTCCCTGGTGGAGCTTCCGGCGGACTTGAGCCCCGAGCAATTGCGCGCACTGTCCCGCACCCGGATCGGCGGCGAGCTGATTCACCTCGAGCTGGACAACGGTCGCAAGCCTGCCTCTGACCGTGGCGGCGAGCGTGGCGGTTACTCCGGTGGCAGCCGCGGCGGCGACCGTGGTGGCTACTCCGGTGGAGACCGTGGCGGAAACTTCAAGGGCAACGGTGGCTTCAAAAAGGAGTTCCGTAAGACCGAAGGCGACCGTGGTGGTTACTCCGGTGGCGAGCGTTCCTCCGCTGACCGCGGCGGTTACTCCGGTGGCGAGCGTTCCTCCGCTGACCGCGGCGGCCGTTCCTACAGCGAGCGCAGCGGCGCCGGTGCCGGCGCCGGAACGGGCAGCTACGCCGACCGAGGCGCACGCAAGCCGCGCACTGGCGGCGACGCTGGCAACCGCGATTTCAACCGCAAGGGTAAGTGGTAAACAGGACTAGTTCCTGGGTTTTTGCCAGAGGCCGGCTTTCGAGCCGGCCTCTGGCTGTTTAACGACGGCCCGCCTTTAACGCCGGCCCAGGTCCCGCGCACGCCTGACTGTACCGTTTTCCCCATGTTTGACGGCCCAGAGGATCGAGAATGACCGACCCGCCGCGTCGTAAACGCTTTCCCAAACCAAACATGGGGAAGACGCGCGGCCCGCGGGTGTGGAAAGGTGGGTTCATGGGTTTCCTTGATGGGTTGAAGAAGAACCTCGGCTTCGACAAGGCCGAACACAAGCGGACTGGACGGGCCTCTGAGGCCCCGCGGGAGGCCGCTCAAGCCTCAACGGGGGAGACGGTCCAAAGAGCTAGGCCCGAGGCGTCAGCGGAAGCTCTCGCGGCTCCCGGCCCCGCAGTGCCCGACGCCGGTGCTCCCGCCCCCGGCGCAGGGCAGGTCACCGAAGTCGTAGTGGAGGCAGACGATACCCTGAGCGGCATCGCCATGCAGTTCGGCGTCGACTTGGATGCCCTGATCGCAGCGAACGCGGATACCGTGCCCAACCCGGACCACATCTACCCGGGCCAAGTGCTCCGCCTGCCCTAATTCGGACGCTTTCCGGCTCAAGAATCCGGTGCGGATGCAAATTGTGTCGGCGCCGTTTTTCCTTGTCCCGCAGCCGATTTGTGGCCTGAGAAATCGTCCGGTAGAGTATTTACTCGTTGCCCCCCTAGCTCAGTGGTAGAGCGCGTTCTTGGTAAGAACGAGGTCACCGGATCGATTCCGGTGGGGGGCTCTGAATGAGGGCCTGTGTCAAGGCGGTTTTTGACCGGCTTGACGCAGGTTTTTCTCATTCGTGGCGGTGTAGCTCAGTTGGTTAGAGCGCACGACTCATAATCGTGAGGTCGGGAGATCGAGCCTCCCCACCGCTACAGTTTCCGCAGGTCAGAGGCGTTTCGCTTCTGGCCTGCTGCTGTTTTAAGTACCTGATCCAACGGAAACCCAACTAATTCATTAGTTCGGTCATTCCTTGGAGTTCTTTTCGAGATACGCTTCGAGAACCCGGATCGCCTTGTCGACGTGGTCCTTCAGTTCCCCTGGTTGGCTGTTGTCGGCGATGGTAGGGTAGCGCAGCCTGACGTACTCCACCTTGAGTTCAGATCCCGGATCTCGAAGGCGGGCACGCGTCGCTTCGTCGCTTCGGCGTCGAGGCCACGGCCGAACTCATAGTGCGTCAGGCATGCGGCCACGATGTAGATGCCCTTTCGTCGCGGCCGTGCCCCGTTCAGCCGGAGGCTTCCTCGCTCTCCCCGTGCTCGGTGAGGATCTCGGCGAGGGTGGCGAGGTTGGCGCGCATCTGCCGTGCATACGCCTTGTTCACGAGTGCATCGGCGACACGGCCGAAAACTCCGCCGAGGCCCGCGCCGGATTCCAGGCGGTAGGTCAGCCGGGTCCCCCCGGTCTCGGGGGTCATTGTGTAGGTGCCGGTGAAGTCGATTTTCCCTTCCACGGACTTGACGACCTGCTTCGTGGGGCGCTCGTTCTCTGTCACCTCGACAACCCAGTCGAAGGTCCGGCCTAGGATCTTGCTCCTGCCCTTGAACCGTGACCCGACGCGGACGGGGCCGTCGCCTTCGAGTTCGCTGGTCAGGATGGTGGCGTCGTACTCGGGGAGGTGTGTGGGGTCGTTGAGGTAGTCGAAAACCACCTCGGGCGGGACGGGGATGACGATGCTCTCGTCGGTTACGGGCATTGGTCTGTTCTCCTTCGGGGGATTTTTCATGGGGCAAGGTGATGTTGGCCGGTCTTAGAAGCACCGGAGCGTGGCGTGAGTACCGGGACTGCGGCGGATGGGGACGGCATTCTCTATGAACAGTCGCCCCGTAGTGCTCGCTGATTAGCCGCCGTTGTGGTTCACGTACGCATCGCATTGCCCTTGGTTCTTGAACTGTGGATAGTTCGTCCAGCCGCCGTCCTTGCATTGGTTCTTGCTTGTGGGACTGGGGTTGCATCACCCATCGGGCGGAGACCATGCGTTTCGGATACGGTACGGGTGAACCCTGACGTGGGCGCGTTCGTGCCGCCCACACCGGGCCGGGCTTGGGCGGCAAGGCACGGGGAAGACCATACTCAGTCCGTTTGGCAATCGCTTGAGTGGTCACCACTTGTTAATGGCGGCACATTTCCTCGCGAGGATCACTCGTTACGTGGTCCGTGTCCCGGCAGGTAGCCAACGGTGCCGCGATCTCGCAGCACCTCCGGACGATCCTTCCGAATCAAGGGCAGGGGCCGTTCGCGCGGGGCCGCTACCTACTGCAGGGCAATTCGCTGTCTGTATGCAGGGAGGATGCCCGGCAGTATATTTACATTAGGTCTCTGGCTACCGAAGTTTCACAGCTTGCCGCTTGGGGGCGCCTGCGAACCGCAAGAATCGTAGGCAACCATGCCGCCGCAAAGTACTCGGAAAGGTTTTGCTCAACACCCCATGATGCTTGTTCTGGGGATTCTTTTGAGCGTCGGATTGCTGCACGTGCCCGGTGAGCCGATACGTGCCCATCTTGAAATCACGACGGACAGAGTACTTCCTCAGGGCAGGACGCAAGTCCAGACGGATGATCCCTGGAGCAGTTTCCCGCTCGATTCCCGCGAACTCTGGAAGTTCCGGCTAACCACCAGACATTGAGGCATTCCAGCGTTGCCTATTCCTTCGTAGGCGGCGAATCGCTCGGATCTGACCTTCTCCTCGGTAAAGGGGCTCTTCGCATTTAGGCATGGTTGGTCTGTTTGATTCGGTAGGGGCGGTGGCCG